>NZ_JANXTC010000191.1:0-4685 GCF_025356345.1 Tardiphaga sp.
GTTGCCAAAAGTGGGCATTTTTTAACAGGAAGCATCAAGCCAACATATACGCAAAAGAACCTGTCACCCCGCCCCCGCCCGGAACGCCGCCCCCAGCGTGCGCAGCGCACCGCGGGCACGGGGGTCGGTAAGGTTCGAATAAAGCATCGCCTCGCAGCCAGGTAATTTGGGCAGGCCGAGCCGCGGACCGAGATCGACGCAGCCGGCCGGCGCCACCCGGCGCACCAAAGCGGCCACCGCGAGACCGGCGGAGATCGCCGCGCCGAGCGTGGCCACACCGCCGCCGACGAACACCTCGGTCCAGGGAATACCGGCCGCATCAAGCGCGCCGACGGCCATGCCGCGCACATTGCAGGGCTCGGCCTGGGTCGCCAGCCGCAACGGCTCGCCGGGCGGACAGTTGAAATCCGGCGCGGCCATCCAGCCGAACTGCTCCTCGAGCAGCACCTCGCCGTCGCGGCGGCGGACGTCGTGGCGGAGTACGATGGCGGCGTCGAGCGCGCCGGCATCATAGGCCTCGAGCATCAGCCGCGAGGTATCGATGCGCAATTCCATCACCAGAGCAGGATCGGCGGCGCTCAAGCGCTTCAACACCTGAGCCAGATCGGCGCCAACGAGATGATGGCTGATGCCGACCACCAGACGTCGCCTTTCAACGGCAAAGGATCCGATCGCCATCTGGTGCGCCGCGACGAGATGGCGCGCCGACGCCAGGAACGCCGTCCCCTCCGCCGACAGCCGCACCAGCCGCGGCGTGCGCTCCAGCAGCCGCCGCCCAAGTCCGCTTTCCAGCCGCTTGATCTTCAGACTGACCGCCGACTGGGTGCTGCCCATCGCCTCGGCCGCGCGGGTGAAACTGGCCAGATCGGCCACCAGCACGAAGGCCTGCACGGCTTCGACATCCAGCGTTTTCATCGGAAACCATTGCAATATGACATCATTGAAATATTATTTCATACCATTTTCCAATGATCAAGGGCGAGCTAATGTTCCTGCATCGATCAACAACAGGACATCACCATGCCGCTGGTTCGCATTTCACTGAAAAGGGGCAGACCGCCCGCCTACCGCCAGGCGATCGCAGAAGGCGTCTACCAGGCGCTGCGCGATACGTTTGACGTCCCGGACAAGGACCGGTTTGTGACAATCACCGAGCACGACGGCGACGATTTCATCTTCGACCGCAGCTATCTCGGCATCGATCGCAGTGACGATTTCATCATCATCCAGCTCACCGTCAGCAACACCCGGCCGCGAGAGAAGAAGCAGGCACTGTACCGGCGCATCGTCGAAGTGCTGGCCGAAAGCCCCGGGCTGCGGCCGGAGGATGTCTTCATCAACCTGGTCGAGGTGCTGCCGGAAAACTGGTCGTTCGGCCTGGGCGAAGCCCAGTATGTGCGGGGGTGACCATGACAATCCGCATCCTGCTGGCCGCGCATCTCATCGGGCTGGGCATCGGCGTCGCAACGATCGTCAGCCTGGTGCCGGCGGTGACGCGTCTGGTGCGGATGTGTGTGTAGGAGGAAGAATGTGTAGGCTGGGCAAAGCCCCGATGCGCGGAGCGCGGCGGGGCGTGCCCACATTTGACACCGTGCCGGAACGCGTAGGCATGGCGCAACGGCGCCTTTGCCCACCCTGCAAGTCTACAAGCTACCTTGTCGGGACCGGCTTCTCGCCACGGTAGTCGTAGAAGCCGCGCTGGGTCTTGCGGCCGAGCCAGCCGGCTTCGACATACTTCACCAGCAGCGGGCACGGCCGGTACTTGGAATCGGCGAGACCCTCATGCAGCACCTGCATGATCGACAGACAGGTATCGAGCCCGATGAAATCGGCCAGTTCGAGCGGGCCCATCGGGTGATGCGCGCCGAGCTTCATGGCGGCGTCGATCGCCTCGACGTTGCCGACGCCTTCATACAACGTGTAGATCGCCTCGTTGATCATCGGCAGCAGGATGCGGTTGACGATGAAGGCCGGAAAATCCTCGGACACGGCGATCTGCTTGCCGAGCTTGCTGACGAATTCCTTGGAGGCTTCGAAGGTGGCATCGTCGGTGGCGATGCCGCGGATCAGCTCGACCAATTCCATCAGCGGCACCGGATTCATGAAGTGAATGCCGATGAATTTTTCCGGACGGTCGGTGGAGGCCGCCAGCCGAGTAATCGAGATCGACGACGTGTTCGAGGCGATGATCGCTTCCGGCTTCAGCACCGCGCAGAGATCGTGAAAGATCTTGCGCTTGATCTCTTCCTTCTCGACCGCGGTCTCGATGACGAGGTCGCAATCGGCCAACCCGTCCATCGAGTCCGACGACACGATCTTGTCGAGCGCGGCCTGGCGGGCGCCTTCGGTGATGATTTTTTTGGAAACCTGCCGCGACAAATTGCCGTTGATGGTGGCCATCGCCGATTTCAGTCGCTCGGCCGAGACGTCGTTCAGCACCACGTCGAAGCCGCCCAGCGCGGCGACATGAGCGATGCCGTTACCCATCTGGCCGGAGCCGATCACACCGACTTTCTTGATCATGTCTGCCATCTTGTCATCTCACCGGGGGACGACCGCCGATCGCGACCGCGCCTTGTTCTGTCACACCCATCGGCCGGAGTCCGCAGATCCCCGGCCGATGTTTCAAATCAACCTTAGCGTGGCTGTTTTGCCGCGGTTATTTGCCCAGCGCTTCGGTCAATTCCGGCACCGCCTGGTAGAGATCGGCCACCAGTCCGTAATCAGCGACCTGGAAGATCGGGGCGTCCTCGTCCTTGTTGATCGCCACGATCACCTTGGAATCCTTCATGCCGGCGAGATGCTGGATCGCGCCGGAAATACCGATTGCGATATACAGCTCGGGGGCCACCACCTTGCCGGTCTGTCCGACCTGCCAGTCGTTGGGCGCATAGCCGGCATCCACCGCGGCGCGCGAGGCGCCGACGCCGGCGCCGAGCTTGTCGGCGAGCGGCTCGATATATTTGGTGAAGTTCTCGCGGCTCTGCATGGCACGGCCACCGGAGACGATGATCTTCGCCGAGGTCAGCTCCGGACGGTCGCTCTTGGCGACTTCCTCGCCGACGAAGCTGGACAGGGCGGGATCGGCGGCCGCGGTGGCGGACTCGATCGATGCGCTGCCGCCCTCACCGGCCGCGGCCGCGAAGGTCGAGGTGCGCACGGTGATGACCTTCTTGGCGTCTTTCGATTTGACGGTCTGGATCGCGTTACCGGCATAGATCGGGCGTTCGAAGGTGTCGGGGGCGATCACCTTGGTGATCTCCGAGACCTGCATCACGTCGAGCAGAGCGGCGACGCGCGGCATCACATTCTTGAAACGCGAGGTGGCCGGTGCCAAGAAGGCGTCGTAGCCCGGCGCCAGCGACACGATCAGCGCGGCCAAGGGCTCGGCCAGATCGTGGGCATAGAGCGCGTCGTCGGCCAGCAGTACCTTTGTGACGCCGGCGAGCTTGGCCGCCTTGTCGGCCGCGGCCTTGGTGCCTTCGCCGCCGCCGGCGACGAGGACATGAACCTCGGCACCCAGCGCGATGGCGGCGGTCAGCGCCTTATTGGTCGAATCCTTGAGAATGTCGTGCTCATGTTCCGCAATGAGAAGTGTGGTCATCAGATCACTCCGGCTTCGGTCTTGAGTTTCTCGATCAGTTCGGCGACGTCCTTGACCTTGACGCCAGCCTTGCGGCCTTCCGGCTCGGTAGTCTTGATGATCTCGAGATGCGGCGTGAGATCGACACCGTAGCCTTCGGCGGTCTTCTCGCCGATCGGCTTTTTCTTCGCCTTCATGATGTTGGGCAGGCTGGCGTAGCGCGGCTCGTTTAACCGAAGGTCGGTGGTTACGATCGCCGGGCCCTTCAGTTTCACGGTCTGTGAGCCGCCATCGACTTCACGCGACACGATGAAATCGGCACCGTCGACTTCCAGCTTGGACGCGAAGGTCGCCTGCGACCAGCCGAGCAAGGCGGCCAGCATCTGGCCGGTCTGGTTGGAATCGTCGTCAATCGCCTGCTTGCCGAGGATCACCAGACCGGGTTGCTCCTCATCGACGATGGCCTTGAGGATCTTGGCGACCGCCAGCGGCTCGACCGCGCCGTCGACCTTTACCAGGATGCCGCGATCGGCGCCCATGGCGAGGCCGGTGCGGATGGTTTCGGAAGCCTGCGCCGGCCCGATCGACACCACCACCACCTCGGTCGCCTTGCCGGCCTCTTTCAGGCGCAGGGCTTCCTCGACCGCGATTTCGTCGAACGGATTCATCGACATTTTGACGTTGGCGAGTTCAACCCCGGTTCCGTCGCTTTTCACGCGAACCTTGACGTTGTAGTCGACTACCCGCTTGACCGGCACCAGAACCTTCATCGGTTCCCTTTCGTCTTTTAGCTTGGATTGATCTGTGGCGGCGGAACCTAAAGGTCCGGCCAATCCCGGTCAACGCGGGAGTGTCCAAAATCGAGGAACGTATACGTATTCCGCAACTTAGCGATTTTGCCCCGGCACCCAGAGCACGTCGCCGGCGCCGTTGTCATTGACCGTGCGGCTGGCCACGAACAGGAAATCCGAGAGCCGGTTCAGGTACTGCACGGCCTCGCCATTGACCGGCTCGTCCGGCTGGGATGCCAGCTCAACCACCATTCGTTCGGCACGGCGGCAGATGGTGCGTGCGAGATGCAGGAAGGCTGCGGCAGGCTTCC
>NZ_JANXTC010000213.1:0-8179 GCF_025356345.1 Tardiphaga sp.
CGAAGCCGGGCCCGTTGGCTCCTCGGAAGAAACTTGTCCCGGACGCGGCGCCATGCGCCTCCGCAGCAGGCGTCATGCGCCGCGGAGCCGGGACACGAGTCCGACATTTCATATCTCAGGATCGGCCGAAAGGCCGGCGCCAGACTCGCAATGACGTGGACAGGCCTTACGCCAGACCGCTGGCCGTCACCGGCACGAATTCCTTCGCCGCCTGATCCAGCACCGACAGCGAGCCCACCGCGACGCCGAAATAGGCGCCGTGCAGTTCGAGCGCGCCGTGCTCCACCGCCGCCCGAACGAATGGAAACGTCATCAGGTTTTCCAGGCTGCGGAACACCGCCGCCTTTTCGATTCGTGTCGCAAAGTCGATCATGGTCTCGTGGTCGCGGATCTCGACCTTCTCGCCGGGTTTGATGAACATCGACATCCAGCGACCGATGAAATCGCCGGGCGACAGCGGCGCGGCATTATCGACAAAGGCGCGGATGCCGCCACATTGCGCATGGCCCAGCACCACGATGTGTTTCACCTTCAGCACCTGTACCGCATATTCCAGCGCCGCCGAGACGCCGTGGGCGCCGCCGTCGGGCTGATACACCGGCACCAGATTGGCGATGTTGCGCACCACGAATAATTCGCCGGGACTGGAATCGAAGATGACTTCCGGCGACACCCGGGAATCGCAGCAGCCGATCACCATCACGGCCGGCGACTGGCCGCGCTCGGACAATTCGCGGAAACGCGACTGCTCGGTCGGCAGCCGCTGCGAGGTGAACGTCTGGTAGCCGGAAATCAGTTGGGATGGAAACGCGGTCATGGAAGGCCCTTTGGTTGTCCCGGCTAACCATAGGACGCCGCCGTGAACAAGGCTTTCGGGCGTGGGTCCGAGATGTTATCGCGAATGCCTGAAAAACAAATCGCCGAGATGACAGGGAAGACATCATGATCCGTCCGCGCCGCAGTATGCTGTTTATGCCGGGCTCCAACCCGCGCGCATTGGAGAAGGCCCGCGGCCTGCCCGCCGACGGAATCATTCTGGACCTTGAGGACGCCGTGGCGCCGGACGCGAAGGCCAGCGCCCGCGATGCGATCGCGCAGACCCTGGCGGCCGGCGGGTTCGGCAAGCGCGAGGTGATCATCCGCATCAACGCGCTGGATTCGCCATGGTGGATCGACGACGTCACCATGGCCGGCAAGGCCAAGCCCGATGGCATCCTGGTGCCGAAAATTTCCAGCGTCGAGGACCTCGCGGCGATTGCCGATCGGCTCAGCGACATCAATGCCGACATGTCGATCCGGGTATGGGCGATGATCGAGACTTCGCGCGCCATCCTGCATTGCGAGGAACTCGCGGCGGCGTCGCGCGATGCCGAGATGCGGCTGGCCGGTTTCGTGTTCGGCCCGAATGATATCGCGCGCGAGACCCGGATCCGCATGATGCCCGGCCGCGCCGCGATGCTGCCGATGATCATCAACTGCGTGCTCGCTACCCGGCTGCACGGGCTGGAAATTCTCGACGGCCCCTATAGCGGCATCAGCGACCCGGTCGGCTTTGCCGAGGAAGCGACGCAAGGCCGCGACATCGGCTTCGACGGCAAGACCCTGATCCACCCCGGTCAGATCGACGCCTGCAACGAGATCTTCACGCCGCCCGCCGCGGAAGTGGCGCAGGCGCGAAAAATTATCGCGGCCTTTGAGCTGCCGGAAAACGCCAAGCGCGGCGCGATCCAACTCGACGGCAAGATGGTCGAACGCCTGCACGCTGAAATGGCCAAGCGGACGATCGCCATTTCGGACGCGATCGCAACGATGGGGTGAGGCGTCATTCCGGGGCGCGGCCGGCTCTCGCCGGACGCGAACCCGGAATCACGGGCATGCTCATCCGCTCCGTCGCCCACGCATAGAAACTGCCCGGAATCGGCTGCTCCTTGCCGCGCCCCTTCGGCGAGATGTGGAAGCCCAGAATTTCGGGATCGGCCACCAGAGCCGAAAAATCCCACGGCTCGAAGAACCGTTTGGGCTCGGCGTGAATTGCGTAATAGGCGCGCCGCGGCAGTGCATATCTGGCGTAGCCGAAGCGGCGAGCCAGCGCCGTCAGCGACGCAGGGCCAAAGATCGCGACGCGGATATCGCTCAGCCGGGTTGAGCCGCCGCGCCATTTGCGCCAGGCAAAAATCATCCGGTGCCGCCACGCCAGCCAGTCCGGCGTCAGCTCTTCCTGCCGCATCAAGGCGTCGAAGGCGGCAATGACTGGATCGCCGGGCGGCAGATACAGCACCGAATTGCCGAGCTGACGTTTCTTCTCCCAGGCGAAATAGGGTTTGGCCGGATCGATCTCGATGGCCTTGAACAACAGCACGTCGGCGTCGAGCCACAGCCCTGCGTTCAGGGCCATCAGCCGCATCCGGAAAAAGTCGCTGAACTGCAGCGTGGTCCAGTCGCGCCAGCTGCCGCCGGGACCGGATGGTCGCAGCCGCTCGGCAAAGGACCGCGGCAGCACGGTCTCGGCATCGGCATTTACGACACCGTCCGGCAGACCGCCGAGCGGGGCAAAGCTGTACAGCGTGACGCGATGGCCGGCGGCGACCTGCGAGCGCAGGCACAACATCCGGAGCGCATCGAGCGGCCCGTCCCAGAAGGTGACGACGTCAGGAATCACAGCAGTAGTCGTCGTTGCGAGGAGCTCTTGCGACGAAGCAATCCAGCCTTGTGTGGTTTGCGGCTTTCTGGATTGCCGCGTCGCTTCGCTCCTCGCAATGACGGCTGCGAGTAAGGCGTCACGCCCAGGCGCGCGCGGTCTTGGCCTTTTCCTCGTAGCTGTCGATCGAGGTCTGCTTCTCCTTGGTCAGACCGATGTCGTCGAGACCATTGATCATGCAGTGCTTGCGGAACGCGTCGATCTCGAACTTCACCACGCCGCCATCGGGGCCGCGGATTTCCTGCTTCTCGAGGTCGATCGACACCGTGGCATTGGCGCCGCGCTCGGCGTCGTCGAACAGATGGTCGAGCGTCTCCTGCGAGACCCGGATCGGCAGCACGCCGTTCTTGAAGCAGTTATTGTAAAAAATATCGCCGAACGATGTCGAGATCACGCAGCGGATGCCGAAATCGAGCAGCGCCCAGGGCGCGTGTTCGCGGCTCGAGCCGCAACCGAAATTGTCGCCGGCAACCATGATCTTGGCGTTGCGATAGGCTGGCTTGTTGAGCACGAAATCCGGGTTCTCGCGGCCATCGTCGAGGTAGCGCGCCTCGGCGAACAGGCCCTTGCCGAGCCCGGTGCGCTTGATGGTCTTGAGGTATTGCTTCGGGATAATCATGTCGGTATCGACATTGATGATCTTCAGCGGCGCTGCGACGCCTTCCAGCGTGGTGAACTTGTCCATAATGCTGTTCCCGGTTGAGGCCGCTTTTTAGCCGGATCGGACGCGACGTCCAAGCGTCATTTGCGCCAGGCTACGCCTCAACCTCGTGGACATCGTCAATCTGGGCCTCAATCGCCTCCATATCGTCGTCCGACAGCCCGAAATGGTGGCCTATCTCGTGAATCAGCACGTGGCGGACGATGTGGCCGAGGGTTTCGTCGTGCTCGGCCCAGTAATCCAGCATCGGGCGGCGATACAGCCAGATCATGTTGGGCAGCTGGCCTGTATTGTTCTGGCTCTGGAATGGCAGACCGACGCCCTGGAACAGGCCAAGCAGGTCGAATTCGGTCTCCGCCTGCATCTCCTCCAGCACCTCGTCGGTCGGGAAATCATCGACCCTGATGATGATGCCCTCGCAGAGCTGGCGAAATCCGTCCGGCAGGCGCGCGAACATGTCGTGCGCCATGGTTTCCATGTCGGCGAGGTCGGGAGCTTTCAGGGATGGCCACATGGCAACGGTGTAGCGAATTGCGCGGGATTGGGCAAAGCCGGAGGCCGTGGCGGTTGACGGCCGGGCACCAATCGGAGACGTTGCCGCCTCGGGAAGTCAGGTTCTGGGGCGTATGATGCGGATCACGATGGCGGCAATTGGATTGGCGGCGGCAATGGCAGCCTTGCCGGTGGCCGGTACCGCGCAGGCGCAGACCCCATCGCGTGCACCCCAGGTCCGAAGCGATTCCGACGTTTCGGCGCAAAGCCGACGTCCCCGCGCCCGAGTGCGCATCTATCGCAATGACGACGAGCGTGGTGTGCATCCGAGCTACAATCCCGGCCCCAATGCGGTGCGCGAATGCACCGCCAATCTGGTGCAGGAATTCCGCCCGAGCGGTACCGTCATCGTTCCGCGGATGAACTGCTACTGGCGCCGCGGCTGAGCCGACGCTCGGCGGATGGCACCGATCAGTGCGATGCCGACCAGCAATGCGGAACCGCCGAATACGATGATCGCCATCGCCAGCTGAATCGTCGCTCCGGCGGTGCCCGGCCGCACACCCGGGCCCTGCGAGGCCGAGGCAACTCCGGCGAACGAGCATGTGGCTGCGAAAGCCGCGGCGGCGTGCGACATCCGATTCATGGTCATCTCCTTGTTGTCGCCAGAGCTCCGGGCGGCAACGGCAGGAGTTTTGAAAGTTGCGACGCAACATCATTGCCCGCGACACAATGTCTGGCTTTCGCGTGGCACCCAATCATTCACGGCGCGTTCACCTCGGTGGACCTAGCGTCCTATCAAGCGCGGCGATGCCCACGCCGCGCGGCACCACCGCGGTGCCGAACCAGGAACCACCTCATGAACATCAAGAAGATTCTCGGCCTTGCCGCGATTGCGGGATTGCTGTTCGTCGCGGCGCCGAACCAGCGCGCGAGCGCGATGTCGCTGAACAACCCCGGCATCGCCGCGGCTGTCCAGGGCGGTGCCGCGGCTGTCGTGACGACTGAAGTACAGTATCGCAACCAGCGCGGCTTTCGCGGTCATCGCGGTCACTTCCGTCCGCATCATGGCTTCCGTCGTCACGGCGGATGGCGCCGTCCGCATTTTTCACAGCGTCATCGCGGCTATGGCGGTCACCGCGGCCATGGTCGTCATCGCCGTTAAGCCAGGCACGCTCTCCGTCGCAAACAGGCCCGCTCACGCGGGCCTGTTTTTTTTACGCGTGGCAAAACCCATGGCATCCGCGTCGCAACATTCATTTCGCATTCACGCCGTCGCCGCTAGCCTTTGCGCGATGCCAATCGCCCTGCGTTGCCGCGCGACATTGGCATGATGGTGTCAGATTCATGGAGAAGGCAGATGAGCATGAACACGGTTCTGGGACTGGCCGCGGTGGCCGGGCTACTGCTAGCAACAGCACCGCCTGAACGCGCCAGCGCCATGTCGCTGGTCAATCCAGCGATCGCCGCGGCGGTGCAACGCGAGACGGCGACCGGCGCCACGGAAGTGCGCTGGCATGGCCGCCATCACGGCTGGCGTCGCCACTATGGTTGGCACCGCCATCACGGCTACCATCATCGCCGTCACTGGCACCGTCGCCACTTCTGGTAATCACGTCACGATGAAGTGTTCTTGTCACCCGGGCCCGCTCAGGCGGGCCTGTTTGCGTAAAGCGGGCATCGCCGCGTCGCTCTGTCGCGGGAAATCGCGTGGCATCCGTGCATTAGTTCGATGATCGACATCACGCACAAGGACATTTCATGAAAGTCTGGATTGGCGCGGCCATGGTGGCCGCTACTGTTTCACTCGGCGCCGCGTTCACAACCGCGCCCGCCACCGCCGCGCAGCCATCGCAAAAGGCGACGTCGCAGAAGGCCGCGACGGCGACCGACCTCAGCGCGCAACGCCGTCATCATCATCGCTCGCAACGACATCACATGCGCCGGCACCATGGCATGCATTCGCGAGGCTACGGCCATAATTATCGGTCGTATTATCTGCGTCCCGCCTATTCCGGCTATAGGTACGGCTATCGCCAGGGAGGCTATGGCGGAGGTTACGGCTACGCCGGCGGCTATGGCGGTGGGTATCAGCCGTCCTATTACGGCGGCGGCTATGGTGGAGGTTACGGCGGTGGTTATCGGCCGTCCTATTATGGCGGTTCGAATTTCGGCGGTTCGTTCGGTAGCTATGGCGGGCATCGTTCCTACGGCAGTTACGGTCGCCATGGATTCGGTTCAGGCTTCGGACATAACTTCGGACATGGTTCCGGCTTCGGCGGGCCGCTCAGCATCGGCTTTGGCTTCGGCAACCGCTGGTAATCAGTAGCCGCATCGTGCGGCGGACAACAGGCGCCCTCGGGCGCCTGTTTTTGTTTGTGGCCCGGACCGCCAATCGGGTCGTCATTCATGACGCATTCAGATCGGCCGCCATAATTTTCCCAGGCGCAGGCAACACGGGTGACATCCGGCACCGCGGTTCATTGCTTCGCCACGGCTGTCCCGTGTCCGGCATGGTCAGGGAGGATGTTGCATGAGAGAAGTTTCAGGTCTCCGCCACGGTCTGCTCCGCGCGCTCGGCGTTGCCACGGCCGTGATGCTGTCGGCCATGCTGCCTGCGCGCGCGACGTCATTGATCGGCCCGGGCAATGCGGCGGCGAGCAAGCAGCTCGGCGGCGCGCTGATCACGCAGGTGCAACATGGTGGACACCGCGGCGGCGGTGGTGGTGGCGGATTTCGCGGTGGTGGCGGAGGCGGACACGCCTTTCACGGCGGCGGAGGCGGCGGGTTCCGAGGCGCGGCACCAGCCTTCCGTGGCGGAGGTGGCGGTGGCTTCAGGGCCGCCGCTCCAGTGTTTCGCGGTGGTGGATTTCAGCGCGGACCGGCGTTTCACGGCGGCGGATATCGCTATGGCGGCGCGGTGCTGGCGCGGCGCCATTTCGCGGCACCGGCCTATTACGGCTATCGCCGGCATCACTTTCGGCCACGCTATTACGGCTACGCGCAGCCCTATTATTATGGTCCGCGCTATTATCATCCACGGCGTTACTGCCGGATCGTGATGACCTATTACGGCCCGCGAAAAATCTGCCGCTACCGTCCGTGGCATCCGCATCGGCGACACCATCACCGGCGGTTCCGCCTGTACTGGTGAGTTGTGACTGGCTGAACCTCCGCCCCGGCGACGGAGCCCAAGCTTCGCGCGGAGACGCCAGGGCTTGAAATCAGTCAGCGCGACAGTCCCTTGAGGTGTTGCCAGCGCATCATATACGACCCGGCACGACCGGCGATCGCGGTGAGTATAAAGACACTGCCGATTTGCCAGACAAGCACCATCAGGCCACCGTCGGCCGTGTGGAACAGCCGCAGCCCGAAATCACCCAGCGCCGCGGCGGCTAGTCCGCCGAGCGCAATGCTGGTTCGCGGCAAAAGTGGCGCGCCAGCCCGCAGCATCACCACCATTGCAACGGCCGGCACCGCGCCAATCATCATAATGGCCGGAAAGCACATCCAGTCGGATTGGAAGCCGGAGCCTGCCCGCAACAAATCCGAGAGGCAGCCCAGCCCGATACTGCCCAACCATATCGCGAGCGGAACGGCCGGCAGCGCTATCCAGCCACGGGGCTGGCCGGGTACCGTGGTGGTGAAGGCCGCGAAGGCGGCTGTTGCCGCGGTCAACAGCGCGGCGATCTGCTCGACGACGTACCGTAAGTCGATCATCTTCGCGCCGAGGTCCGGACGCGGCGACACCGCCCAGACCAAGACGCCCGCGGAGCCGAGCGCGAGCGCCATCCACAGCGCCGCCCGCATCATCGGCCGCGCTAGCCGGCGCACGGGTGGCGCATCCCGCGCCAAACGCACGATAATTTGATCGGTGTCCATCGTCAGATCTTCTCTCTCAACGTCTTGCGCAGCGAATGGACCGCGCGATGAACCGCGGTTTTCAGCGCGGCGATGCTGAGCCCGCTGGCAGCCGCAGCTTCACGCAGTGACAATCCGCGGATCTTGAGCATCTCGACCGCCGCGCGCTGTCCCGCCGGCAGCGCACCGATGGCACGAGCCACGGCTTCCTCATCGATCAACTCGCCGTGAACATCCTTCGTTTCAACTAACGAAAAGGTTTCAGGCGATTCACCGGTATTGACCTCATTTTCGGCACGCCGTGCATAACGCCGCGACGCATCGGCCATGCGGTTACGGACAATAGCCATCAACCATGGTACGAACGGCCGCGCCGGATCATAGGACGCCCGCACTGAATGCAGCGACAGCAGGATATCCTGCACAATATCCTCGCCATCGACGCCTTGCAGGCTCACGCTGCGGGT
>NZ_JANXTC010000263.1:0-3194 GCF_025356345.1 Tardiphaga sp.
CTGCTGAAGTCGACGAAATCTTCCACGGCGAACAGCCCGGCCTGTTGCAACAGATCGTCCTGCGCCAGCAATTGCGGCATCGCGGAGGGTACGAGTGCAGGCGTCGTTCCGGCTGGCAGGCTGGCCACCACGACCGGCTGCGCGCCGACCTGAACCGGCACCGGCTGCGCATCACCGGCCGTCGCGGGCGTCGCCGGAAGCGATGCGGTCAGCACCTGGCGCAGCACGATCAGCGCCGCTTTCATGTCCGGCATGGCGCCCGGCGCCGGCAGCTTTCCCGCGGCCAGCGCGGCTTCGAGAAACAGGCCGGAATTCTGGAACGCGCTTTTGATCTCCCCCCCGGTGAGCTGCGCATCGAGCGGTGGCCGCCGCGCCAGCAATTGCGCCACCGCCTGCTGCAGTTTGGGCGGCAGATTATCGAGCGCGGCCGCGGCGCCAAGATTGGCGAACAGCGTCGACAGACCGGCCTGCTGCGTGGCCGCGATCTGCGCGGCGGTCGAGACCGCGACGGTTTCCTGCGGCGTCAACACATTCGATGTCGGCAATGCCGTCGCCAGGCTGAGCGGCGCATCCGGCACCAGACTTGCCAGATCCGGCAAAGCGGTGCCGGCTGCGGACAGCGCGGCGCCTTGCGGCGTCAGCAACGCCAGCCGAACCCCGTCGGAGGTCTGCGACACCGCGAGCTGCAGCGTCTGACCGGCCTGCAGCGGGACCTGCGACTGCACGTCGATCGCCTGCCCGCCGACCGAGATCCGCACCTGATTGTCCGGCAGGATTTTCAGCACGCGCGCGGCGATCACACTGCCCGGCTGGAACGGGACATCGCCGGCGACGCCTCGCGCCGCGAGCACCGGCAGGATCGGATTGATGGCCATCGGCATGTTGAGATCACCGGACAATGATCCGGCAAGCCTAGCGGCGCGGCGTTAACTTGTTCTTAACCGACCGGCACGAGCGCCTTCAGCACGCTCGCGGCGGCGCGGTAATCGACCAGCTTGGCGGCGCGTCGAACCGCCACTTCCTCGTCGATACCCCAATGCTCGATGTTCCAGTCCTCGTCGACATGGGCCGCGGCCCAGACCTGATCGGCGTCGAGATGGCCGCGCAGCAGCGCCACCGCCAGCAGTGCCGAGCCGGTGATCGTGGTCACCAGATGCAGCGCCGCCAGCGTCCAGGGATCGCGCGGCAAGGTCGCCCGCGCGGCCGCCAGCGCCGCCTCCGGCTGCGCCACATGGATGATGCCTTCGGCGAGGATGAAATGCGCGCCAAAATTATCCGCGGCCCAGAACAAGATGGGATCCCAGGCCTCGGCTTCGCGCGCCACCAGCGGCTCCGGATGGCCGGCGCGGTAGAACAACAAATCGGTCCCGAAATATTTGCCGATGTCGTCGGCCACCGCCTGCGCATTGTCGCCGACGGCGTCGATCACGCTGTTGGCGAGACGCGTCAGCGGCATGGTCATCGGGTTGATGAAATCCTGCTGCGCCTCCCATTCGGCCACGACCGCCTCGGCGATGGCGCGCGCGGGAACGGTCAGAGACTGACGCGACGGCGTACGCACCATTTTGTCATCGAGCGTGATGGCGAAACCGTCGCCGGCCTCGGCAAAGCCGGCGCGCGTATAGAATCGCTTGCGCCGCGGCCCGCGCATGGACTTGCGCACCGCCTCTTCCGGATCGAAGCCGCCCTGCCCGTAGACTTCGTCAAACAATTCACGCATCGCGCATTTTCGTCCTGTTGATCGGCCGCAACCTAGCCCAAGGGCTAGGTCAGGCAAAGGCCATCAGCGGTTGGCGCAGGCGCGCGAATAGGCGGCACGATTGCCGGAGTCGAGACCGGCCGCCGCGCCATCCGCCAGGCAGTCGGTGATGCGGTCGCCGAATGAACGCCGTGCCGGCACATTCGGCTGCGTCGGCATGGCGTCGAGTCTCGGCACCACCGGAATCGCCATGCTGGGCGGCGGCGGCGCGGGGGGCGGTGGTGGCGTCAGGATGGCACCACCGGGCGGCAGGAGGGTCTGCGCGACGGCCGCCGTTGCCGTGAGCAGAACGACGAGCGCAAGGATGGCGGGAAGCTGTGAGACTGGTTTGAACACCGACTTGATGTCGTTGTGATCGCACGCGATCTCAAGCCCCATCGGGTCATCGCCGGACAATGTGATCGCCCAGTCGCTGCCGCACTTCCCAGCCGGCGCGCTCCAGTTCCGGACTGTCCGAATCGAGCGAGGGATAGCCGAGGCAGAAATAGCCGATCAGCCGCCAGCCGGCGGGCACATCGAGCGCGGCCGTGATTCCAGCCGGCTCGAGGATCGAGACCCAGCCGACGCCGATGCCTTCGGCGCGCGCCGCCAGCCACAGCGTCGAGATCGCCGCGACCACCGAATAATCGGCCATTTCCGGCATCGTGCGACGGCCGAGGCCATGGCCGATGTCGGTGGCGTGGTCGGAAAATACCGCGAGGTGGCACGGGGCCTCGCGCAGCCCGGCCAGTTTCAGCGTGGCGTAGCGCTCGGCCTGTTCGCCCGAATAGGCGCCCAGCGCCTCGGCATTGCAGGCGGTAAAATTCTCCAGCACGGCGGCGCGGCGCGCGGGATCATCGACGATGACGAAGCGCCATGGCTGGCTCAGCCCCACCGAGGGCGCCAGACAGGCCACCTCGATCAGCCGTTCCAGCATGCCGTCCGGCAGCGCATCGGTTCGAAAGCGCCGGATATCGCGCCGCCACACGAACAGATCGTGCAGCCGCGCGCGGAATCCGGCGTCGAAATCCGGCGAGGCCACCACTGCAGCGCGCCCGGTCATCGCCCGCCCGCCCCTAGTCTTCAGGCGCGTTCTCGATCGGGTCGAAGCGGTCAGCCTCGAGCCCGAGCAGGTTCCACGACTGCAGCATGTGCGGCGGCAGCGGCGCGGTGGCATCGATCACGCCACCACGCGGATGCGGGATCACGATGCGACGCGCCAGCAGATGCAGCTTCTTCTGGATGCCGCCCGGCAACTGCCAGTTTTCCTTGTTGAAATATTTCGGGTCGCCAACGATGGCGTGGTCGATATGCGCCATATGCGCGCGCAGCTGATGGGTGCGCCCGGTCACCGGCTTCAGCGACACCCAGGCCAGTTTTTGCGCGGAGGTTTCGACCACCGCGTAATAAGTGACGGCATGGCTGGCGCCCTCGTCGCCATGCTGGGCGACGCGCA
>NZ_JANXTC010000291.1:0-22358 GCF_025356345.1 Tardiphaga sp.
GCGCGCGCTGCGACATTTTAGCCGTCCCGTCCTTTAACCGCTCTAACTGCTTGCGTGCTGGCATATCGCATACCAAAGTGACAATGAGGTAGTGCTTCACGTTTAAATTGAAAGCACGCCCGGGGAGGATGATGGCCGGCAAACCCTTCGGGGGACTGCCGCCGCATGTGCCGTGATGCAAGCATCCAGTCTGACATATTGCCGATTGTCCGAACAACTGATCCGTTCGGTATCGCGTCCCGCGGCCTCCTCGCGCGCGGCGGTTCGCGGCCGCATTCTCAAAATCTGAAGGAACGTTCCGCCACGCCAACGACGATTGAAAGTCGACGCACGATCGACGCGATCACACGAATGGGAGAGAAACATGAAACGTTCAGCCTCTTGTCTCGCAATTGGCGCGGTGGCGTCCTGTCTCGCGGCGATGACCGGTCCGGCCCTCGCGGCCTGGGAGCCGGTGCGCCCGGTGGAATTCATCGTCCCTGCCGGCACCGGCGGCGGCGCCGACCAGATGGCGCGTACCATCCAGGGCATCGTCACCAAGCATAATCTGATGAAGCAGCCGCTGGTGGTCATCAACAAGTCCGGTGGCGCCGGCGGCGAAGGCTTCCTCGACGTCAAGACCGCCAATAACAATCCGCACAAGATCATCATCACCCTGTCGAACCTGTTCACGACGCCACTCGCCACGGGAATTCCCTTCAACTGGAAGGATCTCACCCCGGTTGCGATGCTGGCGCTCGACGAGTTCGTGCTCTGGGTCAATGCCGACAAGCCCTACAAGGACGTCAAGGAATACATCGCCGCCGTGAAGGCCGCCCCCGCCGGCTCGATCAAGATGGGCGGCACCGGCTCCAAGCAGGAAGACCAGATCATCACGGTCGCGATCGAAAAAGCCGTCGGCACCAAGTTCACCTATATTCCCTACAAGGGCGGCGGCGAAGTCGCGGTGCAACTCGTCGGCAACCACGTCGATTCCACCGTGAACAATCCGATCGAAGCGGTCGCCCAATGGCGTGGCGGCAAGGTACGGCCACTCTGCGTGTTCGATAGCAAGCAGATGAACTATGACGAGCCGGTCGCCGACGGCAAGGCGTGGAAGGACATCCCGACCTGCAGGTCACAGGGCATCGACACCGATTATGTGATGCTGCGCGGCATCTTCATGTCGCCGAAGGCCAGCAAGGACCAGATCGACTATTACGTCGAGCTGTTCAAGAAAGTTCGCGCCACGCCGGAATGGCAGGATCTGATGAAGACCGGCGCCTTCAACCCCACCTTCATGACCGGCGCTGACTACACGGGCTGGGTCGAGAAAGAGGAGAAGCGCCACGAGGCGCTGATGAAGGAAGCCGGCTTCCTCGCGCAGGCCAATTGATGCGACGCCGTTGACGCGCGGCCCTCAACATCCGACCAATTCCTGGCGCCTGGCTACGTCGCCAGTCGCGGACAGGCATCTGCTTCAAGACCCGGAGCTTCTATGACAGCGCATCATTCACGCAACGCCGGCCCGACTCACAAATCCGTCGAAGCCGGATTCACCATTGTGATCGGCATCTTCGGCGCCATCGTGGTGTACGGCAGCATCAAGGCCGGCATCAACTGGGGCGCCGAAGGCCCCCGCGCCGGCTTTTTCCCGTTCTATGTCGGGCTCTTCATCATCATCTCCAGCGCCGTCAATCTGTGGAATACCATTCGCGATGCCGACGTCGCCCTGTTTGCCGAATGGAACCAGCTGCGCCAGGTCTTCAGCGTGGTGTTCCCCACCGCCATCTACGTCGGAGCAATGCCGTTCACCGGCCTGTATCTGGCATCGATGGTCTTCATCGCCTGGTTCATGCGCTGGCTGGGAAAATATCCGTGGCCGATCATCGCGGCAATTTCCCTCGGCATGCCGATCGTCACCTATTTCGTCTTTGAGCGCTGGTTCCTGGTCCCGCTGCCCAAGGGCCCGATCGAGGAATGGCTCGGTCTGTAGTCTCGTCGCGGTCGTAGGTCGCTTCTGTCAGCAGGTTTTCGAGGACTATCGAAATGGAAGAAATTGCCAATCTGTTCCAGGGCTTCGCGGTCGCGCTGCAGCCTTTCAACATCGCGGTCATGATTCTCGGCATCGTGCTCGGCGTGGTGATCGGCGTGTTGCCGGGACTGGGCGGCGCCAACGGCGTTGCCATCTTGCTGCCGCTGACCTTCAGCATGCCGCCGACCTCCGCGATCATCATGCTGTCCTGTATCTACTGGGGCGCGCTGTTCGGCGGCGCCATCACCTCGATCCTGTTCAACATTCCCGGCGAGCCATGGTCGGTGGCCACCACCTTTGACGGCTACCCGATGGCGCAGCAGGGCAAGGCCGCCGAAGCCCTCACCGCCGCCTTCACCTCGTCCTTCGTCGGCGCGCTGTTCGCTGTCATCATGATTACCCTGGTGGCGCCGCTGGTCGCGAGCTTTGCGCTACAATTCGGGCCGGCGGAGAAATTCGCGGTATACTTCCTGGCCTTCTGCAGTTTCGTGGGGTTGAGTAAAGAGCCGCCGTTCAAGACCATCGCGGCGATGATGATCGGCTTCGCCCTGGCAGCCGTCGGCCTCGACTCCATTACCGGTCAGTTGCGCCTGACATTCGGCTCCACGGAATTGCTCGGCGGCTTCGACTTCCTGATCGCGGTGATCGGCCTGTTCGGCCTTGGCGAGATCTTCCTGACCATGGAGGAAGGACTCAATTTCAAGGGAGGCAAGGCCAGGATCGACATGCGCGTCGTGATCAAGACATGGAAGTCGCTGCCACGTTACTGGGTGACGTCGCTGCGCTCCTGCGTGATTGGCTGCTGGATGGGCATCACGCCCGCCGGTGCCACCCCCGCCTCCTTCATGAGCTACGGCATCGCCAAGCGCATGTCGAAACAGGGCCATAATTTCGGCAAGGGCGAAATCGAGGGCGTGATCGCGCCGGAGACCGCGGCGCACGCCGCCGGCACCGCCGCGCTGCTGCCGATGCTGTCACTCGGCGTGCCCGGTTCGCCGACCGCGGCGGTGCTGCTCGGCGGGTTGCTGATCTGGGGCCTGCAACCCGGCCCGATGCTGTTCGTCGAGCAAAAGGAGTTCGTCTGGGGCCTGATCGCCTCGATGTATCTCGGCAACCTCGTCGGCCTGATCGTGGTGCTGACCTGCGTACCGCTGTTCGCCGCGATCCTGCGGGTGCCATTCAGCATCATCGCGCCGCTGATCCTGGTGCTGTGCGCCATCGGCGCCTACTCGGTACACAACAGCACTTTCGACGTGGTGATGATGCTGGTGTTTGGCCTGATCGGCTACGCGCTGAAGAAATGTAACTATCCCCTGGCCCCCCTGGTGCTGGCGATCGTGCTCGGCGACAAGGCGGAAGAGGCGTTTCGGCAGTCGCTGCTGGGCTCGCAGGGCTCGCTCGGCGTCTTCTTTTCCAACACCCTGGTCAGTTCGATCATGATCATCGGCCTGATCGCCTTGTTCTGGTCGGTGATCTCCAACGGCCTTTCCCGGCTACGACCCGCGAGGGCACAAGCGGCGCAATAGTCCGCGCGCCGATTTCTCGGCCTGCTTCAATACGACGCCAGCGGTTAGAACCGCTGGCGTTTTCTGTTGTCGTTGCGGGCACGGTTGGCGGTATGTGCATTGGCATTTACTGCGACAAGACGGCAAGATTCTCCTTGTCTACTGGCATATCATATACCAAACTGCTGGGAGCAGAGCGCCACAAAAACAGAATGGCGCCTCGGGAGAAACATATGACGGATGCAGTGCACGGGGCGACGCCGACAACCGCGCGGGTAAGTGACGCGTATCGATGGACGCAATTGGCCATCGGCGTCGGCGCGATGGTGATGATCGCCAACTATCAATATGGCTGGACGTTCTTCGTCCCCGACATCCAGAAGAGATTCGGCTGGGACCGCGCCTCGATCCAGTGGGCCTTTACCTTGTTCGTGCTGTTCGAAACCTGGCTGGTACCGATCGAGGGCTGGTTCGTCGATAAATACGGTCCGCGTCTGGTGGTGCTGATCGGCGGCATCCTGTGCGGCATCGGCTGGGCGATCAACGCCCAGGCGGAAACCCTCAACGGATTCTATCTTGGCATGATCGTCGCGGGCATCGGCGCCGGCGGGGTCTACGGCACCTGCGTCGGCAATGCGCTGAAGTGGTTTCCCGACAAGCGCGGCCTCGCGGCCGGTATTACGGCGGCCGGCTTCGGCGCCGGCTCCGCACTGACCGTGGCGCCGATCCAGGCCATGATCGCAGGCTCCGGCTTCCAGACCACCTTCCTGTATTTCGGCGTTGGCCAGGGCCTGATCATTATCATCCTGTCGTTCTTCCTGTTTGCGCCGAAGGCGGGTCAGACGCCGCCGGTGACGCAGAATGCCAACGTCATCCAGACCCGACGCAACTACACCCCGACCGAGGTGATCCGCCATCCGATCTTCTGGCTGATGTACTTCATGTTCGTGATCGTCGGCGCCGGTGGCCTGATGGTGACGGCGAATTTGAAGCCGATCGCGGCCGACTGGAAGATCGACAATGTGCCGGTGACGCTGATGGCGGTGACGATGACCGCGGTGACCTTCGCCGCAACCATCGACCGCGTGCTCAACGGACTGACGCGCCCGTTCTTCGGCTGGATCTCCGACATGATCGGCCGCGAGAATACGATGTTTATCGCCTTCGGCATGGAAGGCATCGGCATCTACGCGCTGTATATGTGGGGCCACGATCCGCTGTGGTTCGTGCTGCTGTCGGGCTTCGTGTTTTTCGCCTGGGGCGAAATCTACTCGCTATTCCCGTCCACCTGTACCGACACCTTCGGCTCCAAGTTTGCCACCACCAATGCCGGACTGCTGTACACGGCAAAGGGCACCGCGGCGCTGCTGGTGCCCGCCGCGAACTACATGCAGCAATCATCGGGCAGCTGGGACACCGTGTTCCTGATCGCGGCCGGCGCCAACATCCTGGCCTCGCTGCTGGCGATCCTGGTACTGAAGCCATGGCGCAAGAGCGTGGTGGCCAGGGCACTGGCCTGAACACCCACCCCACAAGCAAGAGCAAGAGCGAACGCCCGGCCGAAAGGTCGGGCGTTTTCATGTCGGCCTGTCGGGAAGAATAGCCCGCGGCATTGGCCACGCCTTTCAAGGGCGCCGAAAATGACGCCCGAATGGCAGCTGCGCCGCGGCATCACGGCGTTGTCACGCCGCGTTCGCAACCGGCGAAAAGATCGGCTTGCATGCTGGAATATATTATACCAGTTTCCGCAAAGCAGTGCTTGCGACCATCCGCCGCATGAATGCGACAGTGAGTCACACAAAAAGCGCGCATCGGCGCCTGCCGTTGAAACCGGGCCGTCCGGCAGCTTCGGCGCTGGCATGCCAGTGATCTCCGACCATGCCTGAAACACGCGCGACCGGTACAGGCTCGCGGGTGAATATGTAAGTTTTACTGACATTTTGGGGGCAGCAGTTGGAAGCTGCGCAAGAGAACGCGTTGACAATTGGCATACTGTATACCAATAATGGAGATACAGACGGTCCTGAACCGCCAGATTCAAGGGAGAGTACGATGAAGGTCGGAGACATCCTGCGTCACAAGAGCACTCGCATCGCCACGGTTCGGATGAACGAAACGGTTGCCATCGCCGCGCAATTGCTGCGCGCCGGGAACATCTCGGCCCTCGTGGTCAAGGACGTCTGCCGCACCGAGGGTAACACCGCGGTCGGCATGTTTTCCGAGCGCGACGTGGTGCGCGCCGTCGCCGAGCATGGCGCTGCCGGGCTCGCGCTCAAGGTCGCCAACCTGATCTCGGTGCAGCAACTGATCTCCTGCCGCTCCACCGACACGCTCGAACATGTCCGGCATCTGATGAACAGAAATCATATCCGCCACGTGCCGGTGATCGATGATCACACGTTGATCGGCGTGATCAGCATCCGGGACATCTCGACGGCGCTAGAGCACGACAGCGTGGAAGCGCAGCAGTCGGCGGTGGCATAGCCCCTAACAGTCGTTCCGGGGCGCGAGCGCACCAGCGCGAGCTAACCTCAGCCACTCCAATTAAAGTGGGGGGGAACCTCGACATGAGGCGATGAACATTTCGGGATTCCGGGTCTGCTCGCAACTGGCGTTGCTCGCATCCCGCAATAACGGCCAGCGGCAACCGCCATCCGCGCATAGTTTACACGCGTGCGCCCGATGGACATTCGACTGCCGCGGCGGCATCCTCTCCCCAACAGTAAACAACGTGCGCCATCCGTGCGCCGGAATATCTGGGGAGAGATCATGATCAAGACCCGTTTTACCGAACTCGTTGGCGTGGAGCACCCGATCGTGCAAGGCGGCATGCAATGGGTCGGTCGTGCCGAGCTGGTCGCCGCCGTTGCCAATGCCGGCGCGCTCGGGATGATCACCGCGTTGACCCAGCCGACGCCGGAAGATCTGACCCGGGAGATCGCGCGCTGCCGCGATCTCACCGACAGACCGTTCGGCGTCAATCTGACCATCCTGCCCTCGATCAATCCGCCGCCTTACGCGGAGTACCGCGCGGCCATCATCGAAAGCGGCATCAAGATCGTCGAGACCGCCGGCAACAAGCCGCAGGAACACGTCACCGAATTCAAGAAGCACGGCATCAAGGTGATCCACAAATGCACCAGCGTTCGCCACGGCCTGTCGGCCGAGCGGATGGGTGTCGATGCCATCTCGATCGACGGCTTTGAATGCGCGGGCCATCCCGGCGAGGACGATACGCCGGGCCTGATCCTGATCCCGGCCGCGGCCGACAAGATCACGATTCCGATGATCGCCTCCGGTGGTTTCGGCGATGGCCGCGGCCTGGTGGCGGCGCTGGCGCTGGGCGCCGAGGGCATCAACATGGGCACGCGCTTCATGTGCACCAAGGAAAGCCCGATCCATCAGAAGGTGAAGGAGCGCATCGTCGCCAATGACGAGCGCGAGACCGACCTGATCTTCCGCACCATGCGCAACACCTCGCGCGTGGCGCGAAATGCGGTGAGCCAGCAGGTGGTGGCATTGGAGAAGCAGGGCGCGACCTTCGAACAGGTCCGCGAACTGGTCGCCGGTTCGCGCGGCAAGTTGGTCTATTCGTCCGGAGACGCCGAGGACGGCATCTGGTCGGCCGGCCAGGTGCAGGGCCTGATCCACGACATCCCGAGCTGCGAGGAGCTGGTCTCGCGTATCATGCGCGATGCCGAGGCCATCATCCGCTCGCGGCTGGAATCAATGCTATCAGGCGGCCAGCGCCAGGCCGCTGAATAATTTTATGGAAACGAGAACATCCTGATGAAAGCCTATGTCTATGGCAGCGGAGGCCCGGCCATCGCCGACGTCGCCAAACCAACCCCGACCGGCACGCAAGTGCTGGTCCGCGTCCGCGCCTGCGGGCTGAACCGTGCCGATCTCGGCATGACCAAGGGCCATGTCCATGGCAGCGCCGGTGGCGCCGGCACCGTGCTGGGGATGGAATGGGCGGGCGAGATCGCCGAGCTCGGGCCGGACGCAAACGGCGTCAAGGTTGGTGACCGGGTGATGGGCTCCGGCGCCGCCGCCTTTGCCGATTACACGCTGGCGGATCATGGTCGCGTGTTCCAGCTTCCCGCCAGCGCCAATATGAGTTGGGAGCAGGCCGCCACCCTGCCCGTGGCACTGACCACCATGCACAATGCGCTGGTGACCAATGGTGCGCTGCAGCAAGGGCAATCGGTGCTGATCCAGGGCGCCAGCTCCGGCGTTGGCCTGATGGCGATGCAGATCGCCCGGCTGAAGGGCGCCAGGACCGTGATCGGCTCGTCCACCGATGCGGCCCGGCGCGACCGCCTGAAGGAGTTTGGCGCCGACCTGGCGATCGACTCACGGGACCCGGGCTGGGTCGATCAGGTGCTGAAAGCGACGGATGGAAAGGGCGTCGATCTGATCATCGACCAGATCTCCGGCCCCGTCGCCAACCAGAATCTGCAGGCCACCAAAGTCCTGGGCCGCATCGTCAATGTCGGCCGGCTCGGCGGCACCCATGGCGACTTCAACTTCGACCTCCATGCCGCGCGCCGCATCCATTATATCGGCGTCACCTTCCGTACCCGCTCGGTGCAGGAAGTCCGCGATATTTTTTCCGCCGTTCGCGCCGATATCTGGCCGGCGGTGGAAGCCGGCACGCTGAAACTGCCGATCGACAAGGTCTACCCCTTCGCCGAGATCGGCGCGGCGTTCGATCACATGGAAGCCAACGCGCATCTCGGCAAGATCGTGGTGACGCTGTAGGACGGATCAGCCAAAGCCAGCCCCATCATGGTGCGACCTGCGAACTATTGGCAGAGCCAATGGTTCGCAGGTCGAAGCACTTCAGGAAGCCTGGATTGCTTCGCCGCGAGAGCTCCGCGCAATGACCGGGAGGACTCTACACGATCTTTCCAAACACCGCGCCGATGCCCGCGGTCAGTCCCATCGCCAGCGCGCCCCAGAACGCCACGCGCAAGGTTGGCAATAGCAGCCCTGCCCCGCCCGCCTTGGCGCCGACGGCGCCGAGCAGGCACAGGAACAGCAATGCTCCCGCCGAGACCATCGGCACCAGATAGGCCGTCGGCGCGACAAGAACCAGAAGCAGCGGCGCCAGCGCGCCGATCGTGAAGGTCGCCGCCGATGCCAGCGCCGCCTGCACCGGCCGAGCGGTGCTGATCTCGGAGATTCCAAGTTCGTCCCGGGCATGCGCGCCGAGCGCATCCTTCACCATCAATTGCCTCGCCACTTCACGGGCCAGGCCATCCTCTACGCCGCGCTGGATATAGACCTGAGCGAGTTCTTCCCGCTCGAAGTCGGGATCCGTCGCCAACTCGCGCCGTTCGCGCTCGAGATCGGCGTGTTCCGTATCCGACTGTGAACTCACCGAAACATATTCACCCGCCGCCATCGACATCGCGCCCGCGACCAGTCCGGCCACGCCGGTCAGCAACACATCGCTTTGCGACGCGTTCGCCGATGCCACCCCGACGATCAGACTCGCGGTGGAGATGATGCCGTCATTGGCACCCAGCACCGCGGCACGCAGCCAACCGATCCGCGAGACGAGATGGTTCTCAGTGTGAAGTCCGCGCATGGATGACCTTTTCAAATGCAGTTTCGGCACAGCGGCCCGCAATCCGGTACATCAGCCATTCTCGACACGCGGGCCCTGCAATGCCGACCTTACCGCGTCGGCTGCCGACTAGCCACCAATGCATGTTGATATGAATCAAATGAGCAGACCGTTGGTTTGCTAACGCTACGCTCTCGTGTCGGAAGCCCGGCGGATACGGAGTTCAGGATGTCACATATGCGACGCATACTTGCGATCGTTGTTACGTCACTACTGGTTTCGACGGCGTCCTATGCGCAGACCGTCCTCATTCCCGGCTCGCTCAAGGGGCTTGGCTCGATGGGCCCCGTTGGGGTGAAGCGCCTCTGTGCGCCGCTCTCCATCGGCCTTTACGAATGGAAAATCGGGTGGGTAGCGCGCCTGCTGCAGCCGTCCGAAACCCAGGCGGCATTGCTGCGGAGCCTGGCTGACGATTCAGCGCGCGCGCGGCAGGTGATCGCGGCAGCCTGTGCCGATGCCGGCGTCAGGACCACGATCGGCCAACTCGAAACCATGGAGCGGCGGCTGCAGGGCCTGACCGAGGCCGTGTCGCTGATCCGCCCGGGCTATGAACAATTCTACGCATCGCTCGACGGCAGGCAACGAGCGCGGCTGGAAGCGCTTGGCCCCGCCCGCGTCGGCTGGCGCTGGTAATGCTGTGGTCTCCGCGGCGGGAAGTGTAAGTCAGATCAGATGCCAATCTTCAATTCATCGAGGCGCTACGGCGCGGTAACGCAGTCGTTTCATTGGGCGACCGTCGCGCTTGTCGCTGTCGCCTGGCTTCTCGGGATCTTCGGCGACGATTTGCCGGGCAAGCCCGCGCAGACGGCGGGGCTCTTGGTTCATATGGGCACTGGATTGCTGATTGGTCTATTGACCGTCATGCGCCTCAGCTGGCGCGGCATTGATCCACCCCTGACTGAGACTGCCAGCTCTACCGGCGTCGCGCATTGGCTGCATCTGGCATCCCGGCTGACCCATCTGGGACTGTATGGCCTGCTGATCGCCGTACCGCTCCTCGGCATCGGCGTGCAGTTTGCGCGAGGCAACAGCCTGCCGATCTTCGGCCTGTTTCAGATCGTCTCACCCTGGGTCGCCGATCGGGCGCTCGCGCGCACGATCAAGGAAATTCACGAATGGCTGGCCCATGCGCTGGTGGTGATCGCCCTGTTGCATGCGGCGGCGGCGCTGCTGCATCACCGGGTAGCGGGCGACCGCACATTGCTGCGCATGCTACCCGGCAAGTAGACGACGCCGCGCCATGGGCCGGTGACATCACGCATATGGGGATTCGGGGTGACGGTGCAGCCTGTCGACGCCAAGGACAATACCCCGCATCTCATGCGGTCGCTGACTCTGACGCATGCGGTGCTTTACGGTCTTGGCGTCACCATCGGGGCCGGCATCTATGTGCTGGTCGGTGTCGCCGCCGGGCGCAGCGGCATGCATGCGCCGCTGGCCTTCCTCGGCGCGGCGCTTGTGATGTCCTTCACCGCCGCGACCTTCGCCGAGTTGGGGACGCGCATGCCGGTGAGCGCCAGCGAGGCGGCCTATGTCGAATCGGCGTTTCACCGCGGCTGGTTCAGCCTGGCGGTCGGACTGCTGGTGGTGGCGACGGCCACCGTGTCGGCCGCGACCATCAGCGCCGGCAGTGCCGGCTATATCGCGGTGTTCGTGCCGGTGCCGGCCGTCTGGATCATCACCGGCGTTGTATTGGCAATGGGCGCCGTCGCCTGTGTCGCGACCGTGCATTCGGTCTCCTTCGCGGGCCTGATGACGGTGGTTGAAGTCGGCGGGCTGGTCCTGATTATCATCGCGGGCATGACCCGCGGCAGCGAGGTGATCTCCCGGCTTCCCGAGATGTGGCCAACCATGCGGGATACGATGGCCTGGACCGGCATCGCCAGCACCTCGCTGATCGCGGTGTTCGCCTTCATCGGATTCGAGCATCTGGTCAATGTCGCCGAGGAGATGCAGCAGCCGAACCGCACGCTGCCGCGCGCGCTCTTCTTCACGCTGGGCCTCACCGCACTGATCTATGGCCTGATCGTGTGGATCGCGGTGATCGCGGTCCCGCCGGCGGAACTCTCCCGCTCCCCGGCACCGCTGGCGCTGGTGTTCGAGCGCCTCACCGGGCTTCCGCTGGTGACGATGAGCGCGATCGCCATCATCGCCACACTCAACGGCGTCATCGTTCACATCATCATGATCGGACGGGT
The DNA here is from genome assembly GCF_025356345.1 of Tardiphaga sp. Lineage (GTDB taxonomy): Bacteria > Pseudomonadota > Alphaproteobacteria > Rhizobiales > Xanthobacteraceae > Tardiphaga. Next base: position 11,353 of record NZ_JANXTC010000291.1, read on the forward strand.
GCTGTACGGATTGGCGGATCAAGGCAACCTGCCGAAATTTCTGACACGGCTCAATCCGGTGACGCACACACCCATTGTCGCGACCATGATCGGCGTCGGGGCGATTTTGATCCTTTCCCTGGCCGTTCCCCTTGTCGGCCTGGCCGACCTGACGTCCCGCCTGACGCTTGTCATCTTCGCCATCGTCAACGTCGCGCTGATACGGATCAAGCTCCGAGGGGATCAGGTGCCGCCAGGCGCGTTCACCTGCCCGCTGTGGACGCCGTTCGGCGGCCTGATCACCAGCATCGCGCTGCTGGTGGCCGACCGGATGCCATGGTAGGGCGGCTGGCGTTGTCTGTGGCGGCGCAGGCTTCTCATCGCGCGTCCCGCAAAATCATCTCGGCGGCCTTCTCGGCAATCATGATGACCGGCGCGTTGGTGTTGCCCGACACCAAATCCGGCATGATCGACGCGTCGACCACGCGCAGGCCCTCGATGCCGCGCACGCGCAGCTGCTGATCGACGACGGCGAGCGGATCATTGCCCATCCGGCAGGTTGAGGTCGGGTGATACACCGTGCTGCCGCGCTGCCGGCAATAGGCCAGCAATGCCTCATCGCTGACCACCGCCGCGCCCGGCTCGACCTCGTCGACGACGAATGGTTTCAGCGCCGGCGCATGCAGCATCCGGCGCAGGATCTTGAGGCCTTCGACATTCGCGGTGCGGTCGGTTTCGGTGGCAAGATAGTTGATGCGGATTTCCGGCGGCACCGACGGATCGGCACTCTTGATGCGCAGCGAGCCTCGGCTTTCCGGCCGCAACTGGCAGACCGAGGCCGAGAAGCCGGAATAAGAATGCAGCGCCTCGCCCATCTTGTCGGTCGAGAATGGCAGAAAATGAATCTGGATATCCGGCGTCGCCAGCCGCGCATGGGTCTTGAAGAACGCGCCCGCCGTCCCGGCGGCAATGGTCAGCGGCCCGGTGCGGAACGCGGCGTAGCGCAGCGCCATCATGGTCTTGCGCAGCGGATGGTTGACGATGTCGTTCAGCGTGATCTTTTGCGCGCAGCGCATCACCATCCGGACCTGCATGTGATCCTGCAGATCGTGGCCGACGCCCGGCGCGTCCAGCACCATGTCGATGCCATGCTGGCGCAGCAGTTCCGCGGGACCGACGCCGGACAGTTGCAGCAATTGCGGGGAGTTGTACGCGCCGCTCGACACCAGAACTTCCCGGCGCGCGCGCGCCTGGCGCGTGATGCCGTTCTGCCGGTATTCGATTCCGACGGCGCGGCGTCCCTCGAACAGGATACGTTGTGCCAGCGCCTCGGTCTCGACGCGAAGATGCCCCTGACGCTGCGCGGTGCGCAGATAGGCCACCGCCGTCGAGGCACGGCGGCCGCGCCGCGTCGTGGTCTGGTACAGGCCGACGCCTTCCTGCGACGCGCCATTGAAATCCGGATTGAACGGCAGCCCGGTCTCGACCGCCGCGGCAATGAAGGCGTCCGACAGCGGATCGGGATGCCTGGTATCCGACACCGGCAGCGGCCCGCCGACACCGTGGAACGCATCGGCGCCGCGCTGCTGGTTCTCCGCCTTCTTGAAGAACGGCAGCACGTCATCATAGCCCCAGCCGGTATTGCCCTGCTGGCGCCAGCGGTCGTAATCCTCGTGCTGGCCGCGCACATAGAGCAGGCCATTGATCGAACTCGAGCCGCCCAGCACCTTGCCGCGCGGCTGGAACACCGAACGTCCGTCCAGGCCCGGCTCGGGCTCGGTCTGGTACATCCAGTTGACGGTCTTTTCCTTGAACAGCTTGCCATAGCCGAGCGGCACGTGGATCCAGATGTTGCGGTCCTTCGGGCCCGCCTCCAGCAACAGCACCGAATATTCGCCGGACGCGGTGAGCCGGTTGGCCAGCACACACCCCGCCGACCCGGCGCCGACAATGACGTAATCGAATTCGTCGGTGGCAGCTGCGCGTGTGGACGCCTTGTTTTGACTCATGATTTCCCCAGCTCGGCTTTTTATGTCGCGATGACCGGAACTGCCGAAGCCCCGGGCGATTTCGCGATCAGACCAGAACTCGGATGCCGGAGCAACGCGGCACGCCGCGGCTCGATGCGAGAAACGCGATTCTGGCTCGGCGACGCGTCACTGTCAGAGCGAGTTGCGTGCCAGGTCACAGACGTTCGCGATTCGGACTCACGCGATGCTGGCAACTAGCGAAAACTATCCTCTGGATAGAATTTATTTCACGTTAACGTTTCGTTGACTCTCGACACTCCGGACAAAGTGGATTCATATCATTTTACGATTCGAAGTGGGCGGGGCAGTCTTTTCGAGTATGTGCAAACTGGCATTCCGAGGGGGCTAAGGCATGGCGCGTGCAAACGCGGCGGACGCATGTGTTCAATCCGATTCAATCAAGGGATTGGCACAATCGATCGCGAAACCGGCCTATCACCGGCTTCTGATAGCAGAGCCCGCGCTGCGACGCGCGGTCCCCACTTTGATCATCGCTTTCCTGATCACCATTTTCTTCGGCGCCTTCGTTCAGGTTCTCGACCAGAGCCGGCAGAAACAGGGATCGATGAAGCGCGATCTCGCCGCGCTCGCCGATCTGCTTGGCGAACGGCTCGACCGAGTAGGCGCGATCCGGCAGGATCGTCCAGCATCGGTCGAACGGCTGCAAAGCCTGCTGCCCGGCCTGATTCCGTCCTGGGGCATTTCCGCGGGGCGCCACGTCATCGTGCTCGGCGCCGATCAGCGCATCCTCGCCCGGGTGCCCATCGACGTGCCGCTGGGCGACACCAGCCGCATTCTTGACGTGCTGAGCGCCACGCAATCGGTGAGCGCGCAGACCCAGCGCACCGATGTAGTCGAGGTTATCCTGCCCAGCGGCAGCCATGCGATGGCCACCCAGCGCATCGTCAAGGCGCTGCCCGGTCAGGTCGTCATCATCCAGGAAAACAACGATGCGATCTGGCGCTCCGATGCCGCGCTCTCAATCACGCTATCGGCGACCACCGGATTCGTTGTGCTGATTCTCGGCTTCGCGTTTCACTGGCAGTCGACCCGCGCCCGCGAAGGCGACGCCATCAATGACGCCGTGCGCGGCCGCATCGATACCGCGCTGAACCGCGGCCGCTGCGGGTTGTGGGACTGGGACCTGTCGCGCGGCCGGATCTTCTGGTCGCAATCGATGTTCACCATGCTCGGACTGGAAAGTCGAAGCGACCTTCTGACCTTCGGCGAGGTCAACGCGCTGGTGAAGTCCGATGACATCAATTTGTTCGAGGTCGCCGACCAGCTGATCTCCTCGAAGCTCGACCACATCGACCAGACCTTTCGCATGCAGCACGCCAGCGGTCACTGGATCTGGCTGCAACTGCGCTGCGAGCTGAGCCAGGGCCAGGGCGACAGCGGCCAGCACCTGATCGGCATCGCCGTCGACATCACCGAACAAAAGAGCCTGGCCGAGCGCACCGTGGAAGCCGACGTGCGGCTGCGCGACGCCATCGAGACTATTCCGGAGGCGTTCGTGCTGTGGGACGCCCATGACCGACTGGTGCTGTGCAATTCGCATTTCCAGCGGCTGCACAAGCTGCCGGAAACCGCAGTGGCTCCGGGCACGTCCTACGAAACCGTGATCGAAGTCGGCAGCATGCCGGAAGTCCGCACCCGGCTGGCCGAAGCCGGCGCCGCCGAGCCCGGCGCGCGCACCTTCGAGGCGCAGATCGAGAATGGCAGCTGGCTGCATATCAGCGAGCGCCGCACCAAGGATGGCGGCTACGTCTCGGTCGGCACCGACATCACCCGCATCAAGGAACACGAGCAGAAGCTGGTCGACAATGATCTGCGGCTGCGTGCCACGGTGATCGACCTCAAACATTCGCAGACCGCGCTGGAGCAGCAGGCGCTCGAACTCGCCGACCTCGCGCAAAAATATTCCGACGAGAAGAACCGCGCCGAGGAAGCCAACCAGACCAAATCGAAGTTCCTCGCCAATATGAGCCACGAGCTGCGCACGCCGCTCAACGCCATCATCGGCTTCTCGGAAATCATGGGCAGCGGCATGTTCGGCACGCTCGGCTCGGACAAGTACCAGGAATACTGCACCGACATCCTGACCAGCGGGCACTACCTGCTGGAAGTCATCAACGACATTCTCGACATGTCGAAGATCGAGGCCGGCCGCATGAAGCTCGACCTCGAGCCGCTCGATCTGGCGCAGACGCTGTCGGAATCGCTGCGCGTGGTGTCGGGCCGCGCCAACGACAAGAACCTGACGCTGTCGGCCGACATCCAGGCCTACACGCCGGTCGTCGCCGACCGCCGCGCCATCAAGCAGATCCTGGTCAATCTGCTCTCCAACGCCGTGAAGTTCACGCCCGATGGCGGCCGCATCACGGTGCGTAGCCGGGTGTTGCGCGACAGCGTGGTGCTGATGATCGCCGACAGCGGCATCGGCATCGCCCCGCATTCGCTGAAGCGCCTCGGCCGGCCGTTCGAGCAGGTCGAGAGCCAGCTCACCAAGACCTATCACGGCTCCGGCCTTGGCCTTGCGATCGCCAAATCGCTGACCAGCCTGCACGGCGGCTCGATGCGGCTGCGCTCGCGGCTCGGCACCGGCACCGTGGTCTGCGTCTCGCTGCCGCGCGAGGGCGTGCGCAAGCCGGAACCGGTGTCGGCAGCGGCGTAGAGGCCGCCGGCAGCCTTGCCGCTGCCCTATCGGGCTTGATCGCAATGGCCGAACGGCCCTGCCATCGGCGCGATTGGACCCGCAGCGCCGATTGACCTAAAAAGCCCCGCAAAGCCGGCTCGTGCGCGGATCGGCGCATCACCCGCCTGCCAGCGCCGGCGCGGCGCTTCAAGGACCATCGTGTTGAATCCGGACGTGATCGAGAGAAAGGGCTGGTGTCCTGGTGCGCTGCGGCCGATGCCGAGCGGCGACGGGCTGATCGTGCGCGTTCGCCCGGTCATGGGGACACTGCGCCTGCGCGACCTGCTGGCGCTGGAGAGCGCCGCCGGGCGGTTCGGCAATGGCCAGATCGACCTGACTCGGCGCTGCAATCTGCAGATCCGTGGCGTCAGCGAAGCCACGCTGGCGCCGTTGCAGGCGGCGCTGCGCGAACTCGGCCTGCTCGATGCCGAAGTGGCCGCCGAGGCGGTGCGCAATATCATGGTGAACCCGCTCGCTGGCATCGATGCCAAGGCGACCGATATCCGCCCGGTCGCCCTCACATTGGGTGAGCGGCTGCGCGACGACCGCACACTGTGGAACCTGCCCGGCAAGTTCGGCTTCATCGTCGATGGCGGCGGCGCGCTCGATCTGGCGGCCGAGCGCGCGGATATCCGCCTGACCGCGGTCGATCCGGATGGTCATTTCGCGCTGGGGCTGGACCGGCCGGATGGCATCGAATGGCTGGGATGCGTCGCGGGTGATGCCGCGACTGACCTGGCCATGGCCTGCGCCACCGCCTTCATCGGTCTCAGCGGTTCCCGCCATGGCCGGATGCGCGATATCGGTGACCGGGACATCGCGACGATCCGCGCGGGCGTGGAAGCGCAGCTGGTGCCGCTGTCGCAAATCCCATCACACCATCTCCCGGCCGCCCGCGTCGGCCTGTTCGATCACGGTGCTTCGCAACTTGCTATCGGCTTCGCCGCGCCATTCGGCCGCCTCGAGCCGGAGCAGCTTGGCGCGCTCTCGACGGTCGCGTCGCAGGCCGGAATCACCGAACTCCGGCTGTCGCCATGGCGCGTGCTTTACGCGCCGGTGAATGATGCGCCGTCCGGGCGCCGCGGGCTCGAAGCCGCTGCAGCCGCGGGCCTGATCGTGGCGCCGAACGATCCGCTGCTGCGGATCGAGGCCTGCCCCGGCGCGCCGTCCTGCGCCTCGACCCGTCTCGACACCCGCGCCACCGCGCGAACCCTGGCAGCCCATTTTCCGCAAAACTTTTCCGGCACCGTCCATGTGTCCGGTTGCGCCAAGGGTTGCGCCCGATCCGCGCCATCCGATCTTGTGCTGGTCGGTGCGGGCGATCGCTTTGGCATCGTCCGCAACGGCACGCCGCGCGGCACCCTCGCAGGCGAGGTCTCGCTGGCCGAACTCGCCTCTCATCCCGATCAGATCTTTCGCTGCAAGGCACCTGCATGACCGAGCCACGCCCCTACATCCGCGATGGCGATGCGATCTACAAAAATTCCTTTGCGATCATCCGCGCCGAATCCGATCTGGCGCGTTTCGATGCGGTCGAGGAGCGAGTCGCCGTGCGTATCATCCATGCCTGCGGCATGGTTGATATCGCCGGCGACATCGTGATGTCCGCCAGCTTCGCGGATGACGCGCGCGCGGCGCTGCGCCGCGGCGCGCCCATCCTGTGCGACGCCAACATGGTGGCCCATGGCATCACCCGCAAACGGCTGCCGCGCCACAATGAGGTGATCTGCACGCTGACCGATCCATCGGTCGTCCCCCTCGCCGCCGACATGCACAACACCCGCTCCGCCGCCGCCCTCGAATTGTGGCGCCCGCATCTCGAAGGCGCGGTGGTGGCAATCGGCAACGCGCCGACCGCGCTGTTCCATCTGCTCGACATGATAGAAGGCGGCGCGCCGCGCCCCGCCGCGGTGATCGGCGTACCCGTCGGCTTCGTCGGCGCCGCCGAGTCCAAGGAAGCGCTGGCACTGCAGAAACTGGTGCCGTACCTAGTGGTGCGCGGACGTCGCGGCGGCAGCGCCATGGCGGTGGCCGCGATCAACGCGCTGGCGAGCGACACCGAATGACCGTGCTCGCGACCATCGCCGGCACCGCCACCGCCGGCACGCTATACGGCATCGGCGTCGGTCCCGGCGACATCCGCTACATGACCTTGCGCGCCGCGGGTCTGGTGCAAAGTGTCGATGTAATAGCGTTCTTCGCCAAGCGCGGGCTGCAGGGCAATGCCCGCGGCATCGTCGCGCCGCTATTGGCCGCGGGGCGCGAGGAGTTGCGGCTGGAATATCCGGTCACCAATGAAATCCCGACAGATCATCCGTCCTACAAGGAGCAGATCGGGCGCTTTTACGAAGCCAGCATGGACGCCATCGCCGCTTTGCTGCGGCAGGGCAAGTCGGTGGGCCTGCTGGCCGAGGGCGATCCGTTCTTCTATGGCTCGTTCATGCATATCTGGCGTCGCCTCGACACCCTGTTCCCGATCGAGGTGGTGCCCGGCGTCACCGGCATGTCGGGCGCCTGGAGCCGCGCGAACGCGCCGATCAGCTGGGGCGACGACGTACTCACCGTACTGCCCGGCACGCTCGACGAGGCGCAACTGACGCGCCGGCTCGGCGATACCGAGGCCGCGGTGATCATGAAGGTCGGCAAGAATCTCGCAAAGATTCGCCGCGCCGTCACCGCCGCGGGCCTGCTGGAGCGCGCGATCTATGTGGTGCGCGGTACGATGCCCGAGCAGCGCATCATGAAACTGTCGGAATGCCACGAAGAGGTCGCGCCCTATTTCTCGATGGTCCTGATTCCGGGCCAGGGGCGACGGCTGTGAGCGGCTCGCTGGTCATTGTCGGCCTCGGTCCGGGCGCGCCGGACTATCTCACGCCCGCCGCCGCGCGGGCGCTGGCGGAAGCCACCGACCTGATCGGCTACAGTGTCTATATCGATCGCATCCCGGTCAGCGACCACCCGCAGACGCGGCACGGCACCGGCAACCGCGTCGAGATCGACCGCGCGCGCCACGCGCTGATGCTAGCCGCCGAGGGCCGCCGCGTCGCCGTGGTGTCCGGCGGCGATCCCGGCGTGTTCGCGATGGCGGCGGCGGTGTTCGAAGCCGTGGCGGCCGGAGACCCCGCCTGGCGAAAGCTCGATATCCGCGTCGAACCCGGCGTCACCGCGATGCTCGCGGCAGCCGCCGAAGTCGGCGCGCCGCTCGGCGGCGATTTTTGCGCGATCTCGCTGTCAGATAATCTGAAGTCCTGGGCGACGATCGAGAAGCGACTTGCGGCGGCGGCCGACGGCGATTTCGTCATCGCGCTGTACAACCCGGCTTCGTCGGCGCGGCCGCACCAGATCAAGCTCGCCTTGGATCTGCTGCGATCAAGGAAAGCGCCGGACACCGTCGTGTTGCTGGTCCGCAATGCCGCGATGCCCGATGTCCGCGTCATCACCACGACGCTGGCCGGCGTCGATGCCAGCCTGGTCGACATGCGCACGCTGGTCATCATCGGCGCCTCCGCCACGCGGCTGCTCGCGCGCGACGGACACGCGCCCTGGGTCTACACCCCGCGCGGCGAACGCGACACGTTCTGATGCAACCCCCGCTCCAGCCACGCCATCGCGTCCACCGGATTGGCCAGCAACGTACCGCGCGGCTTGTGCGGCCTTGCTATCATGATGACGCGAAGGCCGCGCTGCCGCGCCGCGACGATCTTGCCGTAGGCCGCGCCGCCGCCGGAATTTTTCGACACGATGACATCGATCTTCTCATCATCGAGCAAAGCGGCCTCCGCCGCCTCGTCGAACGGCCCGCGCGCCAGCAGCACGCGCAGATCCGGCGGCAGCGCGACGTCACCGGGCGCATCGATCATGCGGGCAACGTAATGGTGCTGCGGCGCTGCGGCGAAGGCGCCGAGCTCGAGCCGCCCCATCGTCAGCAACACCCGACGCGGCACAGCTCCGAGCGCCGTCACGGCCTCTGCCGCGCTGGCGACGCCGAGCCAGTCATCGCCGGGCTGTCGCAGCCATGCCGGCCGGTCGATCGACGCCAGCGGAACATCGAGCTGCCGGCAGGCGGCCACGGCGTGGGCCGACATCCGCGCCGCGAACGGATGGGTCGCATCGATCACGGCTTCGGTGCGATGCTCGCGCAGCCACGCCACCAGCCCGTCGACGCCGCCGAACCCGCCACTGCGCAGCGGCACCGGTTGCGCCCCGGGATTCCGGGTGCGCCCGGCCAGCGACAGCACCACCTCGAACCGGCCGTCGGCGGCCAGCCGCCGCGACAGGTCGGAGGATTCGGTCGAGCCGCCAAGAACGAGAATACGCATCAGGATGTGCCGGATGAAAAATGAAGCCGCAACCTGCCCAATGCCGCGCTGGCTGTCCATCGTCGGGATCGGCGAAGACGGCATCGATGGCCTGTCGGCGATGGCGAAACGGCTCGTCGCCTCCGCCGAACTGGTGGTCGGCGGCGCCCGCCATCTCGCGATGGCCGATGTCTTGATCGCCGGACGCCGTCTTCCCTGGTCGAGTCCGCTCGATACGACGCTGCAGGACATCGCGGGACATCGTGGCCGCGCGGTAGTGGTGCTGGCCAGCGGCGATCCGTTTCACTACGGCATCGGCAGGCAGCTCGCTGCGTTGGCCTCGCCGGAGGAATTCATCTGCCTGCCGCAGCCCTCGGCCTACAGCCTCGCCGCGGCACGGCTCGGCTGGTCATTGCAGGATGTAGCCCTGGTGACGTTGCATGGCCGCGCGCTGGAGGGCGTGATCCGGCATCTGCAGCCCGGCGCGAAAATCCTGGCGCTGTCATGGGATGGCGCAACGCCGGCGAAACTCGCCGCGCTGCTTGCCGCGCGTGGCATGGGTGGCTCGCGCCTCACAGTGCTGGAAGCGATGGGCGGACCACGCGAAAGACTGCGCTCGACGATTGCTGCCGAATTCGACTTCGACGCGATCGATCCGCTCAACACTGTCGCCATCGAGGTAGTGTGCGCCCCCGGTGCGATGACGCTGCCTTTCACGCCCGGACTGGATGATTCCTGTTTCGAGAGTGACGGCCAGCTGACGAAACGCGAAATCCGCGCGATCACGCTGTCGGCGCTGGCACCGCGCGATGGCGAGCTGCTGTGGGATGTCGGGCTCGGTGCCGGTTCGGTGGCGATCGAATGGCTGCTGCGACATCCGTCGCTGCGCGCCATCGGCATCGAGGCGCGCGCGGATCGCGCCGACCGCGCCGCGCGCAATGCGGCTTCGCTCGGCACACCGGATTTGCAGATCGTGCAAGGCGACGCCCCCGCCGCGCTGCACGGGCTGGCCACGCCCGACGCCGTCTTCATCGGCGGCGGCATGGGCGACGACGGCGTATTCGAGGCGGTGTGGCGCGCGCTGAGACCCGGCGGACGGCTGATCGTCAACGCGGTGTCGCTGGAAACCGAATCCATCCTCGCAGACCGGTTTCGCGAACATGGCGGCGAGCTGATCCGGCTGCAAGTGACCAAAGCGGACCGCGTCGGCGCGATGTATGGCTGGCGGCCGGCGATGCCGGTGACGCAATGGCGGGTGCAGAAACCGTGATCGTCGCCGGCATTGGATGCGGACGCGGCACGCCGGCGGCCGAGATCGTCGCGCTGGTGGCAGCCGCGTTGAAACAGTTCGGCATCGCGCCGGGTGATCTCGCAGCCCTCGCGACCGAGCGCACGAAAGCCGACGAACCGGGCCTCGCAGCCGCCGCACAACAAATGGCGCTGCCGCTGCTGCGCAGTTCGGTCGAGCAGCTCGAAAGAGTTGCGGAGAAATTGCTGACGCACTCGGCGCGCGTGATGCAATTGACAGGCACGCCGTCGATCGCGGAAGCCGCGGCGCTGGTCGGCGCGGGACGCAACGCCAGACTGCTCGGCGCGCGCATCAGTTCAGGCAGGGTAACCTGCGCCATTGCGGAAGGTGAAGGCACATGACGGTCCATTTCATCGGTGCCGGTCCCGGTGCGCCCGACCTGATCACGCTGCGCGGACGCGACCTGATCGCCGCCTGCCCGGTATGCCTCTATGCGGGCTCGCTGGTGCCAAAGGCGTTGCTGGATCATTGCCCGCCCGGTGCAAGGATAAGCGATACGTCGGGCATGGCGCTCGACGACATCATGGCCGAACTCGCCTGCGCCGACGCCGCCGGGCTGGACGTGGCGCGGCTGCATTCCGGCGACCTGTCGATCTGGAGCGCGCTCGGCGAGCAATTGCGCCGGCTCGACGCGCTCGGCATTGCCTACACGGTGACGCCGGGCGTGCCGGCTTTCGCCGCCGCCGCCGCCG
>NZ_JANXTC010000305.1:0-9166 GCF_025356345.1 Tardiphaga sp.
CGAAGCAGCACTGCGTGCCGCGTCGCGCCCGGGACACGGACCAGAGCTGTTCTTGAAAAACACGAATACGGCGATATCCTGCCTGGCGTATCGGTGGAGGCCTCGCCGCATGGAAGGATCGTTCTACGTTTACATCCTCGCCAGCCGTTATCGCGGCACGCTCTATGTCGGCGTCACCAACGATATCAGTCGTCGCATCGCCGAACACCAATCCGGCGCCGCCGATGGCTTCACGCGGCGCTACAAGATTGACCGGCTGGTGCATGTCGAAGAATATGCTTCGATCCTAGAGGCCCGAGCACGTGAGCACGCCCTCAAGCGCTGGCGCCGTGAATGGAAATTCGCGCTGATCGAGAAGCTCAATCCGGAGTGGCGGGATCTCGCGGATGAGTTGATCTAATCGCTGGACGCACCTGTCCCGGGCCACAACCTACAACACCCTGATCCGCGGCCCGTCGCCGCGCGACACCAGCGCCAGCGAGGCGACCGCCCAGACCAGCGCGTCGAGCCGGTCCGGCGAGCGCCCCGACGACAATCCGCTGGAGGCAAAATCGCACATCTCGTCTTCCAGCGCGGCAAAGCCGCCGGCGTGCTTGACCCGGCCCTGCTCGTACAGCATCGCCACCGGCTCGGCGCGCAGCCATTTGCCGCGCAGCGCCCGCACCGGCGTCACCTGCACGCCGTCATCGACCTCGCGGATCACGCTGCGCACCATCTCGCCGCCCTGGTTGATCTCCACCACCAGCGCGTCGGCCTGCAGCCGTCGCCACAGCGCGATCGCCTTGTTGGCCCAGATCGACGGCATCACCGCCGCCACGCTGTCATCGGCGATCACATAGACCACGCCGCTCTCGGCGATCCCCGCCGCGACGATGCCGCAGGCATCGGCGCGCTTGCCGGCCGACACCGGCGGATCGACCGCGACCACGATGCGGCGCAGCGGCGGCACCTCCGCGACGCGGCAGCCCTCGAGCAGCGCGCGCGACCACAGCGCATCGGCGCGGTCCTCGATGATCTCGCCATCGAGCTCCTGCCGCCCCATCCGCGTGCCAGCATAGCGCGTCGTCACGCTCTGCAAAAAGCTCGGCGCGAGATTGAACGCATTGGCCCGGGTCGGCGCCCGGGTCGTCACGCTGGAGGCATCCTTCATCAGGCGCTTCAGCAGCGCGGTCGGCCGCGGCGTGGTGGTGATCAATTGCCGCGGCTGCGACCCCAGCCGCAGCCCGAACTGCAGCATGTCGAACGCCGCTTCCGCGTAGCGCCACTTCGCCATCTCGTCGCACCACGCGCAGTCAAATTGCGGGCCGCGCAGGCTCTCCGGATCATCCGCCGAAAACACCTGGGCCACCGCGCCGTTCGGCCATTCCAGCCGCTTTCGCGAGGGCATCCAGACCGGCCGCTCGTTGGGCCAATGCACCGACAGCAGGCCGGAGACGCCCTCGATCATCACCTCGCGGACGTCATGTTCGGTCTCGCCGATCAGCGCGATACGGCTGGCCTTCTCGGTGGCGGGCGCATGGCCATTGGCCATCGCGCGGACCCACTCCGCGCCGGCGCGGGTCTTGCCGGCGCCGCGACCGCCGATCAGCAGCCAGGTCAGCCACGGGGCGCCGTTCGGCGCGCGCCGCGGCGGAAATTGATAGTCGTGCGCAAACAGCGGCCACTGCCTATCGAGATCGGTCATCTCCGGCGGCGTCATCGCCACCACTCCCGACATCCGCTCGTCGGGTGAGTGATTGTTCCAGTCTCTTCCAAAGCGCCTTGCGGAACCCATCCAGGTCACGGGCGGCGCTCGGCACATAGGCATGGCCCTCATCCGCGGCCCGCAGCCGCCCTACTTCACTCAGCGTACGGGCCAGCGAGGCCAGCGTGCGGGCGCGGCGCTCGGCCTCGGTGTAGCGCCGCGGCTTGTTGTGATCGCCGGCGAGGATCGCATCGATCTGTACCAGTTCGCGCTCGACCGCGCGCGTCACGCGCGCCATCAGCGCGGTGCCGGTCTCCGCGTCGCCGGGCGCCTCGACGGCGGCGTGGTTGCTCCGCTCGACGCTCTGCCAGGCCGCCGCGTCCTCCCGCTCGATCACCACGGGCGTGTCACCGACCAGCTTCGTGGTCTTCGCGACCGTGGCGTTGCGCGCCACGGTCGCCGCCGCGGGACTGGCGGTGCCGGCGGCCACATGTTTTTTCGCCGGCGCCTTATTGTCCGCCGGGATTTTTCCGGCGGCGGTCTGCTTAGTGGCGATCTTGCGCGCCGCGGCCTTGGCAGGTGCGGCCTTGGCAGGTGCGGCTTTGGCAGGTGTGGCCTTGACAGGTGTTGGCTTCGCCGGCTTGCGAACAGCGCGCGCAGCGGTGGCCCGCGCCGGCTTTTTAGCCGGGCAGGTTTTTGCAATCCTGGCCATCGTGAAACCTCTGATGCGGGAGGCGGTCAGGCGGCCCGATGGCCTGCCGATGACCCCGGCGCTTGTCTCAAACCCAATTGTGGAGCATGCCGTAAAGCTACCCCGGCAGCGTGACGCTGTCAACGCTTAAAATCCTAAATTACGATTTTTATCCTGCTGTCCTGCCGCGCGCGGGAACGTGTAGACCCATCACCCAGGAGCTGACATGGCCGATCAATCCGCATTGGGCGCGCCGCCCGAGCTGTTCACGCCCGTCCGCGACCTGCCGGCGGCGCCGATCATCTTTTTCGAATTCTGCCCGACGCTCGGCAACAATCACGGCCTGATCAACATCATGCTCGGCACCGGCGTGGTGCTGCCGACCGGCGGTACCACCACCGAGGTGGTCCCGGTCGCCGTGGCGCATCTGCGCTGCACCACCGCGGCGGCGATGCAATTGCGCGACGCCATCGACAAGGCGCTGCTGATCGGCGCCGCCGTATCCAACCCGGACGGCAAATCGAACTGAACGGAATGGCTCGCGGTCGCCGCCAGAGTCAGATTCAGGTTGCTCAAATCATGTCCCGGACGCGGTGCATGGCGCCTCCGCGACGAGGCGTCGTGCGCCGCGGAGCCGGAACCGCCATGAAACTCCGCATTTGGTACGGTCCCGGCTGCGCGGAGCAGCATAAGCATGCCGCACCGCGTCCGGGACACCCGTCATTCATCCTGACGGATTAGACTCTAGCGCGGCGGCCGTGACCAGGTGGCGCCCGGCGCGCCGGTGATCTTGCCGGGATAGTCGATATTGACCACGCAATTGCCGCGCAGATCGGCGGCGGCCTGAAGACATTGCTGGTAGTCGAAGAAGCGGCAGATCTGCGGCAGGCTGCCCAGCCCTCGCGGCCCGCCCGTCAGCACGCAGAACGGCGGAATATCGGAACGGACGGCGCCCGGCCGCGCCTGCGCGCCATCGGGGACCAGCGCGGCGGCGAGCGCCAGCAGGGCGATGACCGCCAGGAGCGGCCTTCGCAGCGGCCGTCGCAGCGGCCCAGGGTGAGCGGTCCAGCTAGCGCGCATGACGGGACCTTGCCGCGGCAGGCGATGACGACGCGCCGGGACGATAGTCGATGTTCTGCACGCAATTGCCGCGGCTGTCGGCGGCGGCCTGCAGGCATTGCTGATAGTCGGAATAGACGCAGGAGCCGGTATAGGACGCGTCGCCATTGGCGCCGCCCCGCGCGATGCAATAGCGCGCGGTGCCCTCGTCGGCGATCGCCGCCGGCGCGGGGGCGATCAAAGTGACGGCGAGACCCAGCCACGCCGCTGCCAGCAACGGCGCTGATAGGTCGCGGAAAGTCCGCGGTAAAATCGGTATCATCGTCATGGCCTGCCCGGGACGGAGTGGCGGGCACGACGCCCGCTTTTCCGATATAGGGGGCGAGGCGAGCCGCGAACACCCGCTTCACGCGATTGCGTTCAGCCTGGGCCGCGGCGTCATGCCGCCGGCCTATTTCAGCGCGGTGTTGACGGTGGTGTAGCGGCCGTTGAGCGTGGTGCCGAGACCCTGCACGGTGGCGATGATGGCGAGGCTGATGCCGGCCGCGATCAGCGCGTATTCGATCGCCGTCGCGCCGGACTCGTCGCTGACAAATCCTGAAATCAATCGCAGCATCGCAGCACCCCGGCCCCGGCGCCGGTTTCTCCGGGGCCCTCCGGCGGCACCCTAGGCGGCATTGGTTGCAGAGCGGTTCACCAACACGCTGAATGATCGGTTAATCAGGTGGTAATTATATACGCGTCTACGGCTTGAAGAAAGCCGGATCGTTGAGCGCCTTGATCAGCGTGTCCACCATGTCGGCGGCGGCGTGGTCCTCGCGCTCCTCGAGCAATTCCCACATCTTGCGCAAATTGGCGCGCATCGGCGCCTTCAGCGAGGGGTCGCGTTCGATCAGGGTCCGCGCGATGCAGAACGCAATCGCCTCGGTGCCCATTTTGGTCTGTTCGATGGTCGGTCGGCTCATGGCAAGTCCTTTCAGCCAGGCGACGCCGCGGCGAGGACCCGAATGCGCCCCCGGCCAGCTGCCGGAACCTGTCGTGATGATTGGTCGGGCGATGCCCGGCAGGTAGCGCAAATGGTCGCATGAAGGAAGCCCCCGCCGCACCGGACGGTCGCCGGCAGCCTCCATTATCCCGCCACGCCGAGCGCTATTCCAGATCGATCGCCTGGTAGCGGCCGTTCTCGTCCAGCGCCGTGCCCCACACCTTGTGCGAGGCCTGATGCTCGGTGCGGCCGAAGCTGAGCACGGTGCCGAGCCCCATATCGAGCTGGCGCAGGCTCTCCAGACTGTCGACCAGGCGCTCGGTATCGAGTTGCGGGCTGGCCTGCCGCAGCGCCTGCACCAGCACATTGCCGGTCACATAGCCTTCCAGCGACACATAATCCGCGGCCTCGCCGGGAAAATACTTGGCCAGCGCCTTTTTATATTCGAGAATCGCCGACGAATAGCCATCCACCGCCGGCACCACCTGGGTGACGATCACCCCGCTGGCAAAGCGTGGCCCGAGCAGCTTCAGTTCCTCGGCCAGCGCGGTGCTGCCGACGAACGAGACGTTGGTGTAGATCATCGCCGGATACAGATCGCGGGTCTTCTCGATGAATTTGGCCGCCGCCCGGTAGGACGCGACCATCACCACCGCCTTGATGGTTCCCTTGTGCGACGTCAGCTGCGTGATCGCGTCGGTGACGTCCACGGTGTTGCGCTTGTAGTTCAGCCGCAGCGGCACCTGGTCCGCGGCGCCGAGCGCGCGCATCGCCTTCACCACCCCGGCGTAACCGGCATCGCCATAGCCATCCTGCTGCGCCATCACCGCGATCTGCCGCGCCGGCACGCGACGCACTTTCACCAGATAGCGCACCACCGCGTCGGTCTCCTCGACATAGCTGGCGCGGTAGTTGAAGACGTAACGGTCCGGCGGGTCACGGCGCAGCACCGGCGCGCCGGTGAAGGCGCCGAAGAACAGCATCTGACGGTCCAGCGCATAAGGCAGTGCCACGGCGGCGGTGGGCGTCCCGACATTGCCGATGATGCAGAACACCTGCTCCTTGTCGTAGAGCTGGGCCATCGCCTCCGGCGTCCTTGTCGGCTCGTAGCCGTCATCGGCGGCGATCAGGCGCAGCATCCGGCCGTCGATGCCGCCGGCATCGTTGACGCGGTTGAAGGCGGTGTCGAGGCCGAGCTTCATCTGGCGGCCGAGTTCCTTGGAGGAGCCCGAGAACGGCGCCGCGATGCCATGCCGGATTTCGCGATCGGTGATGCCGCGAACCGCGACGCCGCCGGCAGCCGCGGGCGCGGCAGCCGCCGGAGCGGCGGCGGCAACCGGCGCCGCCAGCGCCGGCGCCGGCGTATTTGCGAGCGAGCTCGCGCCGATCGAGCGTTCCAGATCCGCGAACTGGCGTTCCGCCGCCGCGCATTCGGTGTCGGCATTGCCCAGCGCGCGACGGCCATCGGCCAGGCTGCGGTCGAGCTGCTGCCTGAGCTCGACGCGCTCGGAGTCATTGGCCGAAGCCTCCGCGATCACGGCGGAGAATTTGTCGATCATCGCCTGCACCCGCGGGCGGGCGATGCCCCGACAGTTCGAGACGGCGCCGACGATCGACCCCACCCTGGTCGCCAGCGTGCGCACCACCGCGGCCTTGTCACCCGGCGCGGCGCTGACCGGCGAAGCCAGCACGACGCCACAGACCAGAAGCCGTGCGCCGCCGCCGAACGCCGGACGCAGGCCCGCCAGTTTCCGCTTTACCCACGCGTTGATACTCATAGACGACCTCATCCATTCAACATCCACCGCGAGCCGGGTCATCCGTACCCGCTATTCCAGATCGATGGCCTGGTAGCGGCCGTTTTCGTCCAGTGCCGTTCCCCACACCTTGTGCGAGGCCTGGTGTTCGCTGCGACCGAAGCTGAGGACGGTGCCGAGCCCCATGTCGAGCTGGCGCAGGGCCTCCAGACTGTCGACCAGCCGCTCGGTGTCGAGCTGCGGGCTGGCCTGCCGCATCGCCTGCACCAGCACATTACCCACCACGTAACCTTCCAGCGAAATATAGTCCGGGGCTTCGCCCGGAAAGTACTTCGCCAGCGCCGCCTTGTATTCGAGAATCGCCGACGAATAGCCGTCGACCGCCGGCACCACCTGGGTAACGATCACCCCCTTGGTATAGCGCGGCCCGAGCAGCTTCAATTCCTCGGCCAGCGCGGTGGCGCCGACGAACGACACGTTGGTGTAGATCATCCCGGGAAACTGATCATGGGTCTTCTCGATGAACTTCGCCCCGGCCCGGTAGGTCGCCGCCATGATCACGGCCTTGATCGGAATTTTCATCGCCTTCAACTGATTGACCGCCTCGTCGACATCGACGGAGTTGCGCTTGTAGTTCAGCCGAATGACCGCGTTTTCGCCGATACCGAGCGCGCGCATCGCCTTGGCGACGCCGGCAAAGCCGGAATCGCCGAACGCATCCTGCTGGGTGAACACCACGATCTGCCGCGGCTGCAGGCGGCGCACCTTGACCAGATAGCGAACGGCGGCGTCGGTCTCCTCGGCGGTGCTGGGGCGATAATTGAAGATGTAGCGATCCGGCGGATCGTGCCGCAGCGCCGGAGCCCCCGACAGCGCGCCGAAGAACAACATCCGCCGCTCCAGCGCATAGGGCGCCGCGACCAACGCGGTGGGCGTGCCGACATTGCCGATCATGCAGAACACCTGCTCCTTGTCATACAGCTGGGCCATCGCCTCCGGCGTCCTTGTCGGCTCATAGCCGTCATCGGCCGCGATCAGGCGCAGCATCCGGCCATCGATACCGCCGGCATCGTTGACGCGATTGAAGGCGGTATCGAGGCCGAGCTTCATCTGCTGGCCCAATTCCTTTGACGCGCCGGAAAATGGCGCCGCGATGCCAAGCCGGATTTCCCGGTCGGTGATGCCGCGAACCGCGGGCCCCGTGGTGGCCGGCGCCGCCGGCGCCACGGTGGCCGCGAACATGGCCAGCATGCCGCCGCAGGCCACCAGCGACACGCCACGTGCCAGCACCGTGTGTACCGGCGCCAGTTTCCGCTTCAATTGCCAATCGATGTTCATGAATTACCTTGTTTAAGATTGTTTCTGACTTAGCCGTAGTGACCGTTATCGCCCTACTCCAGGTCGATCGCCTGGTACTTGCCGGATTCATCCAGCGCCGTTCCCCAAACCTTGTGCGACGCCTGGTGATCCGAGCGGCCGAAGCTGAGCGACGTGCCAAGCCCCATGTCGACGCCGCGCAGGCTTTCCAGGCTGTCCACCAGTTTCTCGGTATCGAGCTGCGGGCCAATCTGCCGTAACGCCTGGATCATGATGTTGGCGCCGATGTAGCCCTCGAGCGAGACATAGTCCGGCGCTTCGCCCGGGAAATATTTGGCGAGCGCCGCCTTGTATTCCAGGATCGCCGACGAATAGCCGTCCACCGCCGGCACCACCTGCGTCACCACCACGCCATTGGTATAGCGCGCGCCCAACAGCTTGAGCTCCTCGGACAGCTCGGTGCTGCCGACGATGGAAAGATTGGTGTAGACCAGCCCCGGATACGAATCGTGGGTCTTTTCGATGAACTTCGCCGACGATCGATAGGAGCCGATGATGATCACCGACTTGATGGCATTGGCGGCCTTGCGGGTTGCCATCAGTGCGACGGCGTCGTTCACGTCGATCGTGCCACGCTTGTAACTCAGGCGCAGCGCCTGCCCGTCATTCACGCCCAGGGTGCGCATCGCCTTGACCACCACGCCGAACACCGCGTCGCCAAAGCTGTCATCCTGCGCGAACACGGCGATCTGCCGCGGCTGCAACCGCCGTACCTTGACCAGATAACGTACCGACGCTTCGACCTCTTCGGTGATGCTCGCGCGATAGTTGAAGACATAGCGATCCGGCGGATCACGGCGCAGCACCGGCGTGCCGGTGAACGCCCCGAAGAACAACGCGCGTCGCTCGAGCGCATAGGGCGCCGCGACCGCGGCATTCGGCGTCCCCACATTGCCGATGAAGCACAACACCTGGTCCTTGTCGTAGAGCTGCGACATCGCCGCCAATGTCCGGGTCGGATCGAAGCCGTCGTCGGCCGAAATCAGCCGGAGCATGCGGCCGGCAACGCCACCGGAATCATTGACCCGGTTGAAGGCGGTATCGATACCGAGCTTCATCTGTCGCCCTAGCTGCTTGGACGGGCCGGAAAACGGTCCCACCATGCCGAAGCGAATTTCGCGATCGGTCACGCCGCGGATGGCCGGACCGGAGCCCGTCGGCGCGGCCATCGCTGGCGCGGCGGCGGTCTGCACCGGCGCCGGTGGAGTGGGCGCCGGTTGCACGGGCGTGGCGGCCGCGGTGGCCGCCGCGTCGGACGGAGCCGACGTGATGATCGAGCGCTCCAGATCGGCGAACTGGCGCTCCGCCGGCCCGCATTCCACGTCCACATTGGTCATGGCGCGACGGCCGTCGCTGAGGCTGCGGTCGAGTTGCTGGGTGATTTCAGCGCGCTCGACTTCGTTGGTCGACGCTTCCCTGATGACGATGGCAAATTTATCGACCACCGCCTGCACGCGCGCGCGCGGCAGATTGCGACAGTTCGAAGCCGCGCCGACGATCAGACCGACCCGGCTGGCCAGCGTGCGCACGACGGCGACCTTCTCACCCGGCGCGGCGCTTGCCGCGGGGGCGAATGGCATGCTGCACGCCACCAGCAGAATGCCACGCGCAAT
>NZ_JANXTC010000340.1:0-25257 GCF_025356345.1 Tardiphaga sp.
GCCGAATATTACGCTCGGCTGGCGGAGACAGCCACGACCTGGGCCAGGCTCAAATCCGAGCTCTCGGCCCGTTTTCCAGAGCGGAAAATGCTGATCGTCCACTACGGCGATCACCAGCCGGTGATGACACGGCGGATCGAGCCAAGCCTCAAATTGCCCGCCGACGCAAAGCGCCAGTTTCGTACCTTTTATGCCATCGAAGCCCTGAACTTCGCCGCCGGCGAATTCAATCCCGGCCACGGCCCGGATCTCGATATTGCCTTTCTCGGGACCCAGGCACTGCTGCAGGCCGGCCTGCCGCTGGATGCGATTTTTGCTACGCGGGCAAGCCTGATGACGCAGTGCGGCGACGCCTATTTCGCCTCCTCCTCGGAAACCAAGCGCCGCTTCCACCGCACGCTGGTTGAGCTCGGCGCGATCGATCTGGGGGGTGCCACGCGGCCTTGACGTCGGACGGTTGCGCCTACTGCCGCGCAACGGCAACAGACGTCACTTATCCTGCGTCGCTGGCCAGCAGCCCCTGCACCGCGCGCGTCCATCCGGCGAGCTTTCGGGTCCGCGTCGCCGCGCTCATATTCGGACGGAAGCGGCGCTCGAGGCGCCAGTTGTCGGCGAATTTGGCCGGCTCGGGATACAGCCCGGCGCGCAGCCCGGCGAGATAGGCGGCGCCCAGCGCCGTGGTCTCCTGGATCATCGGGCGATCGACCGGCGCATCGAGCAGATCGGCGAGACGCTGCATGGTCCAGTCCGACGCCGTCATGCCGCCATCGACGCGCAGCACGATGTTGGCGGAATCCGCCTCCGGCCAGTCGGCGCGCATCGCTGTGATCAGATCGCGGGTCTGGTAGCAGACGCTTTCCAGCGCGGCATGGGCCAGCTCGGCTGGGCCGGTATTGCGCGTCAGGCCGAACAGCGCGCCGCGCACGTCGGGATTCCAGTAGGGCGCGCCGAGGCCGACAAAGGCCGGCACCAGATAGACCGACTGGGCATGATCGGATTGTTCGGCGAGCGGCCCGGTCTCGGCGGCATTCTGGATGATGCCGAGCCCGTCACGCAGCCACTGCACCGCGGAGCCGGCGACGAAGATCGAGCCCTCCAGCGCGTAGGTGCGCACGCCGTTCAGTTGATAGGCCACGGTGGTGAGCAGCTTGTTGTTCGAGGTCACCGGCGTGGTGCCGGTGTTGAGCAGCGCAAAACAGCCGGTGCCATAGGTCGATTTGATCATGCCTGGCGAAAAGCAGGCCTGACCGATGGTGGCGGCCTGCTGGTCCCCGGCGATGCCGGCAATCGCGATCGCGCCGCCGAACAAATGTGGCGTGGTGGTGCCGAAATCGGCGGACGAGTCCTTCACCTCGGGCAGCATCGCCGCGGGGACGCGCAGCAGCTTCAGCAGTTCCTCGTCCCATTGCCCGGTATGGATATTGAACAGCAGCGTGCGCGACGCATTGGTAGCGTCGGTGGCGTGGACGGCCCCGCCGGTGAGCCGCCACAGCAGATAGCAATCGACGGTGCCGAACATCAGCTCGCCGCGCTCGGCGCGCGCACGCGCGCCAGGCACGTGATCGAGAATCCAGGCCACCTTGGTCCCGGAGAAATACGGATCGATGATCAGACCGGTCTTTTTCGAGATCAGCGGCTCGTGGCCATCGGCCTTCAGCGTCGCGCAGATTTCCGCGGTGCGGCGGTCCTGCCAGACGATGGCGCGGTGCACCGCATGTCCGGTGGAACGGTCCCACACCACGGTGGTCTCGCGCTGGTTGGTGATGCCGATCGCGGCAATGTCCTTAGCCGACACGCCGGCTTTTTCCATCGCGTCGCGGCAGGTCCGCAGCGTCGACGACCAGATGTCCTCGGGCTCGTGCTCGACCCAGCCCGAGGCCGGAAAATGCTGCGGGAATTCTTGCTGCGCGGCGGCGGCAATCGAGATGTCCTCGCGAAAAATCATGGCGCGCGACGAGGTGGTGCCCTGATCGATGGCGAGGATGAAGGGCATAAAAGTCTCCTGTCTCGAAGCGATGGATACTTCCTTCTCCCCCGCGCGAAGCGAAGTTTCGCTAGGTGGAGAGGGGAGGAAAAAAGAACCTACAATCCCGCGGTGGTGACGCCGCCATCGATCACGATGGTCTGGCCGGTCATGAAGGCCGCGGAATCCGAACCGAGATAGGCCACGGCGCCGGCGATCTCATGCGGCTCGCCGATCCGGCGCAGCGGCGTGGTGGCGGTGCGGCGCTTAAGATTGTCCGGATCCTCCCACAAAGCCTTGGCAAAATCGGTCTTTACAAGGCCGGGCGCGATACAGTTGACGCGGACGCCGCTCGGGCCCCATTCGCCGGCCAGGCTGCGGCACAGCGAAAAATCGGCGGCCTTGGAAATCCCGTAGCCGCCAATCACCGTGGAGCCACGCAGGCCGCCGATCGAGGAGATGATGATGACCGAACCGCGACCGCGCGCGGCCATCGCCGGGATCGTCTGCGCACACAGCCAGATATTGCTCTTGACGTTGGAGCCCATGATCTTGTCGAAGGCTTCGTCGGGGATCTCAAGCAGCGGCCCGTAATAGGGATTCACCGCGGCGTTGCAGACCAGGATGTCGATCGGGCCGTAATGCTTCACGGTGCCGGCAATCAGCGCGGCGATCTCGTCCTTGCGCGAGATGTTGCACGGAATGACGTGGGCATCGCCGCCGTCCTTGCGGATGCCGTCGGCGACTTCCTCGCAGGCATCCGCCTTGCGGCTCGACACCACGACCCTGGCGCCGAGCTTGGCCAGCAACTCCGCCGACGCGCGGCCGATACCGCGACTCGAGCCGGTGATGACGGCGACCTTGCCGGTGAGATCGAACGGGTTGATCACGGACGGCTCCCTGTTGTTGTTTTTCGTTGAAAATTTCCTGTCATTGCGAGGAGCCGCTTCGACTTAGCAATCCAGTATTTTTGTACGGATTCTGGATTGCCGCGTCGCTTTGCAAAGGGGAAAGCCCATTGGCTTTCCCCTACCTCGCAATGACCTGGAGAGGTAAGCGTGTTAGCCGTTGATCCCGCCGGCGTCGGTGACGCGACGGAGATGATAGTCGGTATCGCCAAACGTGTTCTCGATCATGGTCAGCCGCTTGAAGTAGTGGCCGATCTTGTACTCCATGGTCATGCCGACGCCGCCATGCAGCTGGATCGACTGCTCGCCGACGAACTTCAGCGATTTGCCGATCTGCACCTTGGCCGCCGACACCGCCGTGGCGCGCTCCTTGGCGTCGTCGAAGTCGCTCGCCATGGTCGCGAACATCGCCATCGACCTCGCCTGCTCCACCGCCACGAACATATCGGCGGCGCGATGCTGCAGCACCTGGAACGTGCCGATGGCGACGCCGAACTGGGTGCGGGTCTTGAGATATTCGACGGTGGACCGCAGCGACTCATCCATCTCGCCGACGGCCTCGGCGCACAGCGCGATGCGGGCGTCGTCGACCACGGTTTCGACCAGCGGCAGGCCGTTGGCGGGATCGCCGATCGCCGCATCCGCGCCGACCTCCACCGACGTGAAGGTGATGTTGGCGGCATGCAGGCCGTCCTGGGTCGGATAGCCCTTGACGCTGACGCCCTTGGCAGTGGCTGGCACCAGGAACACGCCGACACCGTCGCGGTCGCGCTGGGCTCCCGCGGTACGCGCCGTAACAATCAAAGTGTCGGCATTCTCGCCGTTCAATACCACGAACTTCTCACCATCGATGGTCCAGCCATTCGCGGTCTTCCTCGCCGACGTGGTGACGTCGCCAAGGTCGTAGCGCGAGTTCTTTTCCAGTTGTGCGAAGGCCAGGGTCTTCGAGCCGTCAATGATCGACGGGATGTAGGCCTGCTTCTGAGCCGCCGAACCGCCGCGGCGCAGGAACCCACCGCCAAGAATCACCGTGGCGAGATACGGCTCGACCACCAGCGCCTTGCCGAGGGATTCCATCACGATCATGGTTTCCACGGCGCCGGCGCCGAATCCGCCGTCCTCCTCGGTGAACGGCAGGCCGAGCAGGCCCTGCTCTGCGAGCTTGCTCCACACCGATTTGCTCCAGCCGCCCTTTTCTGCGCGGTACTTCTTGCGGCTGTCGAAATCGTAAGACGCCTTCAGCAGGCCGTCGACGCTATCCTTGAGAAGACGCTGCTCCTCCGAGAGATCAAAATCCATTGTTCCGTTTCCTCAGGTCAAAAAGCGATGCGCATGCGGGTCTTTTTGTCATTCCGGGGCGCGGGCGACGCCAGCAAACCGCGAACCCCAGCCACTCCAATTGGAGTGGCTGGGAATCCCGAGATAAACATCTCGAGGTTCCGGGTTCGCTCGAGCTTCGCTCTCGCGCCCCGGAACGACAGAGAATTACAGCCCCAGCACGGCCTTGGTGATGATGTTGCGCTGGATCTCGTTGGAGCCGCCGTAGATCGAGACCTTACGGTTGTTGAAGTAGCTCGGCGCGATCTGCGCGGTCCACTCCATCGCCTCGTTGCTGCCGTCGTCGCCATGCTCGTCATAGGGCGCGGCGAACGGGCCGATAACTTCCATCAGCAACTCGGTGGTCGCCTGCTGGATCTCCGAGCCCTTGATCTTCAGCACCGACGACGCCGGATTGGGCTTGCCCTTGCCGTGCTTGCCTTCGTCGGCGACGACACGGAGCTGGGTCAGTTCGAGCGCCTTCAGCTCGATCTCGACCATCGCCAGCTTCTCGCGGAATTTCTGGTCTTCCATGACAGGCTTGCCGTTCGACTCGACCTTGCCAGCGAGTTCCTTGATGCGACGAATCCGCTCCTTGGAAACGCCGACGCGGGCGATCCCGGTGCGCTCGTTGCCGAGCAGGAACTTGGCGTAGTCCCAACCCTTGTTCTCCTCGCCGACGAGATTCTCGTAGGGTACCTCGACATCATCGAAAAACACTTCGTTGACTTCGCGGCCGCCATCGATGGTGACGATCGGGCGCACGGTGATGCCCGGACTCTTCATGTCGACCAGAATGAAGGAAATGCCGGACTGCTTCTTGGCGGCGGGGTCGGTGCGGCACAGGCAGAAAATCCAGTCGGCATATTGGGCCAGCGTGGTCCAGGTCTTCTGGCCGTTGATGATCCACTTGTCGCCCTTGCGTTCGGCCTTGGTCTTCAGTGAGGCCAGATCCGAACCGGAACCGGGTTCGGAGAAGCCCTGGCACCAGAAATCCTCGACGCTGGCAATGCGCGGCAGGAAGCGCTTCTTCTGCGCCTCGCTGCCGAACGTATAGATCACCGGGCCGACCATGCTGACGCCGAAAGCCAGCGGCGCCGGCGCGGGGGCGAGCTGCAATTCCTCGTTGAAGATATAATGCTGCACGGATGACCAGCCGGTTCCGCCATATTCTTTCGGCCAGTGCGAAACGCCCCAGCCCTTGTCATTGAGAATGCGCCACCACGCCACCATCTCGTCCTTGCCGATGTGACGGCCTTCCTGCATCTGCTTGCGCGTCGATGCCGGCACGTTGTCCCGGAAGAACGCCCGCACTTCGTCGCGAAACGCGATTTCTTCGTTGCTGAAGTTGAGATCCATCGAATCCTCCTGTGAGCGAAATCAAATGATGTCTTGTTGTCGTTCCGGGATGCGACAGACAGCGAAGCTGGCTGGCGCAGGCCCGGAGCCTCGAAATGGTTGAACATCTCGAGGTCGCGGGCTCGCTCGGGCCGCGCCCTCACGCCCCGGGACGACAGGCTTAATGCACGATCTCAAATAGTCCGGCGGAGCCCATGCCGCCACCAACACACATGGTGACGACCGCGTATTTCGCCTTGCGGCGACGACCTTCGATCAGCGCATGGCCGGTCAGGCGCGCACCCGACATGCCATAGGGATGGCCGACCGAAATCGCGCCGCCATTGACGTTGATCTTGTCGGGATCGATGCCGAGCTTGTCGCGGCAATACAGCACCTGCACGGCAAAGGCCTCATTGAGCTCCCAGAGATCGATGTCCTCAATTTTGAGACCGTGGCGCTTCAGCAGCCGCGGCACCGCGAACACCGGACCGATCCCCATCTCGTCCGGCTCGCAGCCGGCCGAGACAAAGCCGCGGAAGATGCCGAGCGGGGTCAGGCCCTTCTGGGCGGCGAGCTTGTCGCTCATGATCACCGTGGCGGAGGCACCGTCGGAGAGCTGCGAGGCGTTGCCGGCGGTGATGCTGAAACCCTCGCCACGCACCGCCTTGAGGCTGGCAAGGCCTTCGGCGGAGGTTTCCGGCCGCGGGCCTTCGTCCTTCGACAGCGTGATCTCCTTGAAGGTGACCTCGCCGGTGGCCTTGTCGGTCACACCCATCTTGGTGGTGATGGCGGCGATCTCGTCGTTGAACTTGCCGCCCTGCTGCGCCGCCGCGGTGCGGCGCTGGCTCTCCAGCGAGTATTCATCCTGCCGCTCCCGCGAGATGTTATAGCGCTTGGCGACATTCTCGGCGGTGTCGAGCATCGGCATGTAGACGTCCGACTTGATCTTCATCAGTTCGGGATCGACGGTGTGAAACTTGTTGGCATGGTCGTTCTGCACCAGCGAGATCGACTCGCCGCCGCCGCCGACCGCGATCTCGACGCCGTCAAAGATCACCGAACGCGCGGCGAGTGCGATCGCCTGCAGGCCGGAAGCGCACTGCCGGTCGATGGTGGTGCCGCCGACGGTAACGGGCAACCCGGCGCGAAGCAGCGCCTTGCGGGCGATATTGCCGCCGGTCGAGCCTTGCTGCAAGGCCGCCCCCATCACGACATCCTCGACTTCGCGGGGATCGATGCCGGCGCGCTTGACCGCATGCTCGATGGCATGGCCGAGCAGCGTGGCGCCTTCGGTGGCGTTGAACGCGCCGCGATAGGCCTTGCCGATTGGGGTGCGTGCGGTGGAAACGATAACAGCTTCGGTCATGGGCGGCCTCCGGTGGCAGTTTGTTGTTGATGGAGAGTTGGCGCGGATTGCAGATCACGCAAGGCGTGACGCGATAATTTTCCGACCGCGGTGCGCGGCAATTCGTCGACGAAATCCATCGCGACCGGCAATTCATGCTTGCCAAGCTTGCCGGTGAGAAACTCGCGGAGATCGTCAATCGTGAATGGTTGCGCGCCAGCGCGCAGCTTGATGAAGGCTTTCGCCGCCTCGCCGCGATAGGCGTCGGCGACGCCGATCACGATCACTTCATGGACCGCCGGATGTTCGTAGATCGCCTGCTCGATCATCTGCGGATAGACGTTGAAGCCGCCGGAGATAATCATGTCCTTCTTGCGGTCGACGATGAAGAAATAGCCATCCGGGTCCATGTAGCCGATGTCGCCGGTGAGAAAATGCTCGCCGACAAATGACGCTGCGCTGTCCTGCTCCCGGTTCCAGTACCCCCTGGTGACATTCGGACCCTTGATGCGGATCTCGCCGCTCTCGCCGGTGGCCAGTACCTTGGCTGGGTCATTGAGCGAAACGATCTCCATTTCGATGCCGGGCATCGCCAGTCCGATAGAGCCCGGCTTGTCCGGCCCGATCGCGGGATGGGCGGTGCCGGGCGAACAGGTTTCGGTCATGCCCCAGCCGCTCTTCAGCTTCAACCCGGTCTTGCGCTCGAACAGGCGAGCAACCTCGACCGGCAGCGGCGCGCCACCCGATCCCGCCGACACCAGCGACGACAGGTCACGGGTCTCCAGC
This sequence comes from Tardiphaga sp., assembly GCF_025356345.1. Classification (GTDB taxonomy): domain Bacteria; phylum Pseudomonadota; class Alphaproteobacteria; order Rhizobiales; family Xanthobacteraceae; genus Tardiphaga. Next base: position 7,661 of record NZ_JANXTC010000340.1, read on the forward strand.
GTCGGATCGCTGGCGATCGCAATCCACATCGTCGGCACGCCGGGAAACACCGTGGCGCGCTTGTTCTCGATGTCGTCGAGCACGGCATTGGCGTCGAACCGCTGGTGCAGCGAGATCACGTCACCGACGCTGAGGCGGCTCAGCAGCACCACGGTGAGCGCATAGATATGAAACAGCGGCAGCACGCAGATCACACGCTCGATGGTGTTGCGTTCAGCCCGCGCAGCCGCTCCCCACAGCGTGTAGATCTCGACCGCCGAGGTGAGATTGCCGTGGCTCAGCATGGCGCCCTTCGGCAGGCCGGTGGTACCGCCGGTATATTGCAGCAGAGCGACATCGTCGGGCGAGATCGCCGGCCACTGCGGCGGCACGGAAACGCCCGCGATGAATTGTTTGAAAGTGACGATCTTCGGATGGTCCGGGAGCGGCGTATGCGGGTTGCCGACCGCGCCCCAATCATCATCGTCGCAGACGATCAACCGGTCGAGCAGGCCCTTGTCGAGAAATTTCAGCGCCATCGGCATCAGCGATGCCAGATTGGTGGTCACCAGTATGCGGGCGCCGGAATCACTGAGCTTGTGCGACAACGCGCGCTCGCCATCGAGTGGCGAGAGATGGACGAGACGGGCGCCTGCCTTCAGCGCGCCGAAGAAATTGATCGGATGGTCCGGCGAATTGCCGAGAAACAGCGCGATCGAGGCGCCACGGCCGTAACTGGCGCGCAGGAATGCGGCGGCGGCCACCCCGACCCGCGCCTCGATCTCATTGAAGCTGAGCGGGCGACCACGGAATTCGATCGCGGTGCGATCGCCAAAATTCGCCACCGCCGTCGACAACAGGTCCGGCAGCGTGCCGCGCGCGATCGGCGCATCCCAGCGCAGACCTTTCGGGTAGAATTTTTCGCCAGGATAGGTCATCGAAATGCCTGCTGTTCGGCTTTTCCGCTGGCCGTCCCCGCGAAGGCGGGGACCCATAACCACCGGAGAAGAGGAGAACGACGATTAACTTCACCGCGACCAGCCGAAAACACGGAGGCTATGGGTCCCCGCCTTCGCGGGGACGACATATCGAGAGGACCACGTGTCAACGCAATCGCCTCCATCAAGACTTAGCCCTTGGCCAGCGATGCAAAGGTCTTGTCTTCATCGGCGAGGCGCTTCAGCAAAGCCGACGGTTCGAGCGAGGGGTCGTTGGTCTGCTTGGCGTAGACCGACAGCCGCTCGGCGATGTGCTTGAGACCGACCTGGTCGGCGTAGAACATCGGGCCGCCGCGGAAGATCGGCCAGCCATAGCCATACAGCCAGATCACGTCGATGTCGCTGGGGCGCGACGCGACCTTCTCTTCGAGAATCCGCGCGCCCTCGTTGATCATCGGATACATCATGCGCTCGAGAATCTCCTCGTCGCTGACGATGCGGCGGGTGAGGCCCAGGCTCTTGCAGGTGTCGTCGATCAACTTCTCGACTTCCGGATCGGGGATCGGCGCGCGCGAGCCCGCTTCGTACTTGTAGTAGCCCTTGCCGGTCTTCTGGCCGTTACGACCGGCTTCATACAGCCCGTCGGCGATCGGCGACTTGATGCCGCGATCCTGGCGCGAACGCCAGCCGATATCTAGGCCGGCGAGGTCGCCCATCGCGAATGGTCCCATCGGCATGCCGAATTTGATCACCACGGCATCGACCTGCTGCGGCAGCGCGCCTTCGAACAATAGCTTCTCGGACTGTTTCGAGCGGGCCGCGAGCATGCGGTTGCCGACAAAGCCATCGGCAACGCCGACCACGGCCGGCACCTTGGCGATTTTCCGCGCCACGGCGACGGCGGTCATCAGCGCATCCAGCGCGGTCTTGTCGGCGCGGACGATCTCGCACAGCTTCATGACGTTGGCCGGCGAGAAGAAGTGCATGCCGAGCACGTCCTGCGGACGCTTCGTGACTTTCGCGATCTCGTCGATGTTCAGATAGGAGGTGTTGCTGGCCAGCACGGCGCCGGGCTTGGCATAGGCGTCGAGCGCAGTGAAGACTTCCTTCTTGATCGCCATGGTCTCGAACACGGCCTCGATGATCAGGTCGGCATCCTTGACGTTCTCCAGACCAACCACGCCGGTGATCAGGGCCATCCGCTTGGCCGGCGCGTCGGCGGGAATGCCGCCGCGCGCGGCGGTGGCATCGTAGTTCTTTTGCATGATGCCCATGCCGCGCTTGAGCTGCTCCTCGCCGGTCTCGATCAAGGTCACGGGAATGCCGGCATTGGCGAACGACATCGCAATGCCGCCGCCCATGGTACCGGCGCCGATGATGGCAACGCGCTCGACCGGACGCGGTTTTGTGCCTTCCGGCACGTTCTGCACCTTGGCCGCTTCACGCTCGGAGAAGAACGCGTAACGCTGCGCCTTCGACTGGTCGCCGGCAACCAAGCGCAAGAAGCTTTCGCGCTCCTTCTTCAACGCTTCATCGAACGGCAGATCGAGCGTCCAGCTCACCGCTTCGGCACAGGCGAGCGGCGCGTCGAGGCCACGGTTCTTCTTGTTGGCCGCGGCGGCCGCATTGGTGAATAGCGTACGATCGGCCTTGGCGGCGGCGAGCTTGGAATCATCGTTGCGCAGGATGCGCAGCGGACGATTCTCGGCGATCACCTTGCGCAAAAAGGCTTCGGCGCCAGCGGCCGGACCTTCGACGATCTCCTCGATCAGGCCGTGCTTCAACGCTTCGGCGGCGCCAATCGGATCGCCGGTGACGATCATCTTCACGCCGAGCTCAGGACCGACCGCGCGCGGCAGGCGCTGGGTGCCACCGGCGCCGGGCAGCAGGCCGAGCTTCACTTCGGGCAGGCCAAGTTTTGCCTCTTTCGTGGCAACACGAAAATGACAGCCGAGCGTGATCTCGAGACCGCCGCCGAGCGCGGTGCCGTGGATCGCGGCCACCACCGGTTTACCGCAATTCTCAATTTCCGCGATGACCTCATTCAGCCCCGGCGACTGCGGCGGCTTGCCGAATTCAGTGATATCAGCCCCGGCAATAAAGGTGCGACCGGCGCAGGCCAGCACGATGCCCTTCACTTCAGGATCGGCGGCGGCGGCCTTGATGCTTTCGAAAATGCCGCGGCGAACCGCCGCACTCAAGGCGTTTACCGGAGGCGAGTTGACCGTGACAACCGCAATCACATCATGACGTTCGAGCTTGACGACATCGTTCACGGCATTCTCCTTGGACAGTGTTATCGTTGATTTCGCAGTGCGAAATTTAATTCCACATCTTGACAGCGAGGGTTATTTTGAAGAGCGTCCCTTGTCAACGAGGGTCGCGCCAAACTCCATGAAACGTCCGGGAAAAACGCCCAGTAAGACCGCGACGGATCGCAGTTTCGTCGTCGCGCTCGCGCGTGGCCTCGACGTGTTGCGTGCATTTCGTCCCAATGACGGGCTTCTCGGCAATCAGGAGATCGCGGCCCGCACGAATTTACCAAAGCCAACCATTTCGCGATTGACCTATACGCTCACCAAACTCGGCTACCTTACACAGGTCCCGCGGTTCGAGAAGTATCAACTGGCGCCAGCAGCCATGGCCCTGGGGTATGCCGCACTTGCGAACCTGGGCGTTAAGCATCTTTCGGAGACCTTCCGTGACGATTTGATGCGGCAGACCGGCGGCGCCGTGGCGGTGGGGGCGCGCGATCGTCTCAGCATGATCTATTTCGGCCAGAGCCGTTCCAGCCTGACGGTGGGCGTTCAGCTTGACGTAGGCTCGCGCATCCCGATCGCCACCACGGCGATGGGTCGTGCCTATTTCTGGGCCTTGCCGGATGACGAACGCGCGCAGTTATTGCGAGAATTCCGCGAACACTATGGCAGCCGCTGGTCGAAGATGCGCGACGGCCTCGAACGCGCCGGCGAAATGGTGCAGCAGCAAGGCTTCGTGATCTCGGCAGGCGAGTGGCAGGACGATGTGCACGCCGTTGGTGTAGCTCTAAAGTTGAATGACGGAACGGGGCCATATGCGTTTAATTGCGGCGCGCCGGCTTTTCGATTCACGGAAGAACGCCTGCGCACCGACATTGGACCTCGCCTGTTGGCGATGGTAGGGAACATCGAAGCCGCGCTCGGTGGCCATGCCGCGCCGCCGATCAAAAAATCTGACATCAAAAAAAACAAACCGGGAGGGAAGATTGCTCGTGTCGTTGAAGGGATCAAATAACCTTCGTCGCGATGGCTTGTGGCTTGATGCGCCACACCATGCGATCGAGGTTCGCCGCACATGATGCAGGCACAACTCGCGCAGGCGCCGGCCATGTCGGCTACGCCCTTGCTCGCGGTTCGCGACGTCAGCGTCGTGTTCGGTGGCATCATCGCCTTGAACGGTGTGTCTTTCGACATGCAGAAGGGCCACATCCTTGGCCTGATCGGGCCGAACGGCGCCGGCAAGACCACTCTTTTTAACTGCCTCAGCCGGCTCTACCAGCCGAGCAAGGGCGACATCCTGCTCGAAGGCGAGAGCATCCTGAAACGCCCGGCGCACAAGATCTCCGAGATCGGCATCGGCCGCACCTTCCAGAACGTCGCATTGTTTCCGAACCTCACGGTGCGCGACAACGTTCGCGTCGGCACCCATGCGCGCACCAACAGCGACATCATCAGCGACTCGCTCAAGCTGCCATGGGTGCGCCGGGGCGAGGCTGACATCAACCGCCGCGTCGATGACATTCTGACCTATCTCGATCTGCACAGCGTCGCCGACACCGTGGTGGCGGGCTTGCCGTTCGGCACCCAGAAGCGCGTCGAACTGGCGCGCGCCCTGGCCGCGGAGCCGAAGATCCTGCTGCTCGACGAACCCGCCGGCGGCCTCAACCACGAGGAAGTCTATATCCTGGGCGACCTGATCCGCCGCATCCGCGACGACCGCGGCGTCACGGTCCTGCTGGTCGAGCATCACATGGGCCTGGTGATGTCGATCGCCGACCACGTGGTCGCGCTGAACTTCGGCAAAAAGCTCGCCGAAGGCACGCCGACCCAGGTGCAGAACGACCCGGAAGTCATCAAAGCCTATCTGGGGAGCAAGGATTCATGACGACCCTTCTGAGCGTCAAGGATCTGCGCGCCTATTACGGCCAGGTGCAGGCATTGCACGGGATGGAATTCGAGCTTCGCGAAGGCAGCCTGACTACGCTGCTCGGCGCGAACGGCGCCGGCAAGACCACTACGCTGCGCGCGATCTGCAACATGATCCGCTTCACCGGCTCGATCGAGTTCGAAGGCAGTAAGCTGGTCAACCGTGCGACCGAAAATATCGTGCGGCTCGGTATCGCCCATGTGCCGCAGGGGCGCGGCACATTCACCACCATGACGGTGGAGGAAAACCTGCAGCTCGGCGCCATTACCCGCAAGGACACCAAGGCGGTCAGCTCCGACATCGAGCGGATGTACGATCATTTTCCGGTACTGAAGCAGCGCTACCAGCAGCAGGCCGGCACCTTGTCCGGCGGCGAGCAGCAGATGCTCGCGGTTGCGCGCGCACTGATGCTGCGGCCGCGGCTGATGCTGCTTGACGAGCCCTCCTTCGGCCTCGCGCCGCTGATCGTGCGGGATCTGTTCAAGATCCTTGGCAAGATCAACCGCGAGGACAAGGTCACCATCCTGGTCGTCGAACAAAATGCGCAGTTGGCGCTCGAACTCGCCGACAAGGCCTATGTCATTGAAACAGGACGCATCGTGATGTCCGGCACCGCCGACGAGATCGCGAATAATGAAGACGTCCGTAAATCCTACCTGGGATATTGAGGAAACAGCCATGGAGCTATTTACCAATCAGGTCCTGGCTGGCATCGCCACCGGCGCGATATACGCCTGCATGGCGCTCGCGGTGGTGATGATCTACCAGGCCATCGACCATCTGAATTTCGCGCAAGGCGAAATGGCGATGTTCTCGACCTTTATCGCCTGGCAGTTGATGCAGTGGGGCATCCCCTATTGGGGCGCCTTCGTGCTGACGCTGATCCTGTCCTTCATCGGCGGTGTCGTGATCGAACGGGCCTTGTTCAAGCCGCTGGCCAAGGCGCCGGTACTGACCCACGTTGCCGGCTTCATCGCGCTGTTCGCCATCATCAACAGCGTCGCAGGCCTGCTGTGGGACTTCACCATCAAGCAGTTTCCCACGCCATTCGGCTCCTCGCCGTTCCTCGGCAGCCAGCTGATCTCCACACACCAGGCCGGCATGATCGGCGTCACGCTGGTGCTGCTGACCCTGCTGTTCTTCTTCTTCCGCTACACCCGCGTCGGCCTTGCGATGCGCGCGGCGGCGTCGATGCCGGAATCGGCACGGCTGGTCGGCATCAATACCGGCTGGATGATCGCTCTGGGCTGGGGCATGGCGGCGGCGATCGGTTCGATCGCCGGCATGCTGATCGCCCCGGTGGTGTTCCTTGAACCGAATATGATGGGCGGCGTACTGATCTACGGCTTCGCCGCGGCGGTAGTCGGCGGGCTGTCGAGCCCGCTGGGCGCGGTGATCGGCGGCTTCCTGGTTGGCATCTTCGAGAACCTGGTCGGCACCTACATTCCCGGCGTCGGCAACGAGCTGAAACTGCCGATCGCCCTGGCGCTGATCATCACCGTGCTGGTCGTCAAACCCAATGGCCTGTTCGGCCGAGCCATCGTGAAGCGAGTTTGATCATGAGCACCGTTCAAGAAGTCGCAACCGTGCCCGCCGTCGACGCCGTGCCGAAGAAAGCATTTTCGCTGGCGCCACTCGCCTCCGTCGTGGTGCTGGCGCTGCTGATCGCCACGCCGTTATTCGTCAAGAACTTCATCATCTTCCAGATGACGATGTGGCTGATCTACGCGATCGCCGTGCTGGCGCTCAACATCCTGACTGGCGCCAGCGGGCAGTTCTCGCTGGGGCAGAGCGCGTTCTACGCACTCGGCGCCTATACTTCGGCGATCCTGATCGAACACGGCAATGTCAATTATGCGCTGACACTGCCGGTTGCCGGCATTATCTGCTTCATCGCCGGCTTCCTGTTCGGACTGCCGGCGCTGCGATTGAGTGGCGTCTATCTGGCACTGGCGACGTTCGCGCTCGCGGTGGCGATGCCGCAATTGCTCAAGCTTGGCGTATTCGAGCACTGGACCGGCGGCGTGCAGGGTCTGGTCGTTACCAAGCCCGATGCGCCGGAGATCTTTGCATCCATCGGCCTGAAAGTGTCGCAGGACATGTGGCTGTATTACTTCACGCTGGTCTGCTCGATCGCGATCTACATCTTCTCGGTGAATCTGCTGAAGTCGCGCTCCGGCCGCGCCATGATGGCGATCCGCGACAATGAAATCGCGGCCTCCGCGATGGGCGTCGACGTTTCGCTGTACAAGACGCTGGCGTTCGGCGTCAGCGCCGGCATCACCGGCGTGGCCGGCGGCCTCGGCGGCATCGCCGTGCAGTTCGTTGCTCCGGACGGCTACACCATCCAGCTCGCTGTGGCGCTGTTCCTCGGCATGGTGGTCGGCGGCGTCGGCTGGCTGCCGGGCTCGCTGGCCGGCGCGGCGTTCATCGTGTTCGTGCCGAACATCGCCGAGCACGTCTCCAAGGGGTTGTCCGGCGCGGTATTCGGCGCCATCCTGATTGTGATCATCTTTGTCGTGCCCCACGGGGCCCGGCAGATCGCCTACGGAACCCAAAGCCTGATTGGCAAACTGAGAAGAAGCTGAGGATATCGTGATTACCAGACCTAGCCTGCGGGCCCTTGCCCTTTCGACCGCTGCCACCGCCCTCCTTGTTACCGGTGGCAGCGCCCTCGCCCAGAAGAAATACGACACCGGCGCGTCCGATACCGAGATCAAGATCGGCAACATCATTCCCTACAGCGGCCCGGCCTCGGCCTACGGCATCATCGGAAAGATGGAAGAAGCCTACTTCAAGATGATCAATGATCAGGGCGGCATCAACGGCCGCAAGATCACCTTCATCTCCTATGACGACGCCTACAGCCCGCCCAAGGCGGTGGAGCAGGCGCGAAAACTGGTCGAGAGCGACGAGGTTCTGTTCGTGTTCGGGCCGCTCGGCACCCCCTCGAACACCGCCATCCAGAAATACATGAATGCCAAGAAGGTGCCGCAATTGTTCGTCGCCACCGGCGCGACCAAGTTCGGCGACCACAAGGCGTTTCCCTGGACGATGGGCTGGCAGCCGGCCTATCAGAGCGAAGGTCGCATCTTCGCGAAATACGCGCTGACCGAGAAGCCCGAGGGCAAGATCGGCGTCATGTACCAGAACGACGACCTCGGCAAGGATCTGCTGAAGGGTCTCAAGGACGGCCTGGGCGACAAGGCATCGATGGTCATTGCGGAGGAAAGCTACGAGGTCTCGGAGCCGACGATCGAGAACCACGTCGTCAAGCTCAAGGCCGCGGGCGCCGACATCTTCGTCAGCATCTCGACGCCGAAATTTGCCGCGCAGGCGATCAAGAAAGCCGGTGAGCTAGGCTGGAAGCCGATGTTCTTCCAGAGCAATGTTGGCTCCTCGGTAGCCTCGGTGATGCGCCCGGCGGGTCTCGACAACTCTCAGGGCGTGCTGTCACTGGCCTATGCCAAGGACGCTTCCGACCCCCAGTGGGACGCCGATGAGGGTATGAAGAAGTATCTCGACTTCCTCGCCAAATACGCGCCGACCGCTAACCGCGCCGACAGTTCGGCGGTGTACGGTTACGGCCAGGCACAGACCGTGGTGCAGGTGCTGAAGCAGGCCGGCGACAACCTGACCCGCGAAAACATCATGAAGCAGGCAGCCGCCCTGAAGGACTTTGCACCGGACACCATGCTGCCGGGCGTCAAGCTCAACACTTCGGCGACCGATTTCTACCCGATCGAACAATTGCGGATGATGCGTTTTACCGGCGAGAAGTGGGACGTGTTCGGCCCGCCGGTCGACAGCCATCTGGGCGACTAAGTTCAGTCATTCTGCGGCGAGAGCAGCGCCAGCTGCGAGCGAGCCCGGAATCCCGAGATGTTCATCGTCCCATGTCGAGGTTCCGGTTCGCGCGCGGCTAGCGCCGCGTGCGCCCCGGAACCACGAGGAAGTGCCATCAGCCCCTTGCGACTAATGTCGCAGGGGGCTTTTTCTTGAAGCCTGACCGAGAAATGTATTAAGTGGCGTCGGACAAAAAGTCCGCTCGGAAAGCCATACGTTTTTCGAGCAGTTTCCAGGGGAGTTTCGAGATGCCTGCCATTCGATCGCGCGCGGCCATGACCGTCGCTGCGACTATCGCCTTCGCCGCGACTGCCGGTACCGCCTTCGCCCAGAAGAAATATGATACCGGCGCTTCGGATACCGAGATCAAGATCGGCAACATCATGCCCTATAGCGGCCCGGCTTCGGCCTATGGCGTGATCGGCAAGATGGAAGAAGCCTATTTCAGAATGATCAACGAACAGGGCGGCATCAACGGTCGCAAGATCAATTACATCACCTATGATGACGGCTACAGCCCCCCGAAGGCTGTCGAACAGGCGCGAAAACTGGTCGAGAGCGACGAAGTCCTGTTCATCGCCTCCTCGCTCGGCACCCCATCGAATTCGGCGATCATGAAATACATGAACGCCAAGAAGGTCCCGCAGATCTTCGTGGCCACCGGCGCGACCAAGTTCGGCGACCACAAGGAATTTCCCTGGACCATGGGCTGGCAGCCCGCCTATCAGAGCGAAGGTCGGATCTATGCGGCCTATCTGCTAAAGGAAAAGCCGGACGCCAGGATCGGCGTGATGTATCAGAACGACGATTTCGGCAAGGACCTGCTGAAGGGCCTCAAGGACGGCCTCGGCGGCAAGGCCGCGTCGATGATCGTCGCCGAGGAAAGCTACGAAGTGTCCGAGCCCACCATCGACTCGCACATCGTCAAGCTGAAATCGACCGGCGCCGACACCTTCGTCAGCATCACGACGCCGAAATTCGCGGCGCAGGGCATCAAGAAGGTGGCCGAGCTCGGCTGGAAGCCGGTCTACATCCAGAGCAATGTCGGCGCCTCCGTCGGCTCTGTCATGAAGCCGGCCGGCTACGAGAACGGCCAGGGCATCCTGTCCGCCAACTACGCCAAGGACGGCGCGGACGCGACTTGGGACAATGACGAAGGCATGAAGAAATTCTATGCCTTCCTGGCCAAATATGCCCCTTCGATGGATCGCGCCGACGGCTCTGTAGTCTACGGCTACGGCCAGGCCCAGACCATCGTGCAGGTGCTGAAACAGGCCGGCGACAATTTGACCCGCGCCAACATCATGAAGGAAGCCGCCAACCTGAAGTCCTTCGCGCCGGACACCTTGCTCCCGGGCGTCACCATCACGACCACGGCGACCGATTTCTATCCGATCGAGCAGCTGCAGATGCAGCGCTTCAAGGGCGAGAAGTGGGAGCTGTTCGGACCGATCATCGCGGGACAGCTCGGGGAATAACGCCGCGGCTGGTCCAGGCCGGCCGCCGGCAAACCGCAGGCTCCGCCGACCGGTTGGCTTTGCCAATCTGGTCGGCGGGGCCTTTTTCTTGATGCAGATCGGTGCGAGGAAACAACTGGTCCGGTTTACCCGGGCTCGAACAGATTCCGCCCGCCATCGACTTCAAGGACGTCCCATGCCTGCCCTACGATCCCGCGTCGCCGCGATCCCGCTTGCCGCTGCGCTGATGGCTGCCACCTGCGGCAATGCGCTGGCCCAGAAAAGCTACGACACCGGCGCCAGCGATACCGCGATCAGGATCGGCAACATCATGCCCTATAGCGGGCCGGCCTCGGCCTATGGTATCGCCGGAATCATCGAGGCCGCCTATTTCCGCATGATCAACGACCGCGGCGGCATCAATGGCCGCAAGGTCAACTTCATCAGCTATGACGATGCCTACAGCCCGGCCAAGGCCGTCGAGCAGGCGCGCCGGCTGGTGGAGAGCGACGAGGTGCTGGCCGTGTTCGGCCCGCTGGGCACGCCGTCCAATGCCGCGATCCAGAAATATCTCAATTTGCAGAAGGTGCCGCAGCTGTTCGTCGCCGCCGGCGCCACCCGTTTCGGCGACCACCGCGAATATCCCTGGACCATGGCGTTTCAGCCGCCCTACCAGAGCGAAGGCCGGATCTACGCGAAATACCTCCTGGCAGAAAAGCCCGACGCCAGGATCGCGGTGCTCTACCAGAATGACGACCTCGGCAAGGAAGTGCTGAAAGGCCTGCGCGAGGGCCTCGGCGCGAAGGCGTCGATGATCGTCGCCACCGAGAGCTACGAGGTCACGGAGCCGACCATCGACTCCCATGTCATCAATCTGAAAGCCAGCGGCGCCGACACATTCCTCAGCGTCACCACGCCGAAATCGGCCGTGCAGAGCATTCGCAAGGTTGCCGAACTCGGCTGGAAACCGCTGTACATCCAGGGTTATGCCAGCGCCTCGGTCGGCTCGGTGATGGAGCCGGCGGGCCTCGAGAATGCGCAGGGCATCGTCTCGGCCTATTACGCCAAGGACGGCTCGGACCCGCAATGGAAGAACGACGAGGGTATGAAGCGCTTTTACGCTTTTCTGGCCGAGTATGCGCCGACCGCGCGCGCCAGCGATATTTCCGTCGTCTACGGCTATGGCGCGGCGCAGACCATGATGCAGGTGCTGACCCAGGCCGGCGACAACCTCACCCGTGCCAATGTCATGAAACAGGCGGCGAGCCTGAGAGACTTCGTGCCGGACACCGTGGTGCCCGGCGTTCGGCTCAACACCTCGGCGACGGATTTCTACCCGATCGAGCAATTGCAGATGATGCGCTTCGCGGGAAAAGCCTGGGAAATGTTCGGTCCGGTCATCGACGGCCATCTCGGAGAGTGAGGGATGCAGGCTGTCCTTCCGGACGCGCGCAACGCGCGTCCGCAGGTCTGCAAATCGGAGAACACCCAAGGTTCGACGCAAGGTAGCAACCGCGGCACGGCGCACGCGCGGCTCTCCCCCCCTACGAAATGCCCGACAAATCAGCGTCGTGCGCAGAAGCCGCGAGGTGCTTTTCCTTGCTGCCATCCCGCGAAGTATGTTCTATCGACGCAGGCCACAACGGCCGCCTAAAAAACAATACCAATCAATCCGGGAGTTCTGAAATGCCTACGATCCGTTCGTGCGCGGCTGCCATCGCCGCTGTCGCGTCCCTGAGCTTCGCCGCCTCCGGTAGCGCGATGGCGCAGAAAAAATACGACACCGGCGCCACCGACACCGAGATCAAGATCGGCAACATCATGCCGTACAGCGGACCGGCATCCGCCTATGGCGCTATCGGCAAGACCGAGACCGCCTATTTCAACATGATCAACGACCAGGGCGGGGTTAACGGCCGCAAGATCAACTTCATCAGCTATGATGATGGCTACAGCCCGCCAAAGGCCGTGGAACAGGTTCGCAAGCTGGTGGAATCCGACGAGGTGCTGCTGGTGTTCAATTCGCTGGGCACCCCGTCGAACACCGCGTTCCAGAAATACCTCAACGGCAAGAAGATCCCGCAACTGTTCGTGGCGACCGGCGCCAGCAAGTGGAACGACGCCAAGAACTTTCCGTGGACGATGGGCTGGCAGCCCAGCTACCAAGTCGAGGCCAAGATCTACGCAAAATATTTGCTGAAGGAAAAGCCGGACGCCAAGATTGCCGTGCTGTACCAGAATGACGATTTCGGCAAGGACTACCAGCGCGGCTTCAGGGAAGGCCTTGGCGACAAGGCCTCGATGATCATCGCCGAGGAAAGCTATGAGATTTCCGAGCCGACCATCGACTCGCACATCGTGAAGCTGAAGTCGCTCAATCCCGATGTCGTTCTCAGCTTCACGACGCCGAAATTCGCCGCCCAGACCATCAAGAAGATCGGCGAACTCGGCTGGAAGCCGCTGCAGATCGTGACCAATGTCAGCGTCTCCGTCGGGGCTGTGATGCAGCCCGCCGGTTTTGCCAACGCGCAGGGCGTGCTGTCGGCCGATTATCGCAAGGATGGCGCCGACTCGCAGTGGAAGAACGACGAGGGTATGAAGAAGTGGTCGGCATTCCTCGACAAATACATGCCCGGCGCGGACCGCTCCGACAACAGTCTGATCTATGGCTACGGCGCGGCGCAAACCATGGTGAAGGTGCTGCAGATGTGCGGCGATGATTTGACCCGCGCCAATGTGATGAAGCAAGCGGCCAGCCTGAAGGACTTCACACCGGACACGCTGCTACCCGGCGTCAAGATCAACACCTCGGCCACCGACTTCGCGCCGATCGAGCAGCTGCGCATGATGCGCTTCAAGGGCGAGACCTGGGACCTGTTCGGCGACATCATCGCCGTCGATACCGCGACCAACTAAGCGTACCAGCACAGTCCCTCACAACTGCCCGCCCCCTGCGACATTGTCGCAGGGGGCTTTTTGTTGCTGACGCCACACGAGTTGTATTCAATGCCGGCAGGAGTCGCAGAACTCCGTTGAAGCGACAGATTCGCAAACGATCAGGGAGATCCGTCATGCCCGCATTCCATCTGCGTCTGGCCGTACTGCCGGCCGCCATCGCGCTGCTGGCAGCCTCCGGCGCATTGGCCCAGAAGAAATACGACATTGGGGCCACCGACACCGAGATCAAGATCGGCAACATCATTCCCTACAGCGGCCCGGCATCGGCCTACGGCATGATAGGCAAGACCGAGGCCGCCTATTTCAAGATGATCAACGACAATGGCGGGGTTAACGGCCGCAAGATCAACTTCATCAGCTATGACGACGCCTACAGCCCGCCCAAGGCGGTGGAACAGGTGCGCAGGCTGGTGGAAAGCGACGAGGTGCTGGTGGTGTTCGGGCCGCTCGGTACGCCCTCCAACACCGCGATCCAGAAATATTTGAACGGCAAAAAGGTGCCGCAATTGTTCGTCGCCACCGGCGCCACAAAGTGGAACGATCCCAAGTCTTTTCCTTGGACCATGGGCTGGCAGCCAAGCTACCAGAGCGAGGCCCAGATCTACGCTAAATGGCTGATCCGCGAGAAGCCGGACGCCAGGATCGCGGTGCTTTACCAGAATGACGATTTTGGAAAGGACTATCTGAACGGACTGCGCGAAAGCCTGGGCGGCAAACGTACGATGATCGTCGCCGAAGAAAGCTACGAAATATCCGAACCGACCATCGACAGCCACATTGTCAAGATCAAGGCGCAGAGCCCTGACGTCGTGATCAGCTTTGTGACGCCAAAATTCGCCGCGCAGACCATCAAAAAGATCGCCGAACTCGGCTGGAAGCCGCTGCACATTGTCGCCAATGTCTCGGTGAATGTCGGCAGCGTCATGCAGCCAGCCGGGTTCGAAAACGGTCAGGGCGTTCTGTCCGCGGCCTATGCCAAGGACGGTACCGATACACAGTGGAACAACGACGCCGGCATGAAGCGATGGTCGGCATTTCTCGATAAATATATGCCAGATGCCAACCGGGCTGACAGCAACCACATCTACGGCTACGGCGCCGCCCAGACGCTGATCAGGGTGCTGGAGATGTGCGGCGACGACCTGACCCGCGCCAATGTCATGAAGCAGGCGGCCAGCCTGCGGGATTTCACACCGGACACGTTACTGCCTGGCATCACGATCAATACCTCGGCGACCGACTTCGGCCCGATATCGCAACTGCAGATGCAGCGTTTCAAGGGTGAGCGCTGGGAACGCTTCGGCGACATCATCAGCGGTGACGCGGGCGGCTGAGCGAAAGCCACATACCGTCATTACGCGATGCACGATAGACGGCGCAGCCGGCCAACGTGCATCGCCGGAGTCCCGAGATGTTTTTGAACATATCGAGATTCCGGGTTCGCCCGCGGTTTTCGCCACTCCCGCCCCGGAATGACACGATAACAAGCGCTGCTAAAATTCCGCGGCGATCTTAGCGAGCATGCCTAGCAAGGCGGCCTGGTCGGCGGGGCCCAGCAGCTCGACCAGCCGGGCTTCATGCTTGGTGGAAACAAGCTTGCGGGCCCGGGCCAGGGTCGCGCTGCCCTTGTCGGTAAGCATCAGGACATGGGAGCGGCGGTCGCTCGGTGAGCGCATCCGGGTCAACAGGTCGCGACTTTCCAGCCCGTCCAGCATCGCCACGAAGTTCGGCCGGAGAATGCCAAGCGTATTGGCGATCTCGGTCTGGTTGCGACCGGGGTTCTTATCGAGCAACAGCAGCACCGAGAATTGCGCCGGGGTCAGCTGCAGCGGTGCCATGCAGCGCAAAAAATCCTCGAACACCTTCAGCTGCGCGCGCTTCAGCGCATAGCCGAGCAGTTCGGACAATTCGCCCATCCGCAGCGCGGCGGTTTCGGGCATCGGCGCGGCCGGCAGCATCGGTTTCTCGGAATCGCCCACGGAGGGCTTCAAAACGGTCATGGTTCGCTTTCCGCGGTCCAGCGGTGGAATGGAACAACTCGGCCCAATCGCGGCGGGCCTTGAGGTTATGTTGGATAATCGTTATCAACCATATCAAATAACGGGCGAGATTCAACCGCCGTTGCTGATTGTCGTGTGGCTGTGGTAACCGCCGCAGACCTACACGGTTGGGGAGCGAGCGACCTTGAACACGACGATTATGCTGTTCCTGCTGCAGGACGGCATCACCAATGGCGCCATCTACGCCCTGCTCGGCCTCGCGCTGGTGCTGGTGTTCGCGGTCACCCGCGTGATCCTGATCCCGCAGGGCGAATTCATCACCTTTGGGGCGCTGACCTATGCCAGCCTGTCGGTCGGGCAGATCCCTGGCACGATCCGGCTCGCCATCGCGATGGGCGTAGTCGCCTTCGGCTTCGACCTGTTCACCGCCCGCAAGTCGCTGCACGTAAAACTGGTGCTGCGTTCGCTCGCCGTCAACGTGGTGTTTCCGCTGGCGATCTGGGCGGTAATGCTGGCGCTCGCCGGGAGGCCCGCCAACATCGCCATCAACATCACGCTGTCGTTGCTCATCGTCGCGGCGATCGGGTTGTATCTCTATCGTATTGCATTCCAGCCGATCGCTCACACCTCGGTGCTGGTATTGCTGATCGCCTCGGTCGGCTGCCACCTTGCTCTGCAGGGTTTTGGCCTCGTCTTCTTCGGCGCCGAAGGCCAGCGCGCGCCGGCATTGTCCAGCGCCTCGGTGACCATCGGGCAGTTGCGCTTCACCGGCCAGAGCATCGCGGTCTATGCCATCACCATCGCGCTGATCGTTGGGCTCTGGCTGTTCTTCGGCTTCACCCTTTACGGCAAGGCGCTGCGCGCCACCGCGGTGAATCGGCTCGGCGCCCGCCTGGTCGGCATCCGCACCTCGTTGTCGGGCCAGATCGCCTTCCTGCTGGCGTCGGTCATCGGCGCGATCTCCGGAATTCTGATCATCCCGATCACCACGCTGTATTACGACACCGGCTTCCTGATCGGACTGAAGGGTTTCATCGCCGCGATCATTGGTGGTCTCGTCAGCTATCCGCTGACCGCGGTGGCCGCCCTCGTGGTCGGCATTGTTGAGGCGTTCTCTTCCTTCCATGCCAGCAACTACAAGGAGGTCATCGTGTTCACGCTGATCCTGCCGGTGCTGGTGCTGCGCTCGCTGGCCGCGCCCGCGGTCGAAGACGAGAAGGATTGAGCGCATGAGCCCGCGTCTGCTTCCGATCCTGCTGTTCACGGCGCTGATGGCCGTGATCCCGTTCATCCCCGGCATGCCGCCGTTCTGGATTGTGCTGCTCGACAATATCGGCCTCGCCGCGCTGGTGGCGATGGGCCTCGTCTTGCTCACCGGCGTCGGCGGCCTGACCTCGTTCGGCCAGGCGGCGTTTTGCGGCTTCGGAGCCTACACCACCGCGTACCTCACCACCGCGCATGGCCTGTCGCCGTGGCTGACGCTGCCGCTGGCGCTACTGGTCAGCGGCGGCGCCGCCGTGCTGCTCGGCCTCGTCACAGTCCGATTGTCCGGCCACTATCTGCCGCTCGGCACCATCGCCTGGGGCATCAGCCTGTTCTATCTGTTCAGCAAGCTGGAATTCCTCGGCCGCAATGACGGCATCTCCGGGATTCCGCCGTTGTCGATCGGGACGCTGAAGATGCTCGATCCCGGCACGATCTATTACGTGATCTGGTTATTCGTCATCGTCAGTGCCCTGCTCTCGACCAACCTGCTGGATTCGCGCACCGGCCGCGCCATCCGTGCGCTCCGCCGCGGCCACATCGCGGCGGAAGCCTTCGGCGTGCAAACCGCGCGCGCCAAACTGCTGGTTTTCATCTATGCTGCGGTGCTGGCCGGGCTTTCGGGCTGGCTCTACGCGCATTTCCAGCGCGCCGCCAACCCGACGCCGTTCGGGCCGCAGGCCGGCATCGAATATCTGTTCATCGCCGTGGTCGGCGGCGCCGGCTATGTCTGGGGCGGCGTGCTCGGCGCGGCCATTGTCGTGATCCTGAAGGAAGTGCTGCAGAGCTATTTGCCGCTGATCTTCGGCGGCAGCGGCCAGCTCGAGACCATCGTGTTCGGCATCCTGCTGGTGGCGCTGCTGCAGCTGGCACCGACCGGGGTCTGGCCGTGGCTGATGGCGCGGCTGCCGATCAAATCGGCGCGGCAGCGGCCCGATACCTCGCTGGCGCTGCCGGCGCGGCCCCGCGCG
>NZ_JANXTC010000359.1:0-6066 GCF_025356345.1 Tardiphaga sp.
CGAGCAGATGCGCGACATGACACGGCAGCTGGCAAGATTGGGCCGGCCGCTGGTGATGTCGGGTCACTCCGCCGGCGGCCATCTGGCGGCGTGCATGCTGGCTACCGAATGGCGCGCCATCGACGCCGCCTTGCCGGGCGATCTGGTGCGCGCGGTGTATTCGATCTCGGGCCTGTTCGATCTGGTGCCGCTGGTATCGACCTCCGTGAACGCGCCGCTGCACCTCAACGAACTGAGCGCTCGCGAGGTGAGCCCGCTGTTCTGGCCGGCGCCGGCGCGCGGCAGCCTGGATGCCGTGGTGGGTGGCGAGGAGAGCGCGGAATATTTTCGGCAAAGCCAGACGATTGTCGATGCCTGGGGCGCCATCATCCCGACGCGCTACCACACGTTTCCCGGCGCCAACCATTTTACCGTGATCGCCGGCATGGCCGATCCAAAATCGCCGATGACGCTTCGATTGAAGCAATTGGCGCGGGCTTAGGCGGCATTTGCCTAAACTTGCCGCGGGTGTTTCGGCCGGCAACTAAAAAAATCCGCCGCGCGCCCGTTCCCCGCAGTTGCGCCAATATGTTTTAAGTCTAAAATGATATTGGGTTCGCGCTGCCGGGCGGATCAGTGACAGGAGCATGCAATGGCCGCTGCCGAGGCTCACCTCACCCAGGCGTATACCGCCCACGTCGATACCTTCGCGCGGGATAATCTGCCGCCGCTCGAACAGTGGCCGGAGTTTTTGTTCACCCGACCGGAGTATCAATATCCCGCGCGCCTCAATTGCGTGGTGCCGTTTCTTGATCGTTGGGTCGAGGAAGGCCGTGGCGATGCGCCCTGCATGTTCGGCCTCACCGACAGCTACACCTATCGTGAGCTGCAGGCGCTGGTAAACCGGATCTGCAACGTGCTGGTCGGCAAGCTTGGCCTGGTGACCGGCGGCCGCGTGATGCTGCGCTCTGCCAATAGTCCGATGATGGTCGCGACCTATCTCGCGGTGCTCAAGGCCGGTGGCGTTTGCGTTGCGACCATGCCGCTGCTGCGCGCCAAGGAGTTGGCCTATCCGATCCAGAAGGCCAAAATTGCGCTGGCGCTGTGCGATGGCAAACTCTCCGACGAGATGGAAAAGGTGAAGTCTGCCGCCCCCGAACTGCGGCGGATCGTCTATTGGGGCACCAACTCCCCGGGCTCGCTGGAGTCGATGATCGCGGAATCCAGCCCTGAATTCACCGCCGTCGATACCGCTTCCGACGATGTCTGCCTGATCGCCTTCACGTCCGGTACCACCGGACAGCCGAAGGGCACCATGCATTTTCACCGCGACATGCTCGCGGTGTGCGACGGCTTCGCGCACAACGTGCTGCGCGCCAGCCAGCAGGACCGCTTCATCGGCTCGGCACCGCTGGCCTTCACCTTCGGCTTTGGCGGCGTGCTGTTCCCGCTGCATATCGGCGCGTCCTTCGTGGTGCTGGAGCAGGCCGGGCCGAACGACCTGCCGGTGGCGATCGAGCGCTTCAAGGTCAGCGTCTGCTTCACCGCGCCGACCTCCTACCGTGCCATGCTCGCCAAGATGGGAACGCATGATATTTCCTCGCTGCGAAAATGTGTTTCCGCCGGCGAGACGTTGCCGAAGGGCACCTTCGACGCGTGGCTGAAGGCCACCGGCATCAAGCTGATGGACGGCATCGGCGCCACCGAGATGCTGCACATCTTCATCAGCACGGTCGAAAACGAAATCCGCCCGGGCGCCACCGGCAAGCCGGTGCCGGGCTACATCGCCAAGATCGTCGATGACGAAGGCAACGATTTGCCGCCGGGCACGATCGGCCGACTCGCGGTGCGCGGCCCGACCGGTTGCCGTTATCTCGCCGATGCCCGCCAGCTGAAATACGTGCAGAACGGCTGGAACGTGACCGGCGACACCTTTGTCATGGATGAGGATGGCTACTTCTGGTACCAGTCCCGGTCCGACGACATGATCGTTTCCGCCGGCTACAATATTGCCGGCCCCGATGTCGAGGCCGCGCTGCTGACGCATGAAGCGGTCGCCGATTGCGGCGTGGTCGGATGTCCCGACGAAGCCCGCGGCATGCTGGTGAAGGCCTATGTCGTGCTGGCGCCGGGTCTCGCCGGCGATGATGCGTTGACGCTCGAGCTGCAGAACCACGTCAAGCGCGAGATCGCGCCTTATAAGTATCCGCGGGCGATCGAGTTCGTCGCCCAGCTGCCGAAGACCGAGACCGGGAAACTGAAGCGATTTGCGCTACGCCAGATCGCCGAGGCCAGCGCCGCGGCGATGGCCGCGGAATGAAATTCGGAATGTTGTTGATGGAGACTTGCCGGTGACCGTACCGAAGGGACCTGCCTTGACCGTTGTGGCGACGTCGAAGACCGAAGCCCTGTCCGGACCGCGGGTGTTGCAGCCCTCCGGCTGGCCGGCGCCGAAGGGCTATGCCAATGGCATGACCGCCGACGGTCGCATCGTCGTCACCGGCGGCGTAATCGGTTGGGATACCGCGGGCCATCTGCCGGCGGAGTTCACGGCGCAGGTGCGGCAGGCGCTGAGCAATATCGCCGCGGTGCTTGCCGAAGGCGGTGCCGGGCCCGAGCATCTGGTGCGGCTGACCTGGTATGTCGTCGATATGGAAGAATATCTCGGCAACCTGAAGGCGCTCGGCAAAATCTATCGCGAGATCTTTGGCGCGCATTATCCGGCGATGGCGCTGGTGCAGGTGGTGCGACTGGTGGAACTCGCGGCGCGCGTCGAGATCGAGGCCACCGCGGTGGTGCCGCGCTGATTCCGCGGTCGGTAGGGTGGGTTGGCGCGAAGCGCGTAACCCACCGCTTCCGCGGCGCCGTTAAAGATGGTGGGTCACGGCGCAAGGGTGCCTGACCCACCCTACGGCTTCGCTTCGGACATTGACGATCCGCTTTCCGAATGCGCAACTGCACATGCATGTTAGGCTTCGCAGGATCTGTCCAATGAACGTACCCGCCCGGGTCATCACTCTGGTCAATGTCGCCCATTTCATCGATCACTATGCGATGCTGATTTTCGCGGCCGCGGTGATCGTGATGGGGCCGACCATGGGCATGACCTATTCCGAACTGCTGCCCTATGCGACGCCGGGTTTCATCGCCTTCGGCGCCGGATCTCTGGTCACCGGCTGGCTGGGAGACCGCTGGAGCCGACGCCACATGATGGTGATCTTCTTTTTCGGCATCGGCCTGTCGATGATTTCGGTGGGTTTTGTGCGGACGCCCCTGCAGCTGGGCACCGCGCTGCTCGCGATCGGACTGTTCGCCGCGATCTATCACCCGGTCGGGACCGCGATGATCGTGTCCTACGCCGACCGGATCGGTCGCGAGATGGGCATCAACGGCGTGTTCGGAAATTTCGGCGTGGCATCGTCGGCGCTGGTCACCGGCGTGGTGGGACAATATCTCGGCTGGCGCTGGGCCTTCATCATTCCCGGCATTGCGACCCTGGCAGCCGGTGTCGTCTTCATGCGTGGCGTCGCGCATGAAGACCGCTCGGGGTTCAGGCAGGCGGCGGCGCAGTCGCGCGTCGCCAAGTCCGACATGTGGCGGGTGATCCTGGCGCTGCTGATCACCGTGGTCGCCATCTCCACCACCTTTAATGCGATCACGGTAGCGCTGCCGAAGCTGTTTGCCGAGCGTCTGTCGGATCTCACGCACAGCCCCGCGCTGCTCGGCGTCATCGCCGCGGGCGTCTATGTGTTCGGCGCGCTGACCCAGTACAACATCGGCGGATTGATCGACCGCTACTCGCTGAAATCGGTCTGCGTGCCGCTGTCATTTATACTGGCGCCGTTCCTGTACTTCGCAGCGTCACTATCAAACGTCTCGCTGATCGTGGTTGCGATCGGCATCATTGTCGGACTGTTCGGGCAGATCACCGTCAATGAGGCGATGGTCGGAAAGTACACCAGCGACGAATGGCGGTCGCGGGCCTACGCCGTTCGCTACTTCGTCGGCTTCACGGCGGCCGGCGCCTCGGTCGGGCTGGTGGCTTGGCTGTATGAGCAGGGCGGCTTCATGATGATGCTGCATACCTTCTCGGCGCTGTGCATCCTGGTGATCGTCGCGGCGCTCATCCTGCCGCCTGAGCTGCCCGCGGCGAAAGCGAATTGAGCTCGCGGGTCGAGACGGATCGTACGGAGTCGAAGTCTGTTTTTGTGCTGTTTCCGACATAGTGAGGCTGTTCTCGCTCCGCCCACCTGTCGAAATTCGATAGCTGGGGCCGCGACCCGACCGCGTGCCTGTTGATAATATGAAATTCCGATCAATTCATTGCGACTGCCGATCAGGCGCATGGCGCGCGTTGTGGATGATTCTTTTGTCCGGACAACCTGAACGGTTGGCAATCTGCCGATCACGTATCTTTCGAAGTCCATTTGTAGAAATCTATTGTTCGGTGGCGAACGTAACGACCCAACCGGCTAGGCTTTCGAGCTTCGGCGATCAAAACCCCTGATGACATTTTGTTTACGAACGGCGCGATTGAAGGTGTAACGCTGCGGCAGATTAGAACCGTTCTGCTTTGATCCCCGGATATCAACATTGCTAGATCACGACGTTAACTTCGAAACCCTGGTCGATGAAATCTACGAAGCGAGCGTGTTGCCCGAACGCTGGCCGAAAGTTTTTGATCAGCTCGCCAAAATTGCCGACGCCGAGGGGGCGATGATATTTTCCGTCGCGCCGGGAACGCCGCGCTGGATTGCCTCCGACAGCCTGCACGACCGGATCGACAAGTGGACCAAGAGTCCCTATGCGCAAAACAACCCGCGAAGCGCGCGTATGGTGGTTCCGAACGAGCCCCGGTTTCTGACCGACCTTGATAAGTTCACGCTGGAAGAACTCGACAAGGAAAAGTTCTATACCGATCTCCTGCGGCCCGGCGGCCTAGGATGGTGTGTAGGCACCACAATCACCTGTCCGTCAGGTGATATGCTGGTTCTGTCGGCTGAAAAGGCGTTTGCCAAGGGGCCGGTTCCGCGCGAAGTCGCCGCGCAGCTCGACGAATTGCGACCGCATCTGGCGCGCGCCGGCGTGTTGTCCGGGCGGCTTGGTTTCGAACGCGCGCGCACCGCCGTCGGCCCGCTGGATATGATCGGGCTTCCAGCGGCGGCCATCGACGGTGCGGGGCGCGTGATTACGGCCAATCCGTGTTTCGTCGCCAATGGTCTCGGCGTGCATATCGGCGCTCAGAACCAGGTCCATTTCGCTGCTCCCGCTGCGCAGACGATGTTCCTCGAAGCGGTCGCCAGGCCGTCGTCGTCGAGCAACGGGCGGTCGATTCCGGTGGCCGGTACTGAAACGCATCCCCCGCTGATCGCCCATCTGCTTCCGATCCGGCTGGGCGGGCTGGAAGTGTTCGCCGGTGCGGTTTCGATCCTGTTTCTGACGCCGATTACCCAGCACGAGAGTCCGGCGCCGGAACTGTTACAGGCGCTGTTCGATCTGACGCCCGCGGAAGCCCGAGTTGCCAGCATGCTGACCGAAGGCAATACGGTCGATACGATTTCCAAGCTGCAGAGCGTGAGTCTCAATACGGTTCGCACCCAGTTGAAGTCGGTCTTCGCCAAGACCGGCGTCGAGCGTCAGGTCGATCTCGTCAGCCTGCTGGGCCAGCAGCGAATGCAGCTGATTTAAGGTCTGCTTCAACGAGATTGAAGCGGTTTGCGATCCTGGCCCGGACGCGGTGCGGCACTGTTGCGCCGCTCCGCCGAGCTGGAACCTTGTCTAACATCACAGCCCGCGGTGCGCCGCGGGGACGCCGTGAACGACGTCCGGGACAAGATTGTTCCGAACGGAACCATGCTCTGGCAGCTGCACGAAAAAGGCCGGCCCGAAGGCCGGCCTGAGCACGAATATGTCTCTTCAAAATCGAGCAGTCGTCAATACATGGTCCGCCGAGGCGGTAATTGGAGCGTCGACCGACTGAAAATGCAGCCCGTAAACAATTCCCCCGGTATTGATGTACGTGAACCTGCTCGATCTCGCCTCACCCATTCAGGTGACGCGAAGTGGTATTTATCTACAACTTTTGGC
>NZ_JANXTC010000362.1:0-12088 GCF_025356345.1 Tardiphaga sp.
CGTCCATCGCGTGGTCCCCGATGAGATCGTTGAGAGGCGGCAGGCCGTCGCCAGATCGGGCGATAGAGCGGGGCTGGCCGGAAATGCCGATGTTTCGTCAGAATGGGTATCGCATTGCTGTGTGCGCTGCAAGACGGGCAAAGCCGTCCTGCCGTCATGCTAGACGGAGGCCTGATCGGCCAGCCGGGCAAGGCATTCCTGGCGGCCCAGTACCGCCAGCACGTCGAAGATTCCCGGCGATGTGGTCTTGCCGGTCAGCGCCACCCGCAGCGGCTGCGCCACCGCGCCGAGCTTGACGCCGGCCTGTTCGGCGAAAGCTCGGGTGGCTTCTTCCGTGGTTGCGGCGCTCCAGTCGGTCACGGTCTCCAGCGCGACGCGCAACTGGCCGATCAGCGCCCGGGTTTCAGGTGTCAGCAGGGCGGAGGCCTTCGGCTCCATGGTCAACGGGCGGTCGGCAAAGATGTAATAGGCGCTGTCGATCAGCTCGATCAGCGTCTTGGCGCGCTCCTTGAGCTGCGGCATCGCCCGCAACAATTGCGCCCGCGTGGTGTCGTTGAGCTTGGCCTTCACATCGTCGCCGTGCGGGACATAATTCAGCACGTCCTCGAACATGGTCACGAGAGATTGATCGTCGGCGTGGCGGATATAGTGGCCGTTGAGATTTTCCAGCTTGGCGAAGTCGAACCGGGCGGCGGAGCGGCCGATTGACGACAGGTCGAACGCGTCGATCATTTCCTCGGTCGAGAAGATCTCCTGATCGCCATGGCTCCAGCCCAGTCGCACCAGATAGTTGCGCAGGGCGGCGGGTACATAGCCCATGGCACGGTAGGCATCGACCCCGAGCGCGCCATGGCGCTTCGATAGTTTCGAGCCGTCCGGACCGTGGATCAGCGGAATGTGCGACATGCTCGGCAGTGTCCAGCCCAGGGCATCATAGATCTGCTTCTGCCGCGCGGCGTTGATCAGGTGATCGTCGCCGCGGATGACATGGGTGACGCCCATGTCGTGATCATCGACCACCACCGCGAGCATGTAGGTCGGATTGCCGTCGCCGCGCAGCAGCACGAGATCGTCGAGATTTTCGTTCTGCCAGACCACGCGGCCCTGCACCTGGTCGTCGATCACGGTCTCGCCATCCAGCGGCGCCTTGAGGCGGATCGCCGGCTTGACGCCCGCCGGTGCCTCGGAGGCCGCGCGCTCGCGCCAGCGGCCGTCATAGAGCTTTGACTTGCCCTCGGCGCGGGCCTTTTCACGCATCTCCTTCAGCTCGTCGGCATTGGCGTAGCAGTAATAGGCCTTGCCCTCGGCGATCAGCTGCAAGGCTACTTCGCGGTGCCGGTCGGCGCGGGCGAACTGGTAGACAGTGTCGTCGTCCCACGCGATGCCGAGCCATTTCAACCCGTCGAGGATCGCGGCGATCGCCGGCTCGGTGGAGCGCTCGCGGTCGGTATCCTCGATCCGCAGCAGCATCTTGCCGCCGAGTTTGCGCGCATAGAGCCAGTTGAACAAAGCGGTGCGGGCGCCGCCGATATGGAGAAAGCCGGTCGGGGACGGCGCAAAACGGGTAACGACGGGTGCGGTCATGGAGGTTCGATCGATGCTGGAGACGCTTTGCGGCCGTGTATCACACCGCATCGGCGGGCCCAATGGCGTTGAAAACGGGTAACTTATGTGTTACCATGATCTATGGTCGAAATCCGCTACTATGTGGACGTTGACGGCAGAGCGCCCTTCACCGACTGGGCGGAGGAACTGGACGTTTCCGCGTCTGCCCAAATTGCCCGTGCGTTGCGGCGCATGGGGATGGGAAATTTCTCCAACTCCAAGGGCGTTGGGGAAGGTGTTCTAGAATTCCGGATCAATTTCGGGCCAGGCTACCGGATTTATTTCGGACGAGATGGTGACACCATCGTGGTCCTCCTGACGGGAGGGACAAAGAAGCGGCAGCAGGACGACATCCTGGCCGCGCGCGCGTTCTGGCGCGATTACAAACGAACCAAACGCACGCAGTAGTGGATGGAGGTGGACGATGGCGACAACGAGAGACTTCGGGGAGTGGCTACAAGATTACGCTCGGCAGCGTCCCGATTTTGCGGAAGCGCTGTTGCGGGAAGGCATCGACGCATTGCTCGATGGCGAGGTCGACGTAGGCCGGTCCCTGCTACGGGATTACATCAAGGGGACCATTGGCTTCGAGAAGCTAGGAAAAGCCATTGGGGTGCAGCCCAAGAGCCTGATCCGCATGTTCGGCCCCCGCGGCAACCCGCAGGCCAAGAACATCTTCAGCGTGATCAGCTACCTGCGCAAACACGTCGGCCAAGCGAAGAAGGCCGCTTGAGCCAGCGCCGTTTTCGGCGAACCGCGCCCCTTGGCGCGGCCGCCCGGATTTGGCACATAGGGCGCAGCTTGAAAGGCATCCCATGACAGACGAATCGGCAGCGGACACGGCAGAGGCAGGCCGCGACTTCATCCGCGACATCGTGGCCGCGGATCTGGCCTCCGGCGCGCATAAGAGCGTGGTGACGCGGTTTCCGCCGGAGCCGAACGGCTATTTGCATCTCGGCCATGCCAAGTCGATCTGCCTGAATTTCGGCATTGCCGAGGAATTCGGCGGGATCTGCAATTTGCGCTTCGACGACACCAACCCGACCCGGGAAGAGCAGGAATATATCGACGCCATCCAGCGTGACGTGCGTTGGCTCGGCTTCGACTGGGGCGGCAACCTGCATTATGCCTCGGACTATTTCGAGAAACTCTACGCCTGGGCGCAGCATCTGATCCGCGAAGGCCTGGCCTATGTCGACGACCAGTCGCAGGAGGAGATCCGGCTCACGCGCGGCACCCTGACCGAGCCCGGCCAGAACAGCCCGTTTCGCGATCGCCCGGCGGCGGAGAACCTCGACCTGTTCACGCGGATGCGCGCCGGCGAGTTCCCGAACGGCGCCCGCGTGCTGCGCGCGAAGATCGACATGGGCTCCGGCAACATCAATCTGCGCGATCCCGTAATCTACCGCATCCTGCACGCGCATCACCCGCGTACCGGCACGGCGTGGAGCATCTATCCGTCCTATGATTTCGCCCATGGCCAGTCGGACTCGATCGAGCATGTCACGCATTCGATCTGCACGCTGGAATTCGAGGATCACCGCCCGCTGTATGACTGGTGCCTGGACAACCTGCCGGTGCCGTCGCGACCGCGCCAGTATGAATTCGCACGTCTCAACATGACCTACACGCTGCTGTCGAAGCGAGTGCTCACCGAACTGGTGCGCGGTGGCCATGTCTCGGGCTGGGACGACCCGCGGATGCCGACTTTGGCCGGACTGCAGCGCCGCGGCGTGCCGGCCGCTGCCTTGCGCGAATTCATCAAGCGCATCGGCGTGGCCAAGGCCAACAGCACCGTCGGCATCGACATGTTCGACTTCGCGGTGCGCGAGACGCTGAACCGGACCGCGCAGCGCCGCATGGCGGTGCTGAAGCCGTTGAAGGTGGTGATCACGAACTATCCGGAAGGCCAGAGCGAACAGCTCGATGCCGTCAACCATCCCGAGGACGCGTCGCTCGGCGCGCGAAAAATTCCGTTCGGCCGCGAGCTCTACATCGAGCACGACGATTTCATGGAAGAGCCGCCGAAGAAATTCTTCCGGATGGCGCCGGGCCGCGAAGTGCGGTTGCGCTACGGCTATTTTATTACCTGCCGCGAGGTGGTCAAGAACGAAGCCGGCGACGTTACCGAGCTGCGCTGCACCTATGATCCGGAAACCCGCGGCGGCAACGCGCCGGACGGCCGCAAGGTCAAGGCGACGATCCACTGGGTCAGCGCGGCGGAAGCGGTGCCCGCCGAGGTCCGGGTTTACAATCTGCTGTTCACCGCGCCACAGCCGGATGCGGCGAATTTTGCGTCGCAGATCAATCCGGATTCGCTGGAGACGCTGACCGGCTGCATGCTGGAGCCGGCGCTGGCCGGCGATAATTCGGATGCCGCCGTGCAGTTCGAGCGCCAGGGCTATTTTTGCCGCGACAAGGATTCAGCGCCGGGCGAACTGGTGTTCAACCGCACCGTCGGCCTGCGCGACAGCTACGCCAAGGCGACCTGAATCCTACACTGTCATTCCGGGATGCACTCTGGTCGGCGTAGCGGGCCGGAGCGCAGACCCGGAATCCCGAGAAGGGATGAACAATTCGAGATTTCCCGTCACTCCAACTGCAGTGGCTGGGGTTCGCGCGCGGCTGCGCCGCTGCCGCCCCGGAATCACGACATCGAACATTCCCGATCCGTTCTGGTAGTCGTCACCTGATCTCCTCCGCTAGCATGGCTCGGCGAAAGCCGGGCGACGAGCAGCGCGATGGCCAACGGGGGCAGCACCAACAGACCGCGCGCGCAGGCCGGCATATGGCCGCCGCGGGCGGCGCCGGTTGCCGGCGTATCACGGCCATCTTCAGCCTTCTGGCCGAGCCTCCTCGCGACTTGGCAACAATGGATCCACGCGGAAGCTGGCCCCGGCCGGCTGCTGCCCTGGGTCCCCGTCGCCTTCGGCACCGGCATCGCGCTGTATTTTTCCGCCGGCCGCGAACCGGTGGCATGGGTGACGGCGGCGACGGCCGTCCTGTTATGCGGCGTGGCGTTTTTGTCGCGCCGGCGAAACTGGTTTCCGCTGCTTGTGATGATCGCGGCGATCGCGTCCGGCTTCGCGGTGATCTCGCTGAAGACCGCGCGGATCGCCCATGGTGTGCTGGCGCGGCCGCTCTATTCGGTCGCGCTGAGCGGCTTTGTCGAGACCCATGAAGAGCGTGAGCGCACCGACCGCTTCGTGCTGCGGGTCGCATCGATGGAGAGCCCGCGGTCGCAGCTAAAACTCGAGCGCGTGCGGCTGTCGGTGAAGAAGGGCACCGCGCCCGGGGTCGGCAGTTTTGTCCAGCTCAAGGCGCGGCTGCAGCCGCCGCTGTCGCCATTGCGGCCGGGTTCTTACGACTTCGGCCGCGATCTGTATTTTCAAGGCATCGGCGCCTCCGGCTTCGTGACCGGCGGCATCAAGGTGGCCGATCCGCCGACCGAACCGGGCTGGCGGCTGCGCTATGCCGCCACCATGCAGGGTCTGCGCGACGCGATCGACGGCCGTATCCGGACGGTGCTGAGCGGTGATGCCCGCGCCATCGCCACCGCGCTGCTGACCGGGCGGCGCGATGCGATCTCCGCGCCGGTCAACGATGCGATGTTCATCTCGGGCCTTGGCCATGTGCTGTCGATCTCCGGCTATCACATGGCGGTGGTCGCCGGCGTGGTGTTCTTCGCGGTGCGCGCGCTGCTGGCGCTGATCCCGATCCTCACCGTGACTTTTCCGATCAAGAAATGGGCGGCGGCCGCGGCGCTGGCGGCAGCGCTGTTTTATCTGCTGCTGTCGGGTGCCGAGGTGGCGACGCAACGATCGTTCTTCATGACCGCGGTGGTGCTGATCGCGATCATGGTCGATCGCCGCGCCATCACTTTTCGCACACTCGCGGTAGCGGCGATGGTGGTGCTGGCGATGGCGCCGGAAGCGCTGGTTCATCCCAGCTTCCAGATGTCGTTCGCCGCGACGCTCGGCCTCGTTGCGCTGGTGCAGATCGGCATGCCCGTCCTGTTCGCCTCGCCGGACCATTCCGCCACCGCGCGCGTGGCGCTGTGGGGCGGTCGCGAGCTGGCGATGCTGGTACTGGCCTCGCTGGTCGCGGGGCTTGCGACCACGCCCTATGCGGCGTTCCATTTCCATCGCGTTACGCCCTACGGCGTACTCGCCAATCTGCTGGCGATGCCGGTGGTCTCGGCGCTGGTGATGCCGGCGGGTCTGCTCGGTCTGGCGGCGATGCCGTTCGGTCTCGACGGCGTGTTCTGGCGCCTGATGGAGTTTGGCATTCAGTGGATGATCGTGGTGACGCAGTGGGTCGCCGCGTTGCCCGGCGCGATCGGGCGGGTCACGGCATTCGGCAGCGGACCGCTGGTCGCGGCCTCCGCTGGACTCATCCTGCTGGGATTGCTGCGCACGCCGCTACGCTTTACCGGCGCCGGCATGCTGGCGTTGTCGATGGCATGGGCGATGCTGGTTGCGCCCCCGGACATTCTGATCTCGGGCGATGGCCACAGCGTCGCGGTGCGCGGCCGGGATGGCCGCCTGCATCTGATGCGCAGCGCGAAAGATTCGTTTCTGCTGAAAGAGTGGCTGGCCGCCGATGCCGATCCACGATCTCCCGACGATGCCTCACTGGCGGAAGGCGTGTCGTGCGACAGCGCCGGCTGCATTACGGCGCTCGCCGACGGTCGCCTCGTCGCATTGACGCTGCGGTCCGACGCCTTCGCGGATGATTGCGTGCAGGCGGCACTGATCGTCACCGCCCGCCAACCGCCGAACGGCTGCGCGGCCCCGCTGATCAGCTTCGCGACCTTGCAAAGTCGTGGCGGAATGGTCTTGCGTGGATATCAAGGCAGGTTTGTCGCCGAGGAAGTGCGACCCAACGGCGTCGATCGGCCATGGTCGCCAGCGGGTCCGGAAGTCGCGGAGCCGCAAGCCGGCGGCGCCCTGCCAGCCGGCCGTCCGGTCGATGCGACGCCGGCCGAAACCGACGTCCAGGCCGAGGATCAGTGAGCGCGAGCGCTCAGTAGCGGCGGTACAGCCCGACCAGCTTGCCCTGGATGCGGACGCGATTCGGCGGCAGAATCCGCACTTCATAGGCGTCGTTGGCGGGCTCCAGCGCGATCGAGGCCCCGCGGCGGCGGAACCGCTTCAGCGTCGCTTCTTCCTCGTCGATCAGGGCCACCACGATGTCGCCGGTGTCGGCCACATCGTTTTTCTGGATCAGCGCCATGTCACCATCGAGAATGCCGGCGTCCTGCATCGAATCGCCACGCACTTCGAGCGCGTAATGCTCGCCGGAACCCAGCATGTCGGGCGGCACGCTGATCGTATGGCTGCGGGTCTGCAGCGCCTCGATCGGTGTACCGGCGGCGATGCGGCCCATCACCGGCACCGACACCGAGCGGCGGCTGTCATCGTCGATATCGCCGCCATTATTGTTACCATTGCCGGTGTTCGAGATCGGGCGGACCTTTCCCAGCGTGCCTTCGATGACACTTGGCGTGAAACCGCGACGGCCGGTAGCCGCGGCGGCGGTGCTGACGCCGAGCTCGGGCAACTTGATGACCTCGATGGCGCGGGCGCGGTTCGGCAGCCGGCGGATAAAGCCACGCTCCTCCAGCGCCGTGATGAGGCGGTGAATGCCGGACTTGGAGCGCAGGTCGAGCGCGTCCTTCATCTCGTCGAAAGAGGGCGGCACGCCGCATTCCTTGAGCCGCTGATCGATGAAGCGCAGCAGTTCATATTGTTTGCGCGTGAGCATCTGGTTCATCCCTCATGGACGGGGTTGCCGCCGCGTGTGTCACGTCAGTCCCAAGTCGGCAAAAGCCGCAAATTCTCGAAACAAATCATGAACGAACACTATCTGTTCCATATGTGTTCCGCAACGCTTAATTTCAAATGAACGGCACCGCAAGTCCCTTAAACCGGCAACCTTATGATCTCGCAACGAGCGCCGGCAACCGCCGCCGGAGCGAACGGTTTGCGGACCAGAAGCCCCTGTGCCGCTGCGAGATTCCCCAATAGCGAGGAGTCCTGCTTGGTTACCGCGGTGGCGACGAGGGTGCCGTCGTCACGGCGTGTCAGCACCGCGCGCAGATAATCTTCACGCTGATCATTGGCTGCCAGATCGATGCCGAGTACCGCCGATTCGAGCGTGTGGTGTACTTCCGCGCGGCCGGACAGGGCGCGAATCAATGGCGCCATGAAAAGCAGGGCGCAGACATAGGACGACACCGGATTGCCGGGCAGGCCGATCACGCGCATCGCGTTGCGTCGGCCATGCATCATCGGCTTGCCGGGCCGCATCGCGATCCGCCAGAACGCCATGGTGACCCCGGCCGCCTCCAGCGACTGCTTGACCAGATCGTGGTCACCGACCGAGGCGCCGCCGGTGGTAACGAGGATGTCGGCACCGGCATCGATGGCGCGCCGGATCGCCGCGGTCGTCGCCGGCAGCGTATCGACGGCGATGCCGAGATCGATGACATCGGCGCCTTCGGCGCGCGCCAGCGCCCGCAGCGCAAAACCATTGGAGAGTACGATCTGGCCGGGGCCGGGGACCGCGCCGGGCAGCACCAGTTCGTCGCCGGTGGCCAGCACCGCGATCAACGGGCGCCGTCTGACCGGCAATTCCGGATAGTTCATCCCGGCAGCCAGTGCGAGATCGCGATCGGTGAGCCGGGTGCCGGCGCGCAGCAGCACGTCACCCTGTTTGAAATCGATCCCGGCGGGGCGGATGTGCCGTGCCGCGCGGGCGGCCTCGTTGATGATCACGACGTCGCCGTCGCGCGAGGCGTCTTCCTGGATCACGATGGCGTCGGCGCCATCCGGCACGACACCGCCGGTGAAAATACGCAGCGCCTCGCCCGGCCGCAGCGCGCGCTCGTACGGCCGGCCGGCCGCGATCTCGCCGATCACCGCCAGGCGCGCGCCGAGCGTGGCGTCGGCGGCGCGCACCGCGTAGCCATCCATCGCCGACATCGCCTGCGGCGGCTGTGTCCGCTTCGACGCCACGTCCTGCGCCAGCACGCGATGATAGGCGGCTTCGAGCGTGACCTGCTCGGCGGGCAGCGGATCCGCGCCTTCCAGAATCGCGGCGAGCGCCTCGGCAACCGGCATCAGGGCCATCAGTCGTTCTCCATAAAACCGAGCGCGGCGAGTGCTTCCGCCACGTCGTTGGATGACGTGACATGGACGGCGACCAGTCCGCAGGCGCGGGCCCCTGCGACGTTCTCGGCAAGGTCGTCGAAGAACACGATCCGCTCCGCGGGAACGCCGATCGCTTTCACGACATGATCGTAGGCATCGGCATGGGGTTTTCGCAGGCCAATGGTCGACGACAGGAAGATCTCGCGAAAATGCCCGAGCACCTCGGCATAATGCTGCGAGAAATACGCGACATGGGCGCGGTTGGTATTGGAGAAGGCGTAGAGCGGCCATTTTTTCGCGGCCTGCGCCAGTAACGGCGCGATGCCGTCCATTTCGCCGATAAAAGTCGCGTTCCAGCCGTCCAGCAATTGTGCATCGGACAGATCGATGCCGAGCGCCGCGCGAAGGCGTGCGAAAAACTCCGTGTCGGACAGCTTGCCCGTTTCATAGAGCCAGAAAGTCTCGTCGCGCACGAAGCGGTTGGCGAGATCAGCCGGGTCGGAGCCGTCATGTGCCGCCCACGCGGCCGCGGTGCGCGCAATATCAAAATCAATCACGACGCGGCCAAGATCGAACAACAGCACGTCGGCAGAATCTGGGGTGAGCGAAGCAGCCATGCCGTTGTTTAGCGAAGCGACGGTGGGGGAGCAATCGTGCGCAGGGCTGCTTTGGCGTGCCGCGATATTCCGGCTAGATTGTGGGGAGCGGCAGCCGTGCCGCCAGTGAAGCAGTTCCCTCATGTCCCATCTCGTTTCCCCGATCTGGCGCGAAGACATCGACTCGCTGGCGTTCCAGCCGGACGGCCACGACGGGCTCTGCATGATGCACCGCCGCGCGTTCCGGGTGCTGTTGCGCAGCCTGCCGACGCCCCGGCAATGCGAGGAGTTCTTCCTGATCCACCGGGACGCCTTTCAGGCCGCGGCCGACGCCAAGTTGCGGCGCGCCGCGGTGGGGCCGGGCAACAGTTTCCATGTCACCAGCCGGGACATTCGCCGGCAGCTCGAAAATTAGGGTCGCGCAGGCGATTGTTTTCGGCTAAAAATGTCGCAATCTTGACGAGGACGAACATGCAACAGACCCAGGCCGCGCAGCTGCCCGCCATCGCTACCGATGCGAGCGCGATCGTTCAGGCCGTAATGGCCATGGCGCTCGGTCTGTTCATCGTCGGCGTGGTCGGCTTCTCGCACATCAGCGCCGTGCACAACGCCGCGCACGATGTGCGCCATGCCAATGCGTTTCCCTGCCACTGAGCCATGTCGGTTTTCAGGTCGATCGTTTTCTCCGCCGCGCTGGCTGGACTTGTTGTCGGCGCGGTCGTTTCGGTGGCGCAGTTTTTCGGCACGGTGCCGCTGATCCAGAAGAGCGAAGTCTACGAGCGCAAGTCGGCCGAGGCGACGAAGCCAGTTGCTGCGCATGAGCATACCGCCGCCGCGCATATCCATGAGGCCGGCCACAGCCATGCCAGCGAATGGGAACCGGCGGACGGCCTGCAGCGCAATGCCTTCACCGTCGGCGCCAATATCCTGACAGCGATCGGTTTTGCGCTGGTACTTACCGGGGTTTATTCGATGCGCGGCCGTCCGGTGACGTGGCGCGAGGGCCTGTTGTGGGGGCTCGGTGGCTTTGTCGTGTTCGTGGCGGCGCCCGGCCTCGGCCTGCCACCGGAATTGCCGGGAATGCCGGTCGCGGATCTCTCGGCACGGCAAACCTGGTGGATCGGCACCGCGACGGTCACTGCCATCGGCCTTGGCCTGCTGGCGTTCAGGCCGGCAGCCTGGGCCGCGATACTCGGGCTCGGCCTGATCGCGCTGCCGCATCTGATTGGCGCGCCGCTGGCGCCAGTGTCGAACAGCGAGGTGCCTGCGGCGCTGTCGCATCAGTTCATCGTGGCGGTAATGCTGACCAGCCTGCTGTTCTGGGCGCTGCTGGGCGTTGCGACCAGTCTGGCTTTCACCCGTCTTTCGCGGCCGTGAAATAGTGACGGTCGGTTGAACCCGATTACCTCCCGAGCCGTAGCTTGGTCATCTGGGATTTGAGCGGCAGGCTTTCCGAAATGTGGATGTTACTGGCTTTGATATTGATGGCAGCCGCAGCCACGGTGCTGGTAAAACAATACGAACGGCACCTGGCGAAACAGCTCGGTCCCTGGATGTCGGCGGAACTGAAGTTGAATAGCCGGGAGCGCCGCGGGCATTCCTCGTCGGCCACTTCGCTACGCGACGGCGCGAATATCTAGCTTCCGCAAGCGTTCTTGCGCCACGGTCGCCGATTTCCTTCGCAGCTAGCGTCAGACTCAGTTTGCTCGGATCATGTCCCGGACGCGGTGCATTGCGCCTCCGCGAGGAGGCGTAGTGCTCCGCGGAGCGGCATAGGAATGCCGCACCGCGTCCGGGACACCAGTCATTCATCCTAACGGATCAGACTCTAATCGGCGTCGTTGTCGGTCACCAGATAGTGGCCGGACTTGCCACCCTTCTTCTCGACCAGGTGAAGGCCTTCGATCCGCACCCCGCGCTCCACCGCCTTGATCATGTCGTAAATGGTCAGGCAGGCGATCGACACCGCGGTCAGCGCTTCCATTTCGACGCCGGTCGGACCTGATACTTTCACGGAAGCGCGCACGCGACAGCCCGGCAGCTTCTTGTCGGGCTCGATATCGACGGTGACTTTCGACAGCGCCAGCGGATGGCATAGCGGAATCAGGTCCGAGGTGCGCTTCGCCGCCATGATGCCGGCGATGCGCGCGGTACCCAGTACGTCGCCCTTCTTGGCATTGCCGGACACGATCAGTTCCAGCGTCGCCTTGCTCATGATGACGAGGCCCTCGGCCACGGCGATCCGCTCCGTCGCCGGCTTTTGCGAAACGTCGACCATGCGGGCCTCGCCGGAGGAATCGATGTGGGTGAGGGCGGGAGCGTCTTTGGTCGCGCTCTTGTTTTTCTTGCCAGCCATGATTCTCAAATCCCGAGTTCTGTTTCTTTCCTCTCCCACAAGGAGACAAGGAAGCAAGAAGGAGCAGCGCGTTACGCCGCGCGCGTCAGCAGCGCCTTGGTGGCTGCCGTGACATCCGCCTGCCGCATCAGGCTTTCGCCGACCAGGAAGGTGGAGATGCCGACGCGCTCGAGGCGGGCAAGGTCTTCGGCTGCAAAGATGCCGCTCTCGCCGACCATCAGGCGATCCTTCGGGATCATCGGCGCCAGCGTCTCGCTGGTCGCCAGCGTAGTCTCGAAGGTCCGCAAATTGCGGTTGTTGATGCCGATCATCGGCGAGCGCAGGTTCAACGCCCGTTCCAGTTCCGTCTGGTCGTGGACTTCGAGCAGCACGTCCAT
>NZ_JANXTC010000223.1:0-5189 GCF_025356345.1 Tardiphaga sp.
GGCCTGGTCGCAGCCGGCGGCGTAGGAACGGAAGCTGACGACGATCGCCGGATGCGGGGTAATCGCCTGGCCCGAGAGGTTGATCGACGACAGCGGTAGCGCGCCGGGGAAGTTGCCGAGCGTGTCGTCGACGAAGATGCCGCTGACATAGTCCTGCGCCAGCAGTGCCTTCACCGTGCGTTCCGCCAGCGCCTTGTCCCTGGTCGGCAGGTAGATCAAATTGGAGCCGCCATTGGTGGCGACGATCAGTTCCGGCTTGGTCGGGTCCTGGCCAAGGAAGGCATTGCCGGCCTTCGGATAATCATTGTCGGCGACAGCCGCGAATTTGTTGTTGGGATCGAACAGCGGCAGTTCCAGCGCCTTCGCCAGATCGATGGCAAAGAAGCCGAGCGGCAGGAAGCCGGCCGGCGTGTCGGGGTAGGTGCCCTTGATGGTGCTCGAGGTCTTGCTCTCCTTGGAGATCGTCGAGAAGCCGTGGTCGGCGGAGACGATGATGTTGGTCGAGGCGCTGAGGCCGAGCTCGTCGAGCGCCTGGCGCAATTGCGCAAGGTTGTTGTCGGCGTTCTTGATGGCGGCCATCGAGGCTGGACCGTTGATACCCGGAGTCACGGTGTTGAGGCTGTCGCCCTGATTATGCTGGGTGCCGTCGGGATCGCGCGACCACAGCACCAGCACGAACGGCTTGTTGCGGGCCTTGAACATCGGCAGCACCACTCGGGTGGCGACGTCGGTGATGTAGCCCTGCTGCGCGATGTTGGCGATCACGGTGCCGGCGGTCCGGGCGTCGCCGGACTTGCCATTGTCGCCGCGGCCGGGCGTCGCCAGCGGCATGCCCGCGGCGGTCAGGGCGCTCTTGATTTCGTCGGACAGCGGGATGCCGATCAGTTTGCCGTCCTTGTCGACGGCGCCGGTCTGGTCATCGAGGATGATGCTCTTGGTGCCGCTGCGCTCGGTATGGTCGAACATCAGGGTGGGGCCTACTTTGCCCAGTGCCGCCGTGCTGAAGCCGGCATTTCGCGCGGCCTTGAGCAGGGTCTCCTCGTTGAGGTAGTCGCCATTGAACTGCTCGTTCAGTTCGCCCAGCACGAGGTCATGCTCGATGAACGGGACCGGGCTGCCATTTTGCACTGCGGTGGGGTGGCCGGTATAGATCGAGTTGCTGAACGTGCCGGTGTCGCCGAGATAGTGCCCGGTCGACATGCCCGAGGCATTGGCCATGGTGAAAGTCGAGAATAGCGAATGCGAATTGCGGAAATTGACGCCCTGGTCGCGCAGCGCGGCCATCGCCGGCGCGGTTTCCGGGGTGACTTTCAGCGCCCGCAGCCCGTCCGGCACGAACAAAATCAGGTTGCGGGCAGGGCTGTTTTGGGCGAAAGCCGTGGCGGCTGACAGGAAGCTCAGCCCAACAGTCAAGATTGCGGTGGCGCAGCGCATGGAAAACCTCATTTCGTGTCAATTCGGGCGGCTCTGCCGCGCTTTCCTCTGTAGTTTTTGTTGGCGACAGAATTGTTACAGCCGCGTCCACATGCCACATTGCGCCGTTGGCCCGCTAGGCCACTTCCCGCCTCAAGGTTGCAAGTAAACAGCTCATGTTCAAACGTATCCTGATCGCCAATCGCGGCGAGATCGCCTGTCGCATCATCAAGTCCGCTCGCCGCATGGGGATCCAGACGGTCGCCGTGTACTCCGAAGCCGACCGCGATGCGCTGCATGTCGAGATGGCGGATGATGCCGTCCTGATCGGGCCGCCGGCGGCGAGCGAGAGCTACCTGCTGATCGAGAAGATCATCGAGGCCTGCAAGAAGTCCGGCGCCGAGGCGGTGCATCCAGGTTACGGCTTTCTGTCGGAGCGCGAATCCTTCCCGCGCGCCCTCGAAGCCGCCGGCATCGTCTTCATTGGCCCCAATCCAGGCGCCATCGCCGCGATGGGCGACAAGATCGAATCCAAGAAGGCGGCGGCCAAGGCCAATGTCTCCACCGTGCCGGGCCATCTCGGCGTCATTACCGATGGCAAGCACGCCATCAAGATCGCCGACGAGATCGGCTATCCGGTGATGATCAAGGCCTCCGCCGGAGGCGGCGGCAAGGGCATGCGGATCGCCTATTCGACCTCGGAAGTCGAGGAGGGCTTTGGCCTGGCAACCGCCGAGGCAAAGTCCTCGTTCGGCGACGATCGCGTCTTCATCGAGAAATTCATCGTTGATCCCCGCCACATCGAGATCCAGATCCTCGGCGACAAGCACGGCAACGTCATCTATCTCGGCGAGCGTGAATGCTCGATCCAGCGCCGTAACCAGAAGGTCATCGAGGAGGCGCCATCGCCGTTGCTCGACGAGACCACGCGGCGAAAGATGGGCGAGCAGGCGGTCGCGCTGGCCAAGGCGGTGAATTACGACTCCGCCGGCACGGTCGAATTTGTCGCCGCGCAGGACAAGAGCTTCTTCTTTCTCGAGATGAACACCCGGCTGCAGGTCGAGCATCCAGTCACCGAGCTGGTTACCGGCGTCGACCTGGTCGAGCAGATGATCCGCGTCGCCGCTGGCGAAAAACTACAGATGGCGCAGAAGGATGTCACGCTGACCGGGTGGGCGGTGGAATCCCGCGTCTATGCCGAGGATCCGTTTCGAAATTTCCTGCCCTCGATCGGCCGTCTGGTCAAATACCGGCCGCCGGCCGAGAGCAGTGTCGGCGGCATCACCGTGCGCAACGACACCGGCGTGCAGGAAGGCGGCGAGATCTCGATCTATTATGATCCGATGATCGCCAAGCTGGTGACGCATGCGCCATCGCGCGCCGCCGCCATCGAGGCGCAGTCACACGCGCTCGACGCGTTCTATATCGACGGCATCCGCCACAATATTCCGTTCCTGTCGGCCCTGATGAGCCATCCGCGCTGGCGCGAGGGCAATCTGTCGACCGGCTTCATCGCCGAGGAATTTCCGAAGGGCTTTGCCGCCCGACCGCCGGAAGGCGAGATCGCGCGGCGCATGGCCGCGGTGGCCGCCGCCATCGACATGGTGATCGGCGAGCGCAAGCGGCGGATTTC
This sequence comes from Tardiphaga sp., assembly GCF_025356345.1. Taxonomy (GTDB): domain Bacteria; phylum Pseudomonadota; class Alphaproteobacteria; order Rhizobiales; family Xanthobacteraceae; genus Tardiphaga. The sequence continues at coordinate 3,047 of NZ_JANXTC010000223.1, forward strand.
CGGCCAGCTGATCGGCCGCCCGGTCAACCGCGCCGGCCGCCGGGCGGTATGGCTGGAGCGCGAGGAGATCACGCTCGAAGTGGCGCGCGAAGCCGATGGCGTCGCGGTGCGATTCATGGCTGCCGATGGCAGCGTCGGCGCGGCGCACACGCTGGTGTCGCCGTGGACGCCGGGCAATCCGGTCTGGGAGGGCACTATCGATGGTCATCTGACCGCGATGCAGGTGCGCCCGATCGCGAATGGCATCCGGCTCGCGCATCAGGGCTATGAGGTGGCAGTCAACGTGTTCACCGAGACCGAGGCCGCGGCGGCGCGGCTGATGCCGGTCGGCGTCAAGGCCGATACCGGCAAGAAGCTGCTGTGCCCGATGCCCGGCCTCGTGGTGTCGATCGCCGTGACCGAGGGTCAGGACGTCAAGGTGGGCGAGACGCTGGCGGTGGTCGAAGCCATGAAGATGCAGAACGTGCTGCGCGCCGAGCGTGACGGCATCGTCAAGAAGATCCACGCGGTGGCCGGCGCGACGCTGGCGGTGGATGCGCTGATCCTGGAATTCGCATGACCTTTCGCACCCGTCGCGAGGCGCTACGCGCCATCCTGTCCGGCTCGCAATGCTTGCGGCCGGGCTCGGTCTATGACGCGATGTCGGTGCGGATTGCCGAGGATCTCGGCTTCGAAGTCGGCATGTTTGGCGGTTCGGCTGCCTCGCTCGCGGTGTTAGGCGATCCTGACATCGCGCTGATTACGCTCAGTGAACTCGCCGAGCAGATGCGGCGGATGTCGCGCGCCGCGGCGCTTCCGGTGCTGGTCGATGCTGACCACGGCTATGGCAATGCGCTGAACGTGCGCCGCACCGTGCAGGAACTGGAAATGGCCGGTGCCGCCGGTCTGACCATCGAGGACACGCTGTTGCCGGCCGCCTTCGGCGAGGCCAGGCCGCAATTGATTTCGCTGGAGGAGGGCCTCGGCAAAATCAGGGCGGCGCTGGAGGCGCGGCGGGATTCGGCGTTGGTGATTGTCGGTCGCACCGCCGCGGCCGCGGTCACGTCGGTCGACGACGCGATTGCGCGGGCGACCGGCTTTGAGGCCGCCGGCGTCGATGCCTTGATGTTCACGGGGGTGAAGTCGCGCGCCGATCTGGAGCGGATCGCGGCCGCCACCACGCTGCCGATCGTGCTCGGTGGACCGACCGAGGCGATGACCGACTGGGATTTTCTCGGGCTGCAGCGCGTCCGGATTGCCGTGCAGGGCCACGCGCCGATCGCCGCTGCGACACAGGCGGTGTTCGCGACGCTGAAGGCGATCCGCGAGGGCGTGGCGCCGAAGGATTTGCCGAACCTTGCCTCGGCCGACCTGATGGACTGGGTCAGCCGCTCCGCGCTGGTGAAGCAGCGTGGCGCGGATTTTCTCGGACTGAAGAAATAATGGGCGGGGCGATCCGCCAGGTCACGGTCCGCGGCCGGGTGCAGGGCGTCGGCTATCGCGCCTGGCTCGAATTCGCCGCCGAAAGTCTCGGCATCGACGGCTGGGTTCGCAACCGCCGCGATGGCAGCGTCGAGACGCTGCTGGCCGGCGACGAGCGGGTGGTGGCGGAGATGATCGCGCTGTGCCGCCAGGGTCCGTCCGCGGCACGGGTCGACGGCGTGGTCGACGAAGAAGGCCATCCCGACGCGTTGAACCAGCGCGCAAGCGGCGAGCGGTTTTCGGTGCTGCCGACGCTTTGATCCCAATCTGCCGCAGCTTCGGGCAATGGTGGGGTTAGGGCGCGGCGTAACATCCTGCTCCCGGCGGGTTGTGTTTCCCGATTTGGGATCCTGATAAAAATCCTAAATAGGTCTGTGGTCCCCGTTGTCTTGTTCGCGAGGGGCGCTGTCATGAGGCGTCTTGGTAGCGGAGCAGGGTGCGGCGCCCGCGGTCGTGGTTCGCAGCCACGGACTCGGGAGGCCGGGGGCACCGTCCGTGCCCATTACGGGGCGATGCTCCTCGGGAGCTGGACGGGACAGGTGGAAGGCGGGCGAAAGCCGGCCGGATCAGCGGCCCTGGGGCTTTAGCCTGGACCGGAAGCACGGTCCCCCGGCCCAAAATCGCCGCGGTGGCGCGTCCGCAGGCGCCGCGATCCATCGCGAGATGGGTCGCCTCCCAACCA
>NZ_JANXTC010000385.1:0-20506 GCF_025356345.1 Tardiphaga sp.
GTCGAGGAAGCCGGTGTTGATGAACGCCACGCGCTCGCGCGCCGCGTGGATGCAGGCAGCGAGGTTGATCGTGGTGCGGCGTTCCTCGTCCATGATGCCGACCTTGATGGTGTTGACCGGCAGCGACAGCATTTTTTCGACCTGCGCGAAGGTCTCGCAGGTCAGCGCCACTTCGTCGGGACCGTGCATCTTCGGCTTGACGATATAGGCCGAGCCGGTTCGGCTGTTGCGCAGGCCGGTGGACTTCAGATCGTGGATCGCCAGCAGGCCGGCGACGGCGGCATCGAGCAGGCCCTCGGGAATTTCCTCGCCGGCTGAGTCCAGCACCGCGTCGGTGAACATGTGATGGCCGACGGCGCGCATCAGCAGCAGGCTGCGGCCGTGCAAGGTCAGCTCATTGCCCGCGACGGTCTTGTAGGTGCGGTCGGGGTTGAGCGCGCGGGTCAGCGTCTTGCCGCCCTTCTCGAAATCGGCCGACAGCGTGCCGTTCATCAGACCGAGGATGTTGCGATAGACCAGCACCTTGTCGTCGGCGTCCACGGTGGCGACGCTGTCTTCCATGTCGAGAATGGTGGAGACGGCGGATTCGATGATCATGTCGGCGACGCCGGCGGAATCATCCTTGCCGATGATGTGGGCGCGGTCGATCACCACTTCGATGTGCAGGCCGTTATTGACCAGCAGCACCGAATTCGGCGCGGCGAAATCGCCGAGATAGCCGGCAAGCTGCGATTCATGCTTCAGCGCGGTCATGTTGCCGCTCTTCAGCTTCACCGAGAGCTGGCCGGCGATGATGCTGTAGGCGGTGACGTCGGTATGGCTGCCGGTGGCCAGCGGCACGGCCTGGTCGAGGAAGGCTTTGGCCTTCGCAATCACCCGGTCGCCGCGTGGCTTGTTATAGCCCTTGCCACCGTCGGTCGGCTCATGCGCGACCGCGTCGGTGCCATACAACGCGTCATATAGCGAGCCCCAGCGGGCATTGGCGGCGTTCAGCGCATAACGCGCATTGGTCAGCGGCACCACCAGCTGCGGCCCGCAGATCTGGCCGATCTCGATATCGACATTGGCGGTCTCGACGGGTTTGGTGGCGGGCTCCGGGAGGAGGTAGCCGATCTCCTTCAGGAACGCGGTATAGGCTTCCATGTCGAAGGCGCCCTTGTTGGCACGATGCCAGGCGTCGATCCTGTCCTGCAGCGTATCGCGGAATTTCAGCAATTCGCGGTTCTTCGGCCCAAGATCCCCAACGATCCCGGCAAGACCGGCCCAGAACGCGTCCGGCTCGATGCCGGTTCCGGGGGTGGCTTCCTTGGCGATGAAGTCAAACAGGACGGGAGCGATCTTCAAACCGTGGGCATCGATAGGTTTCATCTGGGATCTCTCGCGAAAGGCGGCAATTTGGCTCTGTTTTCAGGAAAGTGGCGCTCAATCATGCCACGCGGCGTCATTCGTCATTTAACGCGAAACGGCAGTGACTGAGAAGGGCCTGTCTTCTTCCTTCTCCCCTTGTGGGAGAAGGTGGCTTCGCGAAGCGAAGACGGATGAGGGGTAGCCGCGAGGTTCCGAGCGCGCGACACCCCTCACCCGTCTCGACCGCTTCTCGGTCGATCCACCCTCTCCCACAAGGGGAGAGGCAAGGAAAAAAGAGCAGCACGACAAACAATGCATCCACGCGACCAGACCATTTTCGCGCTGTCATCCGGCCGACCGCCGACCGCCATTGCCATCGTGCGCGTCTCGGGACCGCGAGCCGGTGACGTTCTCTCAGCGCTGACCAACAAGCCGCTGCGTCCACGGATCGCGACACGCGCGCTGCTTGCCGACGCCGCCGGAGAGCCGATCGACGATGCGGTGACGCTGTGGTTTCCCGCACCGGCCAGTGCGACCGGCGAGGACGTCGCCGAATTTCACATCCATGGTGGACGCGCGGTGCTCGCAGCCCTGGTCGCCACCCTGTCCAAATTTGAAAATGTCCGGGCCGCCGAAGCCGGCGAGTTCACCCGGCGCGGTTTCGAGAACGGCAAGCTCGACCTCACCGAAGCCGAAGGTCTCGACGATCTGATCCACGCCGACACCGAGCGACAGCGCCGCCAGGCGTTGCGCCAGTTGAACGGCCTGCTCGGCGATCATGCGCGGGACTGGCGCCGGCAGATCATCGAGGCCTCGGCCCTGATCGAGGCCGGCATCGATTTCTCCGACGAGGGCGATGTGCCCGCCGAACTGATCGAGCCAGCGCTGGCACGGATCCGGGTGCTGTTGCGCGAGATCGAGAAGGTTCTTGCCGTGGAGGGGCGCAGCGAACGGCTCCGCGACGGGTTGGTGGTCGCGATCACCGGGCCTCCGAATGTGGGCAAGTCCACGCTCATCAATGCGTTGGCACGGCGCGAAGTGGCGATCGTGTCGCCGCATGCCGGCACCACCCGTGACATCATCGAACTGCACCTCGACCTCGATGGCTATCCGGTCACGGTGATCGATACCGCCGGGCTGCGCGAGGCAATCGATCCGGTGGAGCAGGAGGGGGTGCGTCGTGCCAGGACCCGGGCGGCGGAAGCGGATCTGCGGCTCTGGCTGGTCGATGCCCAAGCCGGAGGTGATGGCGAGCAGGGACTTCGCGACTGGATGGCCGAGACGAAGGACGGCTTCTGGGTAGTCCGCAACAAGGTCGATGACGGCGTCGATCCCGGCGCCAGTCGATCCGCCACCGGCTTTCCGTGTCATTCGATCTCGGCGGCAAACGGCAACGGCGTGCCAGAGCTGATCTCGGCGCTGGCCGGGTTTGCTGCCGCGCATTTTGCCGATGAGAGCTCGCTGATCAGCCGGGTCCGCCACCGCGAATTGTTGCGCGAGACCGCCGACGCGCTGGGTCGCGCAGTTGAGTTGCCGGAGCAATCGGAACTGATCGCGGAAGATTTGCGGGTCGCGGCGCTTCGGTTGGGTCAGTTGCTGGGCCGGGTCGATGTCGAGGATGTTCTTGACGTCATCTTCAGGGATTTCTGCATAGGGAAGTGAGCCGGTCTGTTTCACGTGAAACAGATGCCCGGTGGAATTCGAATGTTTCACGTGAAACACTCGCAAAATTCTGACTTCCCGGCTTTGTCGCGCCACGCTAAACCTTGCGGATCATGAAAACTGCATTCGACGTGATTGTTATCGGGGGAGGCCATGCCGGCTGCGAAGCCGCATCGGCCGCAGCCCGCATGGGCGCCCGCACCGCGCTGGTGACCCACCGATTTGCCACCATCGGGGCGATGTCGTGCAATCCGGCGATCGGCGGGCTGGGCAAGGGACATCTGGTCCGCGAGGTCGACGCGCTGGACGGTTTGATGGGGCAGGTGGCGGATGCGTCCGGCATCCAGTTCAGGATGCTGAACCTCAAAAAGGGTCCGGCGGTTCGCGGCCCGCGTACCCAGGCGGATCGCAAGCTCTACGCCGCTGCGATGCAGGCCGCGATTGTCGCCACTGAGAATCTCACGGTGATCGAAGCCGAGGCCGACGATCTGTTGACGGCCCATGGCCGGGTGACCGGCATCCGGCTTGGCGATGGCCGCGAATTGTCGGCGGGCTCCGTGGTCATCACCACCGGCACCTTTTTGCGCGGGCTGATCCGTCTCGGTGAGACGAGCTGGCCTGCTGGCCGGGTCGATGAGGCGCCGGCGCTTGGACTGTCGAACTCGTTCGAGCGGGTGGGTTTTACCCTGGGCCGGCTCAAGACCGGGACGCCGCCGCGGCTCGATGGCACCACCATCGACTGGGGCGCGGTCGAGATGCAGCCTGGCGACAATCCGCCGGAGCCGTTCTCGGTGATGACCGACCGGATCACGGTGCGGCAGATCGAATGCGGCATCACCCGCACCACCCCGGCGACGCACGACGTCATCCGCGCCAATGTGCATCGCTCGCCGATGTATTCCGGCCAGATCAAGAGCTCCGGGCCGCGCTATTGCCCGTCGATCGAGGACAAGATCGTCCGCTTCGGCGACCGCGATGGCCACCAGATCTTTCTCGAGCCGGAAGGCCTCGATGACAACACGGTCTATCCCAACGGTATTTCGACCTCGTTGCCGGAAGGGGTGCAGCTCGCGATCCTGGCGACCATTCCGGGGCTCGAACAGGTCAGGATGATCCGGCCGGGCTATGCGATCGAATACGACCACGTCGATCCGCGCGAACTCGATCCGACGCTGCAGGCCAGGCGAATGCCGGGCCTGTTCCTGGCCGGGCAGATCAACGGCACCACCGGCTATGAAGAGGCAGCGGCGCAGGGCGTGGTCGCCGGGCTGAACGCGGCGCTGGCGGCCAGTAGCGGCGAGATGATCGTGTTCGATCGCGCCGATGGCTATCTCGGCGTGATGATCGACGATCTCGTCACCAAGGGGATCACCGAGCCCTACCGGATGTTTACCTCGCGGGCCGAATATCGTCTGACCCTGCGCGCCGACAATGCCGACCAGCGGTTGACCGACAAGGGCCTGGCACTGGGCTGTGTCGGCGCGGCCCGCGCCGGCCGCCATCGCTCCAAAATGGCCGCGCTGGAAACCGGTAAGGCGATGGCGCGCGCGCTGTCGATCACCCCGAACGAAGCCGGCAAGCATGGCCTGTCGCTGAACCATGATGGCCAGCGCCGCACCGCCTTTGAGCTTCTGGCCTATCCGGAGATCGGCTGGTCGGAGATCGCAGCGATCTGGCCGGAGCTGTCGGTCATTGATCCAGCCATCGCCAAGCATATCGAGATCGACGCCAAATATGATGTCTATCTGAAGCGCCAGACCGCGGACCTCGACGCCTTTCGACGCGACGAGGGTTTGATCCTGACCGATATCGATTTTGACATTGTGCCGGGGCTTTCCAATGAAGCCCGCGTCAGGCTGGGCAAGGCGCGGCCGCGAACGGTCGGGCAGGCGGGTCGTCTCGACGGCATCACGCCGGCGGCGCTGGCGATCTTGGCGGCCTACATCAGACGCGAAGCCCGCAAGCCGAACCGGGCTGTGGCGAGCTGATTCGTTTCACGTGAAACAGCGTGTCATGCCGGGATGCTATCGGACCGCTAAGCCGGCTGAATGCAGACCCGGAATCCCGAAATTGCCGAATAGCCCCGTCATTGCGAGGAGCCCTCGCGACGAAGCAATCCATTTCTCGCCGAGCTTGTGGCTCTGGATTGCCGCGTCGCTTCGCTTCTAGGAAGAAAGGGCACTTGTCCCGGACGCGGCGCAATGCGCCTCCGCAGGAGGTGTCATGCGCCGCGGAGCCGGGACCGCCAGAAACGCGGTCGCCTGACGCGGTCCCGGCTCTGCGGAGCGGCATAAGGATGCCGCACCGCGTCCGGGACACGAACCCTATCTTTCATGTCTCAGGATCGGCCAAAAAAGGCCGGTGCCGAACTCGCAATGACGGCGGATGGGACACTGGTTCATCTATAGGTCATCACGCGCCAGGTGGTCGCTGATCTGACATTTGCGAGAAGCGAATCATGGATAAAATTCATAGATCGGCGTATGACTTCGTCATCGCATTCAATTGCAGATTCCCATGGCCCAACGCTCGCAAAAACCTGCCCCCGCGCCCAGCCTCGATGGCGACAAGGCGGCCGCGCTGAAGCTGACGCCTGTTTCACGTGAAACAGAAGCGCGGCTGGATCGCTATGTCGAGCTGTTCGTGCAGTGGCAGGCCAAGACCAATCTGATCTCGCCGTCCACGCTGCCCAATTTGTGGACCCGGCATATTTCCGACTCGCTGCAGTTGATGAGCCTGGCGCCGTCAGCGAAGGTCTGGCTGGACTTCGGCAGCGGCGGCGGCTTCCCCGGGGTGGTGCTGGCCTGCGCGCTGGCGGAGATCGATGGCGGCCATGTGCATCTGGTCGAGCGCAATGCCAAGAAGGCGGCCTTCCTGCGCGAAGCCGTGCGGGTAACGCAAGCGGCAGGGACCGTGCATCTCGCCGACATTGGGGATAGCGTGGAAAGATATCCGGCGGGGATCGATTGTATCACTGCCCGCGCGGTGGCTCCGCTACACCAGCTTATCGGTTTTGCAGAACCCTTGATGAAGACAGGAACAAAAGCCTTGTTCCTTAAGGGTCAAGATGTAGATGCAGAATTGACCGAAGCTACCAGATATTGGAAGCTAAAGCCGCGCCTTCACGCCAGCCTTACCGGCGGACAAGGCTGGATTGTCGAGCTCGATACGATCGAGCGACAGGACCAGTCCGCCCCAGCACCTGCTCCTTCAACCCATGGCCCACGCGCATGACCGTCATTGACGAACATTTTCAGGATGTGACCGGAGCGCTCAGCGGCCATCCGCGAATTCTGGCGCTCGCCAACCAGAAGGGCGGCGTCGGCAAGACCACCACCGCGATCAACCTTGGCACCGCGCTGGCGGCGATCGGCGAGCGCGTGCTGATCGTCGATCTCGATCCGCAGGGCAACGCGTCCACCGGGCTCGGCATCGATCGCCGCCACCGCAATTGCTCGACCTATGACGTGTTGATCGGCGAGGCGCCGATGCGCGACGCGGTGGTCGTCACCGCCGTGCCGCGGCTTCATATCGCCGCCTCGACCATGGATCTGTCCGGCCTCGAACTCGAACTCGGCGCCACCCGCGACCGCGCCTTCCGGCTGCGCAACGCGCTGGCCGAGCTCAACACCAATATCGCGCCGGACACCGACTACACCTATGTGCTGATCGATTGCCCGCCGTCGCTCAATTTGCTGACGGTGAATGCGATGGCCGCGGCGGATGCGATCCTGGTGCCGCTGCAGTGTGAATTCTTCGCGCTCGAAGGCCTGTCGCAATTGCTGCAGACGGTGGAGCAGGTGCGCTCGACGCTGAACCCGAACCTGTCGATCCACGGCATCGTGCTGACGATGTTCGATGCCCGCAACAATCTGTCGAACCAGGTCGTCGCCGACGTCCGCCAGTTCATGGGCAGCAAGGTCTATGAGACCATGATCCCGCGCAATGTGCGGATCTCGGAAGCGCCGAGCTATGGCAAGCCGGTGCTGGTCTACGACCTGAAATGCGCTGGCTCCGAGGCCTATCTCAAACTGGCCACCGAAGTGATCCAGCGCGAGCGCGAGCTGCGCAGCGGGCATTGAATGCCCTCGCAATCGTCATTGCGAGGAGCGAAGCGACGCGGCAATCCAGAAGGCCATAGGGCAAGACGGGATTGCTTCGTCGCAAGGGCTCCTCGCAATGACGATCGATGCCAGTGAGCGAGTCGATCCGACATAAATATCCGACGCGGCGTATCGCGAGTGAGTTCGAGGGAGATGGTCATGGCCGATGAAGCACGTTCGCGATTGGGCCGGGGGCTGGCAAGTCTGATCGGCGACATGGGGGGCGAGGCCGCCCAGGTCGAGCGACCACGCGCGCAGCGCAAGGTGCCGATCGAATTCCTCAAGGCCAATCCGCGCAATCCGCGCCGGACCTTTTCGGATGCCGAGCTCGGCGAACTTGCCGACTCGATCCGGCAGCACGGCGTGATCCAGCCGATCGTGGTGCGGCCGGTGAAGGGCACCCATGATCGCTTCGAGATCATCGCCGGCGAACGCCGCTGGCGTGCGTCGCAGATCGCCGGCCTGCACGAAGTGCCGATCGTGCCGATCGATGTCAGCGATAGCGACGCCATGGAAATCGCCATCATCGAGAACGTGCAGCGCGAGGACCTCAACGCCATCGAGGAAGCGCAGGGCTATCACGCGCTCGCCACCGCCTTCAAACGCAGCCAGGAAGAGATCGCCAAGATCGTCGGCAAGAGCCGCAGCCATGTCGCCAACATGATGCGGCTGTCGAAACTGCCGGACGACGTGCAGGGGCTGATCTCGTCGGGGCAATTGTCGAACGGCCATGCCCGCGCGCTGATCAGCCTGCCGGACCCCTCCGCGGCTGCCAAGCGAATCGTCGCCGAAGGTCTCAACGTGCGGCAGACCGAGGCGCTGGCCCATGAAGAGGGCGTCCCGGAACGGGCGCCGCAGAAGCCGCGTGCCGGCGCCTCCGCCAAGGCGGCAAAGGACGCCGACACGATCGCGCTGGAAAAGCGCGTCAGCGACGCGCTCGGCCTCAAGGTTGTTGTCGAGCACCGCGATCCCGGCGGCGTGGTGCAGATCAAGTACCGTGATCTCGATCAGCTCGACGAAATCATCAAGAAGCTGGAAATGGATTTGTAGTACCAACCGTTCCCCGGACGCTGCCCAATACGTCGCGTAGCGACGTGGTGCGCCGCAGATCCGGGGTCCCGGTTTGTAAGGAAGTTACCGGGATCCCGGACGGGCAGCGGCATGAAGGATGCCGCTGCCCGTCCGGGACACGAGTCTAGCCCCTTCGTCTCGCATTGACGGCAATCGCCATCAGCGCGCGCTGCGCGATGACCGGGCCGAGCACGTTCTGCTTGCGCACGTCGAGCGCTGCGACCGCGAGCTGCTCGATCACCGCCGTCAGCCGTGCCGTCGAGAAATTTCGCAACGCCGCTTCCACCGCGCCCTTGCGGGAAAAATGCAGCCGCAGAAACCCGCTTTCCACCGCCGCGGAGGCGGGCACGCCGTCGGCTACCGCGAGGCTGGCCTTGTGCAGCAGCGCGGCCTGGCGCTGCGCGGCCATCATGATCATGCCGGGATAGGTGCCGGCGACCATCGCCTTGGTGAATTCGGTCTCGACCGCCGCGGCATTGCCGGCGAAGGCGCCATCGACGATCGGGTCGATCTTCAATTCGGACGCGTCGGCGACCACCGCCATCACATCGTCGAGCGTGACTTCGCCCGTGCCATGCGCGTACAGCGTCAGCTTGCGCAGCTCATTGCGCGAGGCCTGGCGGTCGCCGCCAAGCAGCGCCATCAGCGACGCCCGCGCATCCGGGGCGATCCGCAGGTTGGAGGCCCGCAATTCCTCATCCATCAGCCGGGCAAGGTCGCGCTCGCCGTCCGGATAGCAGGCAATCGCCACCGCCGTCTTGGCGCGCTCGCAGGCCTTGCGCAGCGGCGATTCCGGCCGCAGCTCGCCGGCCTCGATGATGATCCGGCAATCCTTGAGGGCGGATGCGGCCAGCGTATCGATGCCGCTGGCAAAGCTCTTCGAGCCGGCGCGGACGCGAATCGCGCGGCGTCCGCCGAACATCGGGATGGTCATGGCTTCCTCGACCAGCCGCGACGGTTCCGCGGCGAGCTCGTCGCCATCCATCCGCACCATCGAGAACGGGTCGTTGGGGTCGTCGACGGCGGATTTCACCAGCGCGTCGGCGCGCTCGCGAACCAGTCCGGCATCGGCGCCGTAGAGCAGGATGATGGGCCGCCCGGCATCAGGCCGGGCGAGGAAAGCGTCAATGTCTTTTCCGCGAAGGGCGACCACGCGAGGTCGCTCAGGTGCCGGAGAAGAAGAACGACGCCAGCCGGGTGTTGATGTTCTCGGCGATCTCGGCGGCGGCGCGGTCCTCGGCGTCGCGATAGGCGCGGGCGCGGGCGAAGCGCTGGAAGCCCGGAATGTCGTAGGTGACACGCGCGAAGGTGTTGCCGATCAAGACCTGCTTGCCGGTGGCGATCTCGATCAGCCCGTAGGTGGCGTCGATGCCGTAATTCTCGGATGTCGGCAGCGCGGTGTTGGGATCGACGATCAGCGAGGTGCGGCTCGGGTTGAAGCGCAGCATCAGCCGGTAGGTCGGTGGCAGGCCGGTGGCGCTGCCATACATCTTGAACATCAGCGCGTTGCGAATCGCGACGCCGACGCGGGCCTGCGGCGAGGCGCTGGGGTAGGCGAGCGGGGGCACTTCGACGCCGGCCAGCTTTTCGCGCAGGCCGGGCGCGCCATCGCTGCGCTCGGCATACATCGGCTGGAAGCAGCCGGCGGTCAGCGCCGCAAGGGCGGCGACGGCGAACAGCCGGGCGACGATGCGCGGGCTAACCCGAGAGGTGGCCCAAGAGCTGGCGCGAGACCTAGCCGACGACATTCACGATCCTTTGCGGCACAATAATCAACTTGCGGACGGGCTTGCCGTCCAGGGCCTGTTTTACTGTATCGAGTGCCAAAACGGCAGCCTCAATTTCCGAATTTGGCGCATCTCTGGCGACTGTGACTTCTCCGCGCTTCTTGCCATTGACCTGCACCGGAAGCGTCATGGTGTCTTCAACCAGCAAATTGGGCTCGATTTGCGGCCAATGCGCCTCCGAAACCATGCCGTTCTGACCGAGCACGCCCCAGCATTCCTCCGCCAGATGCGGCATCATTGGCGCGAACAGCTGCACCAGGATAATCGAGGCCTCGTGCAACGCCCAGCACATGTCGGGTGTCGGTGTGCCCGGACGCGCCAGTGCTTCACCCAGCGCGTTGGAAAATTCGCGAATGTGGGCGAGGCAGACGTTGAAATGCAGCTTCTCGATCTCGCTGGACACTTTCGCGAGCGCGCCATGGCTGGCCTTGCGCAAAGCCAGCGCGTCGGCGCCAAACCCGGCGGGTCGTGAAGCGGGCGCCGTCTTGCCGTGCTCGGCTGATTCGTTGACCTGCCGCCACAGCCGCTGCACGAATCGCGAAGCGCCCTTGACGCCTTCCTCGCTCCAGATCACGTCGCGGTCCGGCGGCGAATCCGACAGCATGAACCAGCGCGCGGTGTCGGCACCGTAGGTGCCCATGATGTCGTCGGGATCGACCGTGTTGCGCTTCGATTTCGACATCTTCTCGATGGCGCCGATCGCGACCGCCGAACCGTCGTCCAGCATGGTCGCGCGGCGGCCATCGCCGTCGCCAACAATGTTGATTTCAGCCGGCGAAGCAAAGGTGCCGTCTTCTTTCCTGTAGGTCTCGTGCACCACCATGCCCTGGGTGAACATGCCGGCGAACGGCTCGTCGAAATCGACGTGGCCGGTCGCCTTCATCGCCCGGGTGAAGAAGCGGCTGTACAGCAAATGCAGGATCGCATGCTCGACGCCGCCAATATACTGGTCTACCGGCATCATCCGGTTGACCACGTCCGGCGTGGTCGGCGCGTCGACGTTCCACGGGTCGGTGAAGCGCGAAAAATACCATGACGAGTCGACGAAGGTGTCCATGGTGTCGGTTTCGCGCCGCGCCGGTGCGCCGCATTGCGGGCAGGGCACATGCTTCCACGCCGCATGACGATCGAGCGGATTGCCGGGGCGATCGAACTCGATATCCTCCGGCAGCTCGACCGGCAGGTTCTTGATCGGCACCGGGACGGTACCGCAGACCTCGCAATGGATGATCGGGATCGGGCAGCCCCAGTAGCGCTGCCGCGAAATGCCCCAGTCGCGCAGGCGGAAGTTGATCTCGCGCTTGCCCCAGCCGTCGCGCACGAAAATCTCGAGCGACTGCTTCATGGCTTCTTCGCAGGTCATCACGCCGGGCTCGCCGACCCAGCGGACATATTGCACGGTGTCAGTCTTGCCAGGCACGAAGGCGATGTCCTGAACGCGCTCGTCGCTGCCGACCGGCACGAACACGTCGAGCACGGGCAAATCATATTTGCGGGCGAAGTCGAGATCGCGCTGGTCATGCGCCGGGCAGCCGATGATGGCGCCGGTGCCGTAATCCATCAGCACGAAATTGGCGATGTACAGCGGCAGTGTCCAGGAGGCGTCCGCCGGATGCGTGACCTTGATGCCGGTGTCGAAGCCGAGTTTTTCCGCGGTATCGATCTCGGCCTGCGAGGTGCCCATGTGGCGGCATTTTTCGTTGAACGCCGCGACCTCGGGATTGCTCTCCGCCAACGCTTTAGCCAGCGGGTGATCGGGCGAGATCGCCGCGAAGGTCGGGCCGTACATGGTGTCGGGCCGGGTGGTGAACACCGGCAGCGTGTCGAATCCAGTGGGCGCGCCGACCAGACCGAAATCGAAACGCAACCCTTCCGACTTGCCGATCCAGTTGCGCTGCATGGTGCGGACCTTGTCGGGCCAGCGGTCCAGCGTATCCAGCGCCGACAACAGTTCGTCGGAATATTTGCTGATCTTGAAGAACCACTGCGTCAACTCGCGCTGCTCGACCTCGGCGCCGGAACGCCAGCCGCGGCCATCGATCACCTGCTCATTGGCGAGCACGGTCATGTCGACCGGATCCCAGTTCACCTTCGACTGCTTGCGCTCGACCAGTCCCGCCGCCAGGAAGTCGAGGAACATGCGCTGCTGATGCTTGTAATAAGCGGGGTCGCAGGTCGCGAATTCACGCGCCCAGTCCAGCGACAGGCCCATCGATTTCAGCTGCTTCTTCATCGAAGCGATGTTTTCGTAGGTCCAGGTCTTGGGATGCACCTTGTTGGCCATCGCGGCGTTTTCCGCGGGCATGCCAAAGGCGTCCCAGCCCATCGGGTGCAGCACGTTCTTGCCCTGCGCGCGCTGGAAGCGCGCCACCACATCGCCCATGGTATAGTTGCGGACATGGCCCATATGGATGCGGCCCGACGGATACGGGAACATCTCGAGCACGTAATATTTCGGCCGGGGATCGGAATTCTTGGTGGCGAAAATCGCCAGCTCATCCCACTGGCGCTGCCAGCGCGGTTCGGTCTCGCGGGCGTTGTAGCGTTCGTTGATCATGCGATTTGGCAGTCTGTTCCGGGGCTTAAGGCGCGCGACTAGGCCACGAAAGAGTGCACGGGGTCAATGGTTTGCGGGTCCGGAGCGTCATTCCCGGACGCGCTTGCCGTGTCCGAGCCTGCCGGGTGCGACTACGGACTCCGGGTCTGGTCGGGGTCATTTCCGGGCTGCGGTTGGCCACCGCTGCCGCGGCATCGCGATTTCACCCCGTCAACGACACCATCGAGGTCCCGAACGCTCGGACAAAGCCGTGCTCGATCACCATGTTGCGGCCGCGCCGTTTGGCGGCATACAGCGCGGCATCGGCGGCCTCGATCAAGTCCCTCGACTGTTCGAGTTCGGCCGGCGTCACCACGGCCACGCCGATACTCGCCGTCACCTGCTGGTAGGCGCTGGTGGCGTGCGGTATTGCGAGACTCCAGATGGCATCCCGAACCAGCTCGCCGACCTGCATCGCCCGCGCGGCCTCGGCGTTCGGCAACAACAGGCAGAACTCCTCGCCGCCGTAGCGGCCGGCGAAACCGGCATTCCGGGTGGCGAGATCTGCCAGCGCCTCTCCGACCCGTGCCAGACAGACGTCGCCCGCCGGATGGCCGTAGGTGTCGTTGAACATCTTGAAGTGGTCGACATCGATCATCAGCAGCGTCAGGCCCTCGCCGGATTGCTGGGCCTTCAGCCATTCGAAATCGAGCCGGCTCTGGAAGCCCCGGCGGTTGGCGAGGCCGGACAGCATGTCGATCGAGGCCAGCACGGTTAGCTGCTCATTGCTGGCGCGCAGCTCGCGCTCGCGACCTCGCAACCGTGCGGCCATGCCGTAAAACGCCTTGGCCAGCGGAATGAACTCGGCGGGCAGACGGTTGCGCGCCATCCGCGCCGACCAGTCGCCGCGACCGAAATGTTGCGCCATCGTCGCCATCATCTCGATCGGCTTGATGATCAGGCGCTCCGCCACCACCAGCGCGCCAAGCAGCGCGAACAGGCAGAGAAAGCGGAGCTGCAGATAAGCGGTGCGGATATCGCGATCCGCTGACGCAGCCACGCGCGCCTCGTCGATGCTCACCAACAGCTGCGCGCCGGTGCCGGAAATGGCGGCGTAGGAAATCATACGCGGGCTGCCGTCACTGGCCGCGAAGGACAGTGACCCGGCCAGGCGATCGGAATTGGCCGCATGCGCCGCGATGGCCCGCAGTATCGCAGGGTCGTCGATCAACCGCCCGATCATGGCGGTCTGCCCGGGCGGCGCCGCGAGCACGGTTCCTGCGGGATCAACCAGCACGGCCGATACGCCGGGCCGGTTGCCCAGATTGCTCATGATCCTGGAAATCCAGCCGAGATTGATCGCGGCCAGGATCACCGCGTCGTCGGCATTGTTGATACCCGGGGCGAGATAGGCCGCCATTACCGTCGGCTGGTTGGTCATGCGGCTGAACAGATAGTCGCTGACGACGAATTCGCCGCTTTCAAGCGCCTTCCTGAAATAGGGTCGGTTGCCGAAATTCAGCCCGCTCTCGACCGCTTCGGGCCATGTCGAGCACATCGCCGTGCCGTCCCTGGCAGCCACCGTCAGGCTCCGGATCCAGGGCATATCGCCGCGCAGGCTGGCGCGCATGATGGCGCAGCTGCGGTCGACATGGGCGGCGGATGTATAGATGTAGGCCGACGACTTCAGCACCGCTTCCACGGACGCGAACACTTCGCGCTGGGCGTTCGAGCTGTGTTCGGCAACGCTGGCGAAATCGCGGGCGGCGAGCTCGACCTGTTGTGACCGCGAATATTCCAGCGAGCGGATGCGTTCGGCCATCAACGGCCCGACCAGGATAAGGGCGAGAAGGACAAGCCTTGCACGGATGCCGAGCAATCCCATCAGTCTGGCTTTGTTGCGGTTGAAGCGGATGCGTGACATCTTTAACCCCTGAACCCCGCCTACATACGTAGTCCAAAGGGTTCAAAAACCCTTTCCCGGATTCGATAAACTTTGACTGACATGACGAAAGTTCGCGCCTTGGTTGAAAATAATGCAGCGCAGAATCCCGCGGGATTAACGCCTTCTTTACCGACGGATGGACTGGCCGCGGTCGAGTATGATGTGTTCCGTGCTTGCAACGAGGCGCGTCGGGACCGCGATTCCGTGACGCTGATTGCCGTCTCCAAGACCTTCGAGGCAGACGCCATCCAGCCTGTTATCCTTGCTGGCCAGCGCGCATTCGGCGAAAACCGGGTTCAGGAGGCGAAATCCAAATGGCCGGCGCTGATCGCGGCTCAACCCGCGATTGCGCTGCATCTGATCGGACCATTGCAGTCCAACAAGGCCCGGGAAGCGGTGGCATTGTTTAACGCCATCCACTCGGTCGACCGCCCCAGCATTTGCGAAGCGTTAAGCAAGGAAATGGTTTCGCAGAACCGGTCACCCGAGCTGTTCGTGCAGCTCAACACCGGCGAGGAACCGCAAAAAGCGGGGGTGGCGCCTGGCGACGCCGATGATTTCATCGCCCGGTGCCGCGAGACCTATGGGCTGACGATCTCCGGCTTGATGTGCATTCCGCCGGTCGATGATGCGCCGGCGCCGCATTTTGCCCTGACCGCCAAAATTGCCGCGCGGAACGGGTTGACGGGACTGTCGATGGGCATGAGCGCGGACTTCGCCATCGCCATCCAGTTCGGCGCCACCCATGTGCGGGTTGGCTCGGCGATTTTCGGACGGCGCTGAGCGCCGTTCTACCCAATCACGATCTTCGTCCGCGGTCCGATACGCGCCAGCAATCGCAGCATCGCCGGTTGGGTCATTGCGACGCAACCGGCCGTCGGGGCAAAATTGGGGCGTGCCAGATGCAGGAACACGGCGCTGCCGCGACCGGCGATCCGTGGCCGGGTATTGTGGTCGATCTCGATGATGAAATCGTAGAGGTGGTCGTCACGGCGCAGCCGGTCCGCGTCTATTCCCGCACCCAGCCGGACTGGCTGGTTGTAATGGCGGTCATCGGGGTCTTCGCACCAGCCGTCCAAGGATGTGATCGAGCGGACCGGAAGCTGCGTGCGGGGCCGGGGATTTCGGTCCGCCCGCCACCACAGCCGCAGCGGGCGAAACGTGCCCCGCGGGGTCCCGCCGTCGCCTTCGCGCTTGTCCGCCTTGATTCCGCCGCGACCAAGCGCGACCGGTATGGGGTGCTGGTCGGCTATCAACCATCCCCGCAGCCGATCCCCGGCCGACGCACGTATCCGGATCACCGACACTGGTCGATCACGCAAGCTTGTTTGATAAGTGTCTGAAATACCGAGACTTCCCATGCTTATCGCGGACTCCGCCTTGCGCTGTTCACTGCAAATGATCTATTCCGCACTGCAAACTACAATAGCCGAAAACACAGCTGTTTTTGCGTTACACTACGCGTGATCTCAAATCCCACACGCGTTATGGCGAATACCATTCAGCTCGACGGCCTGCTTCCCCCCGCAATCGCCGTCCAAAGGATTGTCGCAATGCCCAATGCCCGCAAAATTCTGATCGTGGATGACGACACCGATCTGCGCGAGGCGCTGGTCGAGCAATTGTCCCTGCATGAAGAATTTGAAGCCTCCGCAGTCGATACCGGCGCCAAGGGCGCACTGGCGGCGAAGGCGAATTCGCCGGATCTGGTCTTGATGGATGTCGGGCTGCCCGACACCGATGGCCGCGAAGTGGTGCGCAGCCTGCGCAAGAGCGGGTTCAAGGCGCCGATCATCATGCTGACCGGGCATGATACCGACTCCGATACCATTCTGGGTCTGGAATCCGGCGCCAACGACTATGTCGCCAAACCCTTCCGTTTCGCGGTTCTGCTGGCACGCATCCGCGCGCAGCTGCGCCAGCACGAGGCCTCCGAAGACGCCGTCTTCACCGTCGGCCCCTACAGTTTCCGCCCCGGCTCAAAGATGCTGACCGGCGCCAATGCGAAGAAAGTCCGGCTCACCGAAAAGGAAACCGCGATCCTGCGTTTCCTCTACCGGGCCGGGCAGCTGTCGGTATCGCGCGAGACGCTGTTACAGGAAGTCTGGGGCTACAATTCCGGGGTCACAACCCATACGCTGGAGACCCACATCTACCGGCTGCGCCAGAAGGTCGAGAAGGATGCCGCTAATCCCGAGATACTGGTAACGGAAGCCGGTGGCTACAAGCTGGTGCCGTGATACGGTTCCACGGCCGATTCGCCGCTGGCGGAGCGGTTTTGTTCCCGCGTCACGATCCCTTGGTCCCGCATGTCGATCGATGATGATGTTGCCTTGCTCGAGCGCGTCCCGACATTGCGCCTGTTGGGCACCGCCGCGTTGCGCGTGCTGGCGATCGGGTCGGAGCAGCAGGAATTCGCGCGCGGTTCGGTGCTGTGCCGGTTCGGCGAAGACGCCGATTGCGGCTACATCGTTCAACGCGGCGCGTTTCGGATCAACGGCGATGACGGCAGCGATTACGAGGTGATCGCCGGCCCTGGCACGCTGATCGGAGAACTGGCGCTGCTGGTGCCAATGCCGAGGCCATCGACAGGGACAGCGATGGAATTATCCACGGTCATTCGCATCACGCGCGGCATGTTTCAACGCGTCCTCGACAGTGATCCGGCGGCGGCCCGCCGCCTGCGCGACGACATGGCGGCCCGGGTCAGCCAGCTCGCCAGCGATGTGGCGCTGGTCGGCTCAAAACTGAGTTTGTAGTTCGACGTCATCCGGGTCGGCAGCGCACTAACCCGGGATGACCAGGATGCGGCGAACTACAGTTCCAGCACGGTCGTTACGGGCACGTGGTCCGAGGGGCGTTCCCAGCCGCGCGCGTCGCGGGTCACGATGAAGTCGCGGATCGATTCCTTCAGCGCGGTCGACACCCAGATGTGATCCAGCCGGCGGCCGCGATTGGCCAGTGTCCAGTCGGCGGCGCGATAGCTCCACCATGTGTAGATCTTTTCCGACAGCGGAATACGTTCGCGTGCGACGTCGATCCAGCCGCCCTCGCTTTGCACGGCGAGCAACTTCTCGCACTCGATCGGCGTGTGCGAAACGACCTTGATCAATTGCTTGTGCGACCACACGTCATTTTCATGCGGCGCGACGTTGAGGTCGCCGACCAGGATATGGCGCGCATCGCCGCGCGGATGCAGCGGTTCACAGGCCTTCATTTCATCGAGAAACAATAGTTTGTGCGCGAATTTCGGATTTGCGATCGGGTCGGCGACGTCGCCGCCGGCGGGGACGTAGAAATTATGCACGATCAGCGGCGTCGCCATCCCGGCCGCTGCGCCGAACGCCACCGAGATGTGGCGCGAGTCGACATTGTCGCAGAACACCCGGACATCACTCGAATCGAATGGCAGTTTCGAAATGATGGCGACGCCGTGATAGCCCTTCTGGCCGTGGATCGCGATATGCTCGTAGCCGAGCTGCTTGAGACGTTTCAGCGGGAAAGCGTCGTCCGGCGTCTTGGTCTCCTGCAGGCACAGTACGTCGGGCTGCGTCTCTTCGAGAAATCTGGCCACGAGATCGATACGCAACCGCACCGAGTTGATATTCCAGGTCGTGAGTTTGAAGTGCATTGGCGATCCGGGCGAAGCGTTTCTTCCCCTCCTCCCTTATGGGAGAGGGTGGATCGACAGCTCTAGCGAAGCTTTGCTTCGCACGGGCGGTCGAGACGGGTAAGGGCGCCCCAAGCTGCGTGCGTGGTAACCTCTATCCGGCGCGGACTTCGTCCGCGCCACCTTCTCCCACAAGGGGAGAAGGGAAGAAAGAGCGTTGCTAGTTCGCGCTGCCACCGGGATATTTGGTGAAGTCGATCTTGAACATTCCGGGGTCGAGCTTCCTTGACGTATCCAGATTGTAGATCGCCACGGTCGTGTCATAGCCTTGCGGATCGGTGACCGTCCACTGCTTCAGCTGGTTGTCCTTGGCGCCGATCATGAGCATCAGCCGGCTGGTGCCGACCAGCGCGTTCTTCTCCTCGATGGTGACGGAGATGTAGAGTTCGTCGGCGGTAACGGCGACCACATTGGTGTCGCGCATCAGATCGATCCGGTCAGACAGCAGATAACGCAGCGGCGTCTGCGACAGCGGGTAGATGTCCTGGGTGGCCAGCTTGTTATCGCGCACGGCCAGCGAGGAGCCATCGGCGATCATCGCAATCGTGGTTGGTGCGTCATATTCAAAACGCACCTTGCCGGGCTTCTGGATATAGAAATCGCCCTTGGTCCGGCTGCCATCAGGGCCAACCTGGACGAAATTACCGGTGAGGGTGCTCAGCGAGGACAGATAGGCGCTGACCTTGCTGGCCTGCAGTTTCTGGTTGGCATCGAATGTCGCGAAGATGCTCGCGGGAACATTGCGGCGCGGGTCTGGGATCACCGGATTCGGCGCCGCGGAAGAGGGGGTCGCGGTGATGTTGCCCTGCGGTCGAAGCTGCGTATCCGACGCCGACATCTGCATGTTGCCGCTACGCGCCTTCGGCGCCGGCCGCGGTAACGGGATGGCTTGCGCGAAGGCCGTCGGAACCAGCAGGCTCGCGGCAAACACCACGGCAAGGCCCGTGGCACCGATACGCGCACGGCCGGGCGTCGAAGGCCGGGTATCGGCGAAATGGTTCGCGCGTCTCATCAAGGCGTCGTCCTGTTCGGCGGTCAAGGCCCATTTTACCGCGTTTTGCGCCAAAATAGGTATCGCTTTTGCGCCGCGGTCAGCGGCATTTCGCGCCGGCGGCGAGATAGAGGTCCGCGCTACCCCGGCGCTGTGGCGATTTCGCGACTCCCCGGCCAGATAGTCGTTCGACGGGGTCAGGCGCTTCAAAAGCCGCTTTCTTCTTCTTCGATCAGGATCTCGCGCTTGCCGGCGTGGTTCGGCTGCCCGACGATGCCTTCGTTCTCCATCCGCTCCATCAGCGAGGCCGCCTTGTTGTAGCCAATCTGCAACCGGCGCTGGATGTAGCTGGTCGAGGCCTTGCGATCGCGCTTCACGATCGCCACGGCCTGCGAGAACAGGTCGCTGGCGCCGCCACCTTCGGCACCCATGCCGGTGGCATCGAATACCGCGCCACCTTCTTCCTCGGTCGGCTCTTCCGCGGTCACCGCTTCGAGATATTCCGGCTGGCCCTGGCTCTTGAGATGCCGGACCACCTTTTCGACTTCCTCGTCGGACACGAACGGGCCGTGGACGCGGCTGATGCGCCCGCCACCCGCCATATAAAGCATGTCGCCGCGACCCAGCAGCTGTTCCGCGCCCATCTCGCCCAGGATGGTGCGGCTGTCGATCTTCGACGTCACCTGAAACGAGATACGGGTCGGGAAGTTCGCCTTGATGGTGCCGGTGATGACATCGACCGAGGGGCGTTGCGTCGCCAGGATCACATGCAGGCCGGCGGCGCGCGCCATCTGCGCCAGACGCTGTACCGCGCCTTCGATGTCCTTGCCGGCGACCATCATCAGGTCGGCCATTTCGTCGACGATGATGACGATGTAGGGCAACGGCTCGAGGTCGAGCTTCTCTTCCTCGTAGATCGCCTTGCCGGTCTCCTTGTCGAAGCCGGTGTGAACGGTACGCGTCAGTTCCTCGCCCTTGCCCTTGGCTTCGAGCAGGCGCTGGTTGTAGCCATCGATATTGCGGACACCGAGCTTGGCCATGCGCTTGTAGCGCTCTTCCATCTCGCGCACCGCCCATTTCAGCGCGACCACGGCCTTCTTCGGATCGGTGACGACCGGCGTCAGCAGATGTGGGATGCCGTCATAGACCGAGAGTTCGAGCATCTTCGGATCGACCATGATCAGCCGGCACTGGTCCGGCCGCAGCCGGTACACCAGGCTCAGAATCATGGTGTTGATGGCGACCGACTTGCCGGAGCCGGTGGTGCCGGCGATCAACAGATGCGGCATGCGCGCTAGGTCGGCGATCACCGGGCCGCCCGCGATGTCCTTGCCGAGGGCCAGGGGTATCTTGCCGGGGTGGCTCGCCCAGTCCGCGCTGCCCAGCAACTCGGC
>NZ_JANXTC010000395.1:0-8234 GCF_025356345.1 Tardiphaga sp.
GATATTCCGGGCAAGAGCCCCTAACCCCGACCCTCTCCCCGCACGAGCGGGGCGAGGCGGCCAACAGCGCGTCGGAGTTAGAGTTCACATGCAAAATCTGATGCAGGGCAAGCGCGGCCTGATCATGGGCGTCGCCAATGATCATTCGATCGCGTGGGGAATCGCCCGGACGCTGCACGCGCAGGGCGCCAAGCTCGCTTTCACCTATCAGGGCGACGCGCTCGGCAAGCGCGTCAAGCCGCTGGCGGAATCGCTGGGTGCCGAGCTGATCCTGCCCTGCGACGTCGAGGACATCGCCTCCGTCGATGCCACCTTCGCGGCGATCAAGGAAACATGGGGCGGGCTGGATTTCGTGGTGCACGCGATCGGCTTCTCCGACAAGAACGAGCTCAAGGGCCGCTACGCCGACACCACGCGCACGAATTTCTCGCGCACCATGGTGATCTCCTGCTTCTCCTTCACCGAAGTCGCAAAACGCGCGGCTGAACTGATGACCGCGGGTGGCACCATGATCACGCTGACCTTCGGCGGCTCGACCCGGGTGATGCCGAACTACAATGTGATGGGCGTGGCGAAGGCGGCGCTGGAAGCCTCGGTGCGCTATCTCGCCGCCGATTTCGGCCGCCAGGGCATCCGCGTCAACTCGCTGTCCGCAGGGCCGGTGCGCACGCTGGCCGGCTCCGGCATCGGCGATTCCCGCGCGATGTTCGCGTTCCAGCAGAAGCACTCGCCGCTTGGCCGCGGCGTCACGCTCGACGAACTTGGCGGCACCGCGCTGTACCTGCTGTCGGAATTGTCCGGTGGCGTCACCGGCGAAACCCATTTTGTCGATTCCGGCTACAACATCATCTCGATGCCGCATCCCGACGCGCTGAAGGCGGATGTGACGGAGTAGAATCTGTTTCCCGGACGCGCTGCGGCGTTCTTATGCCGCTGCGCAGATCCGGGATCCCGGTTGCTTCCTCAACGAACCGGGGCCCCGGATCAGCAGCGCACCACGTCGCAAGTGCGACGCGCTGCGCAGCATCCGGGGAACGCAGCACATCAGCGGTGCTTCAAAATTACATCTTCTCGCCCGCCGCCATCAGCGCGGCGCGCTGGAACGCCGGGCGCGATTCGCAGCGATCGAGGTAGCGGTCGAAGGACGGTCGCGGCGAGATCATCTTGAACTGCCGCACCGCGAAATTGAGGCTCGAGCCGATCGCGATATCGGCGGCGGAAAACGTCTCGCCGAGAAGCCACGGTCCGTCTTCCAGGGCGGCCTCCAGCACGTCGAACACCCGCTTGGCGTCGCCCCAGCCGGCGGCGACCGAATTCATCTCGAATTTGGCGGCGAGCTGCGCGATCGCGGGCTCGATGCAGCTCGGCGCGAAGAACAGCCAGTATAGATATTTGGCGCGATGCACGTCGCCCAGCGCCGGCGCCAGTGCCGCGTCGGGATAGCGCTCGGCGACATAGGCGCAGATCGCCGCGGCCTCGGCCATGGCGGCGTCGCCGTCCTGCAGCGCCGGGACCTTGCCCATCGGATTGACGGTGAGGAATTCCAGCGAGCGCTGCGCGCCGGTCGAGATGTCGGTGAGCACGCGCTGATAGGGCACGCCGGTCTCTTCCATCAGCCACAGCGCGGTGAACGAGCGCGATCGCGGCGACCAGTACAGTTTCATCATGGCGTTGGCTCCGGTGGTAAATCTGGGCGCCAGTTGTGCGGAGATTCGGGGAGAGGTGCAAGGTGCGACGTCGCGCCGATTTTCTCCCTTCTCCCACAAGGGGAGAAGGAAGAAAGTGAGCAAGAAGAAGCCCCCGCGATTTCTCGCGAGGGCTTCTTCAATTCAGTATTGCTGTCCGTCATTGCGAGGAGCGCTTGCGACGAAGCAATCCAGTCTTTCCTTGTGGCTCTGGATTGCTTCGCTGCGCTCGCAATGACGGCGCTTTTACTCCGCGGCCTGCAGCATCGGCTCGGCGTGGAGCTCGAAGCGGTCGGCATTCATCACCTTGGCCCAGGCCTTGACGAAATCCTTGACGAATTTCGCCTTGGCATCGCTGCTGCCATAGACTTCGGCCAGCGCCCGGAGCTGCGAGTGCGCCCCGAAGATCAGGTCGACGCGCGTGCCCGTCCACTTCACCGCCTTGGTCTTGCGGTCATGCGCCTCATAGACACCGTCCTGGCCCGCCACCGGCGCCCATTCGATGTTGATGTCGAGCAGATTGACGAAGAAGTCATTGCTCAACGTTCCCGGCCTGGCGGTGAGGACGCCATGCTTGGAGTCCGCGGCATTGGCGCCGAGCACGCGCAGGCCGCCGAGCAGTACGGTCAGTTCCGGCGCGGTCAGCTTCAGCAGCTGCGCGCGGTCCACCATGGCCTCTTCCGGGACCATGTATTGCGGCTTGCCGCTGATGTAGTTGCGGAACGCGTCGGCACGGGGTTCGAGCGGCGCGAAGGAATGCGCGTCGGTCTGCTCCTGCGTGGCGTCGCCGCGACCCGGCGAGAACGGCACGGTCACGCTGTGGCCGGCGTCCTTGGCGGCCTTCTCGATCGCGGCCGCGCCACCGAGCACGATCAGGTCGGCGATCGACACTTTCTTGCCGAACGCCTTCTGGATCGCTTCCAGCTTGGCCAGCACATCGGCGAGCTGGGCGGGCTGGTTGACTTCCCAGTCCTTCTGCGGCGCGAGGCGGATGCGTGCGCCATTGGCGCCGCCGCGCTTGTCGGAGCCGCGGAACGTCGAGGCCGAGCCCCAGGCGGTCGATACCAGCTGCGCCACCGTGAGGCCGGAAGCGAGGATCTTCGCCTTCAGCTCGACGATGTCCGCGTCGTTGATCAGCGGATGATCGACGGCCGGGATCGGGTCCTGCCAGATCAGGGTTTCCTTCGGGACCAGCGGGCCGAGATAGCGAACCACCGGACCCATGTCGCGATGGGTCAGCTTGAACCAGGCGCGGGCGAAGGCATCGGCGAACTTGTCCGGGTTCTCGTAGAAGTGACGCGAGATCTTCTCGTAGGCCGGATCGACGCGCAGCGCGATGTCGGAGGTCAGCATGGTCGGCAGATGCTTCTTCGCGGGATCAAAGGCATCCGGAATGTCCGCCACGGCGTTCTTCGCCACCCACTGATGCGCGCCGCCCGGGCTCTTGGTCAGCTCCCATTCGTATTTGAACAGGTTGTCGAAGTAGTGGTTGCTCCACTGCGTCGGGGTCTGCGTCCAGGTGACTTCCAGGCCGCTGCTGATCGCGTCGGCGCCGAAGCCGGTACCATGCGTGTTCTTCCAGCCGAGGCCCTGGGCCTCGATCGCGCCGGAATTCGGATCGACGCCGACGAAGGACGGATCACCCGCGCCGTGGGTCTTGCCGAAAGTATGGCCGCCGGCGACCAGCGCCACGGTCTCTTCGTCGTTCATCGCCATGCGGGCGAAGGTCTCGCGGATATCCCTCGCCGAACCGAGCGCATCGGAATTGCCGTTCGGGCCTTCCGGATTGACGTAGATCAGGCCCATCTGCACGGCGCCGAGCGGCTCCGCGAGCTCGCGCTCACCGCTGTAGCGCTCGTCGCCCAGCCAGGAGCCTTCCGGACCCCAATACAGTTCTTCCGGCTCCCAGGTGTCGGCGCGACCGCCGGCGAAACCGAAGGTCTTGAAGCCCATCGATTCCAGCGCGATGTTGCCGGTCAGCACGTAGAGGTCGGCCCAGGAAAGCTTGTTGCCGTACTTTTGCTTGATCGGCCACAGCAGGCGGCGTGCCTTGTCGAGGTTGGCGTTGTCCGGCCACGAATTGAGCGGCGCGAAGCGCTGCTGTCCGCCACCGGCGCCGCCACGGCCGTCGGTGGTGCGATAGGTGCCGGCGCTGTGCCAGGCCATGCGGATGAACAAGCCGCCATAGTGACCGAAATCGGCCGGCCACCAATCCTGCGAGTCGGTCATCAGGGCATGCAGGTCCTTGATCACGGCATCGAGGTCGAGGGTCTTGAACTCCTCGGCATAATTGAACGCGCCGCCCATCGGATCGGCGGACGGATGGATCGCATGCAACACGCCGATATCGAGCTGCTCCGGCCACCAGTCACGGTTGCTGCGGCCCTTGCCGGTCGTTCCCTTGCCCTTGGTGTCATGCTGCACCGGGCACTTGCCGGCGGTATCATCGGTCTTCTGGTCCATGGTTCTTTCCTTCGGGCTGTCGGGGTCGGGTGTTGTCGGGCAACGTCGGCAAGCCGCATCGTCGCGAACACAACGTGCCTGTCTGAATGCTCTGTGGTTGCAAATGTCTGGCGAACGTTCTGGGAAGGCCTGGCACTCAGCCTATCCCCGGTTCGTGACATTAGCTTGGAAGAAATCTAACATCAGGTCCAGTCGATTTGTCTTCGCTCTTCGATAAGTTTATCTGATCAACCATGATTACGCTCCGCCAGCTTCGCTATCTCGCTGCCCTCGCCAAGCACGGCCATTTCGGCCGTGCCGCGGAATCCTGCGCCGTCACCCAGCCGGCGCTGTCGATGCAGATCAGAGATCTGGAGCGCACGCTGGGGGTCAAGGTGGTGGAACGTCGCCCCGGCGAGGTGATGCTGACCGATGTCGGCCGCGAGGTGGCGCGGCGCGGCGAGGACGTGCTGGCGGCGTCGCGCGACCTGGTCGACTTCGCCAGGCATAGGGGCGGCCTGCTGACCGGCCGGCTGACGCTGGGGGTGATCCCGTCGCTGGCGCCCTATCTGCTGCCGCGCATCCTGCCGGTATTGCAGAAGCAGTTCCCCGAATTGCGGCTGGAACTGCGCGAGACGCAGACCAAGCAGTTGATCGACGACGTCAAGAGCGGCGCGCTGGACGCCGCGATGCTGGCGCTGCCGGTCGCCGAGCCGGAAATCGATACGCTGAAGCTGTTTTACGACCTGTTCCTGCTGGCGGTGCCGGCCGATGATCCGCGGCCGGCCGACCGGCGCATTAACGCCGCCGGGATCGACCAGAGCCGGCTGATCCTGCTGGAGGATGGCCACTGCCTGCGCGACCAGACGCTGGCGTTGTGCGGTACCGTGGGGCGCGGCAATGGCTCCGGCGCGCCGGGTATGGCATTCGCCGCGTCGAGCCTGTCCACGGTGATGCAGATGGTCGCCAGCGGCTATGGCATCACGCTGATCCCGCAGATCGCCGCCGATGTCGAACGGCGCGACGAGCGGATCAAGTTCCTGCGGATGGAAAACCCGCAGCCCGGCCGCAGCATCGGGCTGGTGTACCGCAAGACCTCGCCGCGCAAGGCCGACTTCGCGGCGCTCGGCGATGTGGTGATGGGGTGTGTGTGAGGCGAGCTTACGAAGCCGCTATGAACGCGCGAACTTCAGCAGCGGCTCAATGATGTGATTGTCCGCGGCTTGCAGAGCCGCGACGTAGCGGGCGCGAAGCTCGCTCACTTCCACGAGACTCCGCCGTCCCCAGGTGAACGGGTCGCGACCGAGCCGCTCGACCAGCAGGTCGGCCATCAATCGGGTGTGGCGTCCATTACCGTTTGAAAAGGGATGTATCGCCACGAGCCGGTGGTGGAGGCGAACGGCGATCTCGTCCGATTCGTAGGTCCTATGTTGAAGCCAATACAGCACGTCGCTGAACAACGCGGGGACCTCGGTGGTGATCAGATGCGGCCGGATGCCGATGTTGCTTTCCCGCTCTCGATACTTGCCCGCCCAACCCCAGACGTCGCCGAACATCTGCTTGTGCAGCGTCTTCGCGTAACGGTCAGTCAAAATATCTTCTGGCATCGCCCTGCGGCGTCTGCGTGCCCAGGCTGTCCCATTCAAGATATTACGCTCTTCGGCCGCGTTGAGGTCAGCGCGACTTGTAATCCATGTTTGCCGGAGCGCTCTCCGATCTTCCGGCGAAAGAGCCGTCGTATGGTCGGGTTCCTGAAACCGGCGGGTCACGGCTCATTCCAGATATCGCGATCCTTTATGTTGGCGCGAATGTATTCCGCTATTTGCTCATCCGGATCGCTGTCGGCCGTGGTCTGATCTTCGAGTTTCATGGTGTGTGCCACACGTCCCAATTCGCGCGTCGCAATTCTGCGAGCGCGCGAATTCACGGCGTCTTCCAGCGATGTCCTTGGCACCAGGGCGTAAATCAGGGTGCAGTCCAAGGCATCGGCAGCCCGACGCAAAGTGTTCAGGCTTATGGATCCGCTTGCCTCGGACTTTTCCCAATCGTCGATGCTTTGGGATCTTAGCGATACCCGGCGAGCCAATTGCTCACTGCTCATGCCGAATGCGTCGCGGATCGCTCGTATCCAGCCCTTGGGGGGAGACTTGTATCGAAGTTCAGGCCGCGGCTGGTCACCAGGAACCAGACGGCTGTCCAATGACTTTCGCGCAAGGCTTCGTAGGGTGGCTTTCATCGACAATATCCTGCACTCGCCCGTGCAGATAAAATACATCAGCCTCGTTAAGAAACCAGGCTAAAGCCTGGAAATTAACGCAATAAACCAGGCTATGGCCTGCTTTTCAAGAAAAAAGACCAGGTTTTAGCCTGGTTTTTTAGATATTCACCCATGCAAGCAATGGCTTGACCGATTACCGATCCGCGCAGCGGCACGAGGGCCTCGGCGGGGTAAGGAACCAGCCAGCCTTTAAATCCCCAGCGTGCCGGCCTTCGCGGCGGCGTAGCGTTCGCCGATCACCTTCCAGTTCACCGTGTTCCACCACGCCTTCAGATAGTCCGGACGGCGGTTCTGGTAGGTCAGGTAATAAGCGTGCTCCCAGACGTCGTTTCCGAGCAGCGCGCGCTTGCCATCCATGATCGGGCTGTCCTGGTTGGGACGGGTCTCGATCGTGAGCTTGCCATCCTTGTCGACGATCACGAACACCCAGCCGGAGCCGAACTGGCGGCCGCCGGCGGCGTTGAAGTCGGTCTGGAATTTCTCCAGCCCGCCGAGGTCGCGGTCGATCGCGGCCAGCACGTCGCCTTCCGGTCGGCCGCCATCCGGGCCCATGATCTGCCAGAACATGGTGTGGTTGGCGTGGCCGCCGAGGTTGTTGCGGACTCCGGTGCGGATCGCCTCCGGCACGTCGCCGAGCTTGCCGAGCACGTCGACGATCGGCGACGCCGCAATCTGCGGATTGTCCTTGGCGAAAGTGTTGAGGTTGCCGACATAGGCGGCGTGGTGCTTGTCGTGATGGATTTCCATCGTCTTCGCATCGATGTGCGGTTCGAACGCGGCGATGGGATAGGCCAATGGCGGCAGCGTGAACGGCGTCGCGGCGGGGGCGGCGGCCTGCGCGAATACGAAGCGCGGCGCGGCGGCGACGGCCACCAGGCCGGTGGCGGCCAGCATCAGATGACGGCGGGACATCAGGGGCATCGGAATTCTCCGTGGTGGCGCGCGGCGGGCGCTGCGCGCGGAATGGAGCGCTGAACCTCAACGGTCAGGCATAGCAACTACGCGCGGCAGGGTGTCCGGGTTTCGTGGCAAGTCAAATCACGACTGCGTCGCAACCGCGCAGTGGTAGGCGGTGTGGTTTTTTTTCCTCCCCCTTGTGGGGAGGGTGGCCGCGCGAAGCGCGGTCGGGTCGGGGTGCAACGAACGCCGTCGCCCGCGGCGCCCCCACCCCGACCTCCACTTCGACGATGCCGCGCATCGCCTCGTTCCGCCGACCCTCCGCACAAGGGGGAGGGATGCCATAGGCGCCGTCGCGCCATATCACCCCAACAAAAAGGGGGGCCTTTCGGCCGCCCTTTTCACAGTTAGTTGTTAGCGCCGTTACTCGGCGGCGGCGGTACCTTCGGCGGCCTTCTGCTTGGCCTCGAGGTCCTCACCGGTCTCCTGATCGACCACCTTCATCGACAAACGCGTCTTGCCGCGATCGTCGAAGCCGAGCAGCTTGACCTTGACCTTGTCGCCTTCCTTGACGACGTCGGAAGTCTTCTGCACGCGGGCCGAAGCGAGCTGGCTGATATGAACCAGGCCGTCTTTCGCGCCGAAGAAGTTTACGAACGCACCGAACTCCATCACCTTGACGACGGTGCCTTCATAGATCGCGTTCAACTCCGGATCGGAGGCGATCGACTTGATCCACTTGATCGCGGCTTTGATCGACTCACCATCCGATGACGCCACCTTCACGGTACCGTCGTCCTCGATGTTGACCTTCGCGCCGGTCTTTTCGACGATCTCGCGGATCACCTTGCCGCCGGTGCCGATCACTTCGCGGATTTTGTCGGTCGGAATCTTGAAGGTCTCGATGCGCGGGGCGTATTCGCCGAGTTCGG
>NZ_JANXTC010000233.1:0-3594 GCF_025356345.1 Tardiphaga sp.
ATCGCCGTCGCGTCGGGCCGCATCGTCGCGATCACGCCCGAAGGCAGCCCACCATCGGCCGTTACGACAATCGACCTCGGCGGCGCGCTGGTGGTGCCCGGCCTGGTCGAAGGCCACATCCATCTCGACACCAGCTTTTATGGCGACGCATGGTGGCCGCATGTGCCCTATTCCAACGGCTTCAACGTGCATGAGCGCGTCGCCAGCCAGGCCCGCAACATGGCGGCGACGGCGCCGATGGAGGTTCGGGCCCGCAACCAGATCGAACTCTGTATCGCTAACGGCACCACCCAGATGCGCAGCCATGTGATGGTTGATGGTTCGGTCGGACTCAAATCACTCGAAACCATTCTCGGGGTTCGCGAGGAATACCGCGACCTCATCGACATCCAGCTGGTCGCCTTTCCACAGAGCGGCATCCTGCTCAGCGCCGGCGCGGCGGACTATCTCGACGAAGCGATGTCGATCGGCGCCGATCTGATCGGCGGTCTCGATCCCGCCAGCTTCGACCGCGATGTCGAAAGGCATCTCGACGTCGTATTCGGCATCGCCCAGCGGCACGGCGTCGACGTCGACATCCATCTGCACGACCACGGCACGCTGGGCATCTTCGAGCTCGAACAGATCGCGGCGCGAACCAGGGCTCTCGCCATGGGCGGCCATGTCGCCGTCAGCCACGCTTATTCGCTGGGCGACGTCGCGACCGACATCGTCAAGCGCACGGCCGACCTGCTCGCGCGTGACGGCGTGTCGATCATGACCAATGCGCCGGGCGCCCGCGGCTTTCCGCCGGTCAAGGCGCTGCGCGAGGCCGGGGTCACGGTGTTCAGCGGCAGCGACAATATCCGCGATTCCTGGTGGCCCTATGGCGACGGGGACCTGCTGGGACGGGCGATGATGATCGGCTATCGGTCCGGGTTCAACACCGACGAGGATCTGGGAATTGCCTTCGACGTGGTCACCGCGGGCGGTGCCAAGGCGTTGCGACTGGAAGGCTACGGATTGCGGGTGGGCGCCAAGGCCGACTTCGTCACCCTGGACGTCGAAGGCCTGCCGATGGCGGTCGTCGCGGTGCCGAAATCGCGCTCGGTCTACAAGAACGGACGATGCGTGGCGAGCGGCGGGGCGCTGACATCGGCGCGGCGGTAGGCCGGCGACGAATCAGGGGACATCGCGAGCAAAGCTCATGAACCGTGGAAAGCGTCTGCGCTGGCCGAGGACCCTTTCGGCCCTGGGGACATCACGCCTGAAAGTCGAACGCTGCTCCGATTGAAAATCCGCTCTGTGGTCACTTCCTGCGATCAACAAGTTCAAGGATCATCCGCGCCAGTGGATCTTCCTCCCCACCGAAACTGGTGATAACGGCCTGCATGATGCGGTCCGGGTTCATTCTCTTGAGTACCAGCGGATGTCCCGACGTTTCAGCCAGCAATGTCAGAAACGTCAACTGAGTCCGACCGTTTCCTTCCCTGAACGGATGAATAGCGTTCAGCTCAGCCAGGAAATGTGCTGCCTGCTTCGCAAAAACCTCCGGAGTCGTATTCTTTAAATGCTTTGCCCGGCGGAGGGCCTTGAACAGCTTCGCCATTTCCTGATGGATATGTTCCGGATAACAGAAAGTACTCTCGCGCTTGGATATGCGAATGGTCCGCAGCTTTCCTGCCCATCCGTAGACGTCCTGGAACAGATGCCGATGGATGGCCCGATAATGACTGTAGCTCAGCCTCCCCGAAGGGAGAGAGTCCGCAGAGCGCTCGAAGGACATTTCCGCTTCGAAGGCATCCAGCTCGCGCTGGCTTCGGAGGCCAAGCTTGTTCTTGAGGATTTTGGTGCCGGGATAGCAATACGGGTCATCGATGGCCGCATACATGCTCCGAAAATCAGCCCTTACGGTAGACGTTGATGATCTCGCGTCGCCGCTCGGCGGGAGAAAGCCCCAGCCGGTCAAACTCGGCAACACGCTTCTTCATCGCGGCGGTCGGCTTGATGCCTTCCACCGCGCTAATCAGCGCGAAACGCTCCCGACCAAGCACAAACTTGGTGGAAGCAGGTTTGCTGGCGAGCGTCTTTTTGCGAATGGACATGCGAATAATCTATCATATTTGCAGTCAAATTCCACTCCAGACCATGCGGCTTCGACAATATGTGGCTTTTGCGCCATCTCTTGAAAAACCAGCATGAGCCTCTTGACCGCGACGGCACCCTTTTTATCCGTTGTGTTGACTTCCTGACGCCGGCGACCATCGGGCGCTTCCGTCGCCGTCGGCCACCGGTTACGTACCCGGCCGCTTCGGCGTGAACGGGCCCCGCGGCGCGTTGCCGATCAGCGACACGCAGGCCAAAGCGGCGATCGCGAACCACAGGGTGAGCCAGAAGCCGTCAATATAGGCCAGCGTGTTGGCCTCGCGCGCCACCAGGCCCGACAGCGTGGCGACGCTGCGCGACTGCGCGAGGCCAGCGCCGTGGCTGGCAAAGCGGCCGGTGAGCTGCGCCAGAAGGCCGGTGACGTCGGCATCGCCGCTGCCGACATGTTGTCCCAACAGGTTGGAATGGATCTGCTCGCGAATCCGCAGCCAGCTGGCCATCAGCGCGATGCCGATCTCGGCGCCGCCGAGCCGCATCACCTGGATGTAGGCGGCGAACGCCGTGGCGCGGGTCGGGTCGGAATTCGACACCGCGATGATCACCACCGGCAGCAGCGTGAAGGACTGGCCCAGCGACTGCAGCAGCACCATCGGAATGAAGTCGCCAAGCGACCAGTGATGGGTCAGTTGCGTGCCCAGCAGGGCCGCCGCGGCGAAGGCCGACAGGCCGATGATCAGCGTCAGCTTCACGTCGTAATGCCGGACCAGATGGATCGACAGCGGCACCAGCACGAGCATCGGCAACACGGCGTACGTCAGAAACAATGCGCCGGACTGCTCGGGCCGCAGCAGCGCGATCGTCGTCAGGAAGTTCGGCGCCAGCGAGGAATTCGACAGGCTGGTCATGGTGTATAAGAGGATCACGATCAGGGCGAGGCCGATATTGCGCGACAGGATCACCTCGGCATGGGCCCATGGCCGCTTGACCAGCGCTTCATTGATGAAGAAGCCGACCGATAGCAACGCCCCGCCCGCCAGCAATGCCACCACGATCCCCGAGCCGAGCCAGTCGAGCCGGTTGCCCTGGTCGAGCCCGGCATAGATCATCGACATGCCGCTGCCGAGCAGCAGCATGCCGCCCCAGTCGGCCTGCTCCAGCAACGGCGTATCGACCGGCTCGTGCGGCGTGCCGAGCCAGACACACAGCGCCAGCAACGGCGCGATGATACAATCCTGCCAGAACAGCCACTGCCAGCCGACATGGTCGACATAGAAGCCGAGCAGCGCGATGCTGGAATTGAGGGTGAAGCCGACGCGGATCGCATAGATCGCGATCGCCGGCAGCCACCATTTCATCGGCAGGTTGCGAAAGATGATCAGCAGCGTCGCGGGAACGAAGGTGCCGAGCAACAGGCCATGGACGATATTCAGCGCCATCAGCGTGTTGTAGTCGCGGACCAGCGGGATCAGCAGCGAGATGATGGCATAGGCCAGCGCCGGAATGCCGAGC
>NZ_JANXTC010000027.1:0-13088 GCF_025356345.1 Tardiphaga sp.
CATTGAGGTTGCCGGCCTTGCCGGAGGTCCCGCATAACTTCTCGAAGCGATCGTAATAGGGCTCGAGATCGTCGTAGCTGACCGGCCAGTCCGGAATCGTCGTGTCGACCAGCAGCATCTCTTTGCCATAGCGGCCTTCGAGATGGCTCTTGAGCTTGAAATCGCTGGGCAGGAACCGCCAGGTCTGGCCGTTTCAGTGCAAGCCCGCGCCGCCAACGCCGTTGTTGCGGCGCGGGCCCGAATCATTACCGGCGGAATGCCCAGGGAGCCGGGCATTCCGAACTACGACAGCTCTTACGTTGCGTCGGAATTAGGACATATAGCCATTATATTGATGACGTCGCCATGCATGGCTGGACTGAGCGACGATCCTAATCGATGTCGAACGCCACGCCGATCCGGGTTTCCTTGCGCCAGACCACGTGACAACGCTGGCTGAGCTTGTCGCCTGGCACCATCAGCGTGAACTCGTTCGGAATTCCGAGCGGACTGACGACATCGAGCGCGGCGCCCGTCTTGGAAATGTTCCGGACGGTGCAGTCGATGGCACCGCCGTCAAAATAGATCGACCCGCCCTTCAGCGTGCGGTTGCGAGGATCGATGCGGCTTTCCGAAGACATTTCTTCTCGTAGCAAGTTCCAAACCGTTACGCTAGTTCGGAGGCCGCCCGGTGCATGTTGGCCGACATGTCCGACGTCACCGTGCTTTGCTCCTCGACCGCCGCGGCTGTCGAGGTGACGTATTCGTTGACGTGTTCAATCGCCTGCTTGATGGCGACCAACGCGCCCGCGACATCACCGGAAATGCCGTTCAGTGCATCAATTTCGTCGCTGATCTTGTCGGTAGCGAGCTTGGCCTGGTTGGCGAGATTCTTCACCTCCGACGCCACCACCGCAAAGCCCCGTCCGGCCTCGCCCGCGCGCGCGGATTCGATCGTTGCATTCAGCGCCAGCAGGTTGATCTGCCCCGTAATGTCGCCGATCAGACCGACGATCCCGCCCATCGAAAGCGCCGCGTCGGTCAGGCGCTGCGCCTGGGCGTCGGCCATCTCGACCTGACGCACAGCGGATTCGGCGGTTTGCCGCGACTTTACCATGGTCTCTGAAATTTCCCGGATCGATGCATTCATCTCCTCACTGCCGGCGGCGACCGACTCGATCAGCGAGCGCGCACGCTCGACCTTAAGGCGTGCCATCACCTGCGGGGTCATGTCGGTAGCGTATTTCACGACCTTGAATGGCTTGCCGTTAAGATCGAAGATCGGATTGTAGGACGCCTGGATCCAGACCTGCCTGCCACCCTTGCCGATCCGCCTGAACTCGCCAGCCTGGTAAGCGCCATGGTTCAGGCTGGCCCAGAATTCACCATAGGCCGCGGACGTCTGCTCCGACGGATCGACGAAGATGCTGTGATGTCTTCCCTTGATCTCATCCAGCGTATAGCCGACCGCGTCGAGGAAATTCGGGTTGGCCGTCATGATCGTGCCATCCATGCTGAACTCGATCACGGCTTGCGACTTGCGGATGGCAGCCATCTGGCCGTTGCTGTCCGCGGCGGCCAGCTTCTGCGGGGTAATATCGGTGGCAAATTTGACCACCTTGAAGGGCTTTCCGGTCTCGTTGAGAATTGGATTATAGGTCGCCAGAATCCAGACTTCCTTGCCGCCCTTGCCGATCCGCTTGTATTCGGCGGCTTGGTAGTCGCCGCGGTTGAGGCACGCCCACAATTCGC
The DNA here is from genome assembly GCF_025356345.1 of Tardiphaga sp. Taxonomy (GTDB): domain Bacteria; phylum Pseudomonadota; class Alphaproteobacteria; order Rhizobiales; family Xanthobacteraceae; genus Tardiphaga. The sequence continues at coordinate 1,732 of NZ_JANXTC010000027.1, forward strand.
GGTAGGCCGCGCTGTCGCGATCGGCCGGCGGCACAAACATGCTGTGATGCCGGCCCAGAACCTCCGCCAGCGTGTAGCCCATGGCCGCGAGGAAATTTTCGTTCGCCGCCAGGATGGCTCCGTCCATGTCGAATTCAATGACTGCCTGGGCGCGGTTGATCGCGGAAATCTTGCCACTAGCCTCCATGCCATCGATCATCTGCCTCGTGATATCGGTGGCGATTTTAATGACCTTGCACGGCTTGCCGCGACTATCCAGAATTGGATTATAGGATGCCTGGATCCAGACCTCGCGGCCACCCTTGGCAATTCGCTTGTATTGCGCCGCCTGGAATTCGCCCCGGTTGAGAATAGTCCAAAAATCACGATAGGCGGCACTGGCGCGAACGGCGGGATCGACGAAAATGCCGTGATGCTTGCCCTTGATTTCCTCGAGCGTATAGCCGAGCGTTTTGAGAAAATTGGCGTTCGCAGTGATGATCGTGCCGTCCATATTGAATTCGATGACGGCCTGCGATCGACTGATGGCCGTGGCTTGCGCCAATGCATCACGCACATCGGCTTTCCACTGACGATTGAACATTGGTCACTCCCTGGCCAAAAGCCAGCACTTAAAAAAAGGCATGATGCGTCGTCGCGGCACCCTCGGGTGCCGCTATCAATATCGAGCAGGAAGAAGGTGGAACTTGCCGGTTATTAGGTCGGGAGCGGTTCCTTGGCGTCGAGCTTATTCCAGTACGCCACGACCTTCTCGGCCGATTCGCCATGGTGGTCCTGGTACGGCGAGACGCCGCCGGTCGCGTCCGAGGCGCTCGACACAATGCTGCGCGCCGCGATCTGCTGGAAGTATTCGAGCACGGCGATCCGCAGGTTCGACGACAGATTGGGCGTCTCGCGCTTGCGTTCGATCTTTTCGATGTAGTGCTCGATGGTGGTGTTTTCCATCCGGACAATCGCCTGCAGGCTTACCCAGAAGCTGTCTTCCAGGCTCACGCTGGTGCGCTTCTTGGAAACCACCACCGAGCGCTTGCGGTTCACATTCGGGCGTAGCGTTGCTGCTTCATGTCCCATGATCGTTCTCACTATCTGTTATTGGTTGAAAAATACGCAGTACACATTCAGTTCACCAGTACCACGCCGTCACAGCGGATACCGGATACCCAGACGTCGGCCTGTCCAATGCCGACACCGAGGCTGGCGAGTGTCGCGGCCAGCAAGGTGTCAATCGAACCGGTGGCGCCGCTGATGATGCTTGTCACCAGCGGCCCGAGCCCGGGCGGCACGATGGGCAGACCGACGACGTTGATATTGATCGCGAGGTCGCCAAGCAGGCTTCCCGTCAGCGAGGATGTGAAATTGGTCGAATTCACCGTCTTTTTTGTCTGCGCGGTGATCTCCGCATAGGTGAACGGAACGGTGACCGGCGTGGTATTTCCCATTCCGGCATGCGAGCGTCCGGTTACCGTGATCAGGCCGAGTAGATTTACCAGTGTGGCGGCGGGAGGGCTGGGCTTGGTGCTGGTATTGTTGAGATCGGCGACGGTGACATTGCCGATCCAGGCATCGACGATACCCGGCGTCACACCCAGGGTGGCACTCGAAGTGCTGATGTCCGGATATCCGCAGCTAACATTGTTCAACGTCGCCGTGCCCGAGGCGACCTCGATGTAGATCGGCAGATTGACCATCGCCGCGGCGCCACTGCCAATCAACTGGATCGACAGCAATACGCGGGTCTGCGCGGTGTGCACGCTGGCGCCCTGTGTGCCTACAGCGACCCAGCCCGATCCGGGCGGGCGGGCGCCGGTCACGGCCGTCAGCGTTGCACTGGCGATGCCGGGAAGACCGAGACTCACCGGAAGCGCGATCTGGTTGGTGCCGTTGGCGACCCCGGCAGTCGCCTGCAGCAGGTCGTAAAGCGAAAGGCTGACGCCGGTCTTCGGCTTCAGGCCAATTTTCAAGTCGGAATAGGGTCCGGTATCGATCAACGAGCTGGGAGCGATCCTGGTGATCACCGAATTCGCGGCTGTTACGATGGTCGACAAGGCCGTGGTTGCGGTGCCGCCGCCATTGGCGGTGTTCTGCACATTGAGCGCGGCAGCCAGGATGTCACTGACCTTGATGTTGGAACTGAGCAGGGCATCATAAGTCCCGGTGCTCAGACCTACGCGGCTCGCCAATTCGTTGAGAAAACCAAAGGCGTCGATTTTCGCACTTAGAAGCGCGGTATAGTCCATCACCGACAGCGACAGCGTCGTGCCTAGCATTGCCCCCAGGACATTGTTGAGCAATCCGCCGTTCAGCGAGGCCAGCCGTGAGCCGATCGAGAACGACGCCATCGCCGTGGTGGTCGCCGTCGCCGTCGCATTGATCTTGAAACTGTTACTGCCGGTAAAGAAGTGACTGAAATACAGCGGGGTCTCGGTCTGCAGCACCACCCGCGCGGCGTTCGCCACGCCGGTAGCCGGCGTGACGAAGCGGTTCTGCGAAGCCACGGCTTCGTTCGCTGTGTAAGTGCCAAGTACGACGCTCACCAGCGCACTGGCGGGAAGGTTGTTCTGGGTCACGGCGGAAGTCGCGGCGTTGCTGGCATTGCTGAGGTTGCTGGCCGCTACAATGGCGGCGAGATCAGCGGAGCTTTGCGACTTGCGGCGATCGGCCGAGATCGTTCCGATATCGATTCCCAACGCCGCGCAGCAGACCGCCAGCACCATGGCGCCGGCAGCCATGATCGCGATATTACCGCGCTGATCAGACCGGAACCTCGTCAGCAAATGTCGCATCGAGGTCACCCTCAAAATCCGCCATAGGGGATGGCCGCGGACCGCGCGATCAGCGTCGGTGGCATCGGCACGAACGGCAGCGAATAGATGAACATGCTGGATGCGTCGTAATTTACTGTGACGACAAACACGTTGGCATTGGCGCCGGAAGTCGCGGCATTGACGCTGAGATGCGTCTTGTCGATCAGCGGATAGGTATCGGCGTTCGCGGAAACGTAGGATTTCGCCAGCGTCCCCCGTTCGGTCTCGCTCATACCGGCTACGGATGACCGCGCCGCCTCGGCGGCAAGCTGCTGGACCCCGTGAATGACAGCGAGATACGAGCCGAACACCACGATTCCGAACACGATGGTCAGGAATACGGGCAGCACCATTGCGAACTCGACGGCGGACGCGCCGCGTCGACACAAAAGTAACCGGATCATCAAAGCCTCGAATCTCAACATCGATTGAGCTTCTCAGGCCTGCGTGAAATTTACCTATACAATTTGTGTTACGCGTAGAGGGACCTGATCATCTCCGATACCGAGATGACAGTCGCTCACTGCATCATATTTTATGGATACATAATCGTAGGTGATGGTCAGGGTCAGGACGCGATGAAACGAGCCTGCAGGTCATCGAGAAGTTTCGCATGCTTCTGGCGAAATCCCGGACGGGCGCAAAGCAGCACTTTCGGCGAGCTCGGCGGCGGGAGATAATATTCGTTAGCCGCCATCAGCGGGACAGGCACCAGCCGCTTGGGCAAAACAGTAAGCCCGATACCGGCCTTGGCCGCGTCGATCCGCGCATGGTAATCCGGGCTTGAGAAAGCGATACGATACACCATTCCCTTGCGTTCGAGGGCCTGAACCATCAGATCGTGCGTGATCTGGCCGGGCCATGTCAACAATGGAACGGGCGCTCCTGGGCTCAGCGTGAAATCTGTCGAGCGCACCCAGGTGACTTCTTCCTCACGCTGCGCGACCACTTCAAGACTGGATTCTAGCGGAACCTCCGACATGCTCATGAAAATCCCGACATCGATATAGCCATCGAGCAAGCCTTTGGTAATTTCCGCGGAATTATCCGCGTAGATGCAGATGCCGGCCAGTTCGGCCCTGCTCATGACCTCCAGCACCTTCTGCGAATAAATATTGCTGAGTCCAAGACGAATGGAATGGTCGTCGTTTAAAGCGCCGCGCAGCATCAGCAACTGGTCATTAGCCTCGAGAATCTTGCGGGCCTGGGTGAGCACAAGTTTCCCCAGTTCCGTGGTAGCAGAACCGTTCGCGGATTTCTGAAAGATACTACCGCCGACCGCATGCTCGATCCGCTTGATCTGCGAGCTGATCGCAGGCTGGCTGAGACCCAGCAACTTGGCAGCCTTGGTGATGCTGCCAGCTTCGGATATTCCGACCACCGAGCGCATGATTTCCGTTGGAATACTGAGATGTTGATAACGGCGGTGCATGATACGTCGTCCTTTGAGATCGACGCCTGTCCACGTCACGGCATTGTACGCTTCGAAGACGTAACACCAAAGTCTGCGGCAATCGACTTGTCGCGACTATAACGTCGCCATGCCCTATAATTTCAAGGCAAGCGAGCGCTAGTGATATGGTTGTATCGATCAAACTTTACACAAGCCAAGTAAATCGTTCTGGTGTTTTGTATTACGGCACTAATGGTATCTTGATCGCCCCACATGGTGCTAAAATACCTGCTATGATTTTGAAAAACTCCAGCACGAACTATCATTCGCAAGATCCACATGCATGCATGATTTTCGATCATGAATGATTCGTCGGCAGATACGGATCGAGCGATCGCCAAGCCACATGTCATCTAACGGTCTGCTGAGGAATTCCGGTGCCGAGCGTCAAAACCGTGAATGGAACGCAGTCCAAACGGAATGGAACCGCGGCGGAATTGAGTTTTTTTGTGGACTTCTAGGCGGATTTTGTCGGCTTGCTATGTCTTCCGCGCTCTGAGAGGCCGAGCCAGAGGTTGATCAAAAGCGAGATACCGACGCCGACAGCGCCACCGACAAATTTGAGGAGAGCATCCGGAATCTCGCCGTGGCGGTCGGGCGTGAGGCGCTGCAGCGCCTCCAGCAGGAGCGCCGTGCCGACCACCAGGATCAATACCAGCCAGAAGCGTTTCGGATAGGCCACCCCGAACAGCAGGCCGACCAGAGCAAACGCGCCGAAGCGCTCGACGCCAACGCCGCCGATATGCGGGCGCAGGCCGATCGGCGACAGAGTCGCGAAAACAATGAAAGCGAGGGCGGCCCAAGCGAGCATGATGGCGGGTTTGCGGAACATGGCCGCTTCATAGCCCATCTTCGACGTACTGCCATTCCCGTTTTTGTAAAATTTGTCGTCGCGTTGGTAACGATTGCTGGCGCAAGGCTAACCACCATCAGCGATCGCCGCGCGCCTGCCACGTCTCGAACGTGTCCGGCTTGATCTCGAAGCGATCCTGCATCCGGGCATACATCGTTCCAGCGACGCGCCCGACCGGCAGATATTGCTCGTAATCGGTCCGCAGGGTCTCGGGATCGACGACACCGTCACGAACCTGGATTCCGAGAACCTCGCCGACCAATAGATCGCGTTCGGCGCCGAAATTCATCAACGTCACCTTGCGGCATTCCAGCGCAGCCGGAGCGCCCGCGAGATGCGGAACGGCGACGTGAACCCCTGCGGCCATTGGTAGCTGCAACGCCTCGGGCTCGCCGACATCGGCGGGGAACCCGATGGAGCAATCGACCATGGCGCCCGCCAGTGCCTCATCCACCATGTTGATGACGAACAGACCGTTGGCGCGGACGTTTCGTGTGGTGTCCTTCAGCGACAGGTCGGACTTTGCCTGCAGGCCAACAATCACCAGCGGCGGTTTTTCCGAGAACACGTTGAAAAACGAGAACGGCGCGGCGTTGACGATCCCGGCATCGGAAATGGTGGTGATCAACGCGATCGGGCGCGGCACGACGAGGCCGCACAGCAGCTTGTAGCGCTGCGCGGCGCTGAGGGTGGCAAAATCGAAGTTGATCGTCATCGCGACGGGGCTTTCTATGCGCGCCGCCGGAATGGGCGCTCAGGAGATCTTGAACAGCCGGCTGGCATTGCCGGATAGGATTTTTTCGCGGTCAATGTCCGACAGCTTCGCCTGCTTGACCAGCCCCACCGGATCCTGATCCCCCATGTCAAATGGATAATCCGACCCCATCATCACCCGGTCCGCACCAGCCACGTCGACCAGCACCTCGATCAAATCGGCCGAGAACACGCAGGTGTCGAACCAGAGCCGCTTCAGATAGGTCGACGGCGGCTCGGCGATGAGCTTGCGCACCTCAGGCCGCACCTTCCAGGCATGATCCATGCGGCCGGTATAGAACGGCAGGAACCCGCCGCCATGGGCGACAACCACCTTGAGCTCGGGATGCCGGTCGAGCACACCGCCCATGATGAAATGCGAAATCGCGATGCCTTCCTCGACCGGCTGGCCGAGGCTGTTGACCATGAAGAAGTCGCCGAGGCGTTGGCCATGCGAGAACCCCAGCGGATGCACGAACAGCGGCGCGCCGAGCGTCGCCAGACGCGCGTAGAGCGGATCGAAAGCAGAGTCGGAGAGCTCGCGCTTCTCCACCCGCGTATCGATCTGGAAGCCACGCAGGCCGAGTTGCTCGACGGCATGGACCGCTTCCTCGATGGCGCGGGCCGGAAACCGCATCGGCAGCGTGCCGATGCCAGCAAAATGCGCGGGGTCCTGCGCCACCAGCGCCGCGACATCCTCGTTCTGCACCCGCGACAGCGCGCCCTGCAGGTCCTGATCGGCCCAATAATGCTGCTGCGCCGGTGCCGGCGCTACCATCTGGAAATCGACGCCCATGCGCCGCATCACCTCGCGGCGCGTTGCGATGTCGAGCATCAGCTTCGGCAGCAGCTTGCCCTGCTCGGCATCGGTTTCGCGGCTCGCCGGCGACATGTCGCGCCGATAGGGATTTTCCATCGGATCGTAATGGCCGGTGACCAGCGGCTCGACGCGCTTGCTGATCGTGTGGGTGTGCATATCGATGACGCGCATGGGATTCTGGCTCAGTTCAGTTCGGCGGCGGCCGGCACGCGGAGGTGCCAGTCGGTCGCGCCTTGATAGGCATGGGCGGCACGCAGGATGGCGGCCTCGGCATAGGGACGGCCAACGAGCTGAAAGCCGACAGGCATGCCAGCGGCATCGAAGCCGCAGGGCACCGACGCCCCCGGCAGGCCGAGATAATTGATGCCGCGGGTGCAGTGGGTGAGCTGGCCAATGACGCCGGCGACGTCTGCCGGGGCGCCTTCGGTGGTGGCCTTGATGGTCGGAACCGGAATCGAGAGCGTTGGCAGCAACGCCAGGTCTGCCGCCCCCATGCACGACGCGATCCACTGCTCGGAGATCTGCGCGCGCAGGGACAGCGCCTCGACATAGCGCGTCGCCGGATAGAACAGGCCTGGCTCGATCCGCGAACGCACCTGGTCGGCATAATCCTGCGGCCGCTCGATCAGCCAGCGGCGATGAATGGTGGCGGCCTCCACGCTCATCAGCACCTGCATCAGCGCATTGATGATCGCCATGTCCGGCGGCGCGGTTTCGATGATGGTGACGCCAAGTGTCCTGAAGGTTTTCACCGCCTCGTCCAGCCGTGCCGCGATCACCGGATCGAGCCGTTCGCGATAATAGCCACCGGGGATCGCCACCGTCAGGCCGGCGACGCCGTCGCCGATCGTCGCCTCGTAATCGCGGCCGGCGATCACCGAGAGCAGGCGTGCGGCGTCGCGCGCGGTGCGCGCCAGCGGCCCGGTGCAATCCAGCGACGCCGACAGCGGCATCACGCCATCGGTCGGCACCAGCCCCCAGGTTGGCTTCAGCCCGACCAGCCCGCACATCGCGCCGGGATGGCGCAACGAACCGCCGGTATCGGTACCGAGCGAACCAGCCACCAGCCGCGCGGCAACGGCGACGCCCGAACCGGAGGACGAGCCGCCCGGAACATGCGCCGGATTCCACGGATTGAGCGCGTGGCCGTGATGTTCGTTGTAGCCGGTCGGGCTCATCGCGAATTCAGCCAGCTGCAGCCGGCCGAGGTCAAGTGCGCCCGACGCATCGAGGCGCGACATCACCGTCGCGGTGACGTCGGCGCGGAAATCGGCCCGGATCTTTGAGCCGCCTGCCGATAGATCGCCAGCACGATAGAACAGGTCCTTGTGCGCCAGCGGCACGCCGTGCAGCGGCGACAGCCGTGCGCCACCGCGGCGCAGCTTGTCGGCGTCCTCCGCCGCTTCCAGCGCACGGGCGCCGTCGAGCCGCACCACGGCATTCAGCTTGCGGCCGACGGTTTCGAGCCGCCGCAGCGCCACGGTGGTCGCAGCGACCGACGTGACCTCGCCGGTGGCAATGGCATCGGCAAGCGCGCAGAGGTCAAGAGCCGCTATGGAATTTTCCATCAGGTGCGGTCCGCGGCGGCGAGCCAGCTCTGAAAGCCGTAGGGCGAGGAATCGAACGGCAGGCTTTGAACCGACTCCGCCGCGATGCGGTTGTTGTTCTCTTCGACCAGCGTCTTCAGGCGTCCGACGCGCCCGGCGGCCCGCGGCGCGCCATTCAGTTCGGCGGCAATGCCGCGCAACAGAGCTTCATCCATCATATTTCTCACTGCACGCCAAGGCGCTGGAACAACAGGTCGGTCTGCTGGCTCAATTCTTTCGCGTCACCCTGATGCACGATCTGCCCGGTCTCCAGGATATAGACCCGATCGGCGACAGCCAGCGCGCTGTACAGGTTCTGTTCGACCAGCAGGATCGACAGTCCCTCGCGCTTGAGATCGAGGATGATCTCCTCAAGATGCTGCACCATCACCGGCGCCAGGCCTTCGGAGGGCTCATCCATCAGGATCAGCCGCGGATCGATCATCAGCGCGCGCCCCACGGCCAGCATGCCGCGTTCACCCCCGGACAATTGCCCGCCGCGGTGATGGCGGCGCTCCTTGAGCCGTGGAAAGATTCCGAACACGCGATCGATGGTCCAGCCATCCTTGGCCCGCGGGCTCTTCAGCATCGTCAGATGCTCGGTCACGGTCAGCGACGGGAACAGCCGGCGGCCCTGCGGCACGATGGCGATCTTTCGCGCGGCGATGTCGTGCGGCTTCATTCCGACCAGATTCTCGCCGCGCCACGTAATGGTGCCGGAGCGGATCTGCGGCGGCACCAGCCCCATGATCGAACGGATGAAGGTGGTCTTGCCCATGCCGTTGCGGCCGAGCAACGCCACGATCTCACCGGGGGCAACCTCAAGCGAGACGCCGCGCACCACGATCGCCTCGCCATAGCCGCTGTGCAGATCCCTGACCTCAAGCATGACGCGGCTTCCCGAGATAGACTTCCTGGACCTGGCTGTTACGACGGATACCTTCCGGCGGCTGCTCGACCAGCACCCGGCCCTCGAACATGCAGGTGACGTAATCGACCAGGCCGAGCGCCAGGTCCATGTCGTGCTCGATCAGCACCACGGTGATGTCGCGGCTGAGCGAGCGGATCACCTCCGCGATCATCGAGCGCTCCGATGGCGACAGCCCGGCGGCGGGCTCGTCCAGCAGCAGCATGGTTGGCGTGGTGACCAGCGAAATCGCGATCTCGAGCTGGCGCTGCTCGCCATAGGACATTTCCTTGACGATGACATTCGCACGCTCGCCGATACGGGCGGCGGTCAGCGCGGCGGCAATGCGCGGCGCCTCGGTGGCATCGGTATCGGACGAGCCGAACAGCGAGAATTTCCGCGGGCTGAGGCCGCGCAGCGCCAGGATCATGTTGTCCTGCACGGTCAACGTCGGAAACAGGTTGGTGATCTGAAAAGTCCGCGAGATGCCGAGCTGCGCGCGGCGGTGCGGCGGCAGTCGTGTCACATCATGCCCGTCGAACAGGATCTTGCCGGAGGTCGGCGGCACCGCGCCAGCGATGGCATTGAACAGCGTGGTCTTGCCGGCCCCGTTGGGGCCGATGATGGCGCGACGCTGCCCGCGCGGCACGGTCAGGCTGACGCCATCGACCGCCCGCAAGGCGTCGAAGGCCACCACCACATCGGTCAGAGTCAGGATCGGTTCGGACACAGATAATTCCTAGAAATCGATCCATCAGGATCGGAGCATTTTCAGTCTTGTCCCGGACGCGTTGCGGCATTTCAGGCGATGCACTTGCATCGCCGCAACGCCGCTCCGCAGAGCCGGGACCGTAACAGGCGCCGGAGTTTGTGAAGGTCCCGGCTCTGCAGTGCACTACGCCCCCTGCGGAGGCGCAGTGCACTGCGTCCGGGACAAGCAAGCGACGATTAATCAGGCCTTCTTGATGCCCTGGAAGGTGCGCGAATAAGGCGGCTGCTTCATGTAGGTTTCCGGATCGTACTTCCAGAACTGCGACACTTCCGGATAGGTCTGGATCGGCACGTTCCAGAACTTTCCGTCGGCACGCTTCACCACCTTGCGGATGTAGACGTCATAGACCGGGTTGCCATAGGCATCGAACTTCACGGTCTTGCCGAGCGGCGAACCGTCGAGTTCGGTCTTCAGCACGGTCTCGATGAAGGCCTCGCGGTCCTCGACCTTGCCGCCCACCTTCTTCAGCGCCGCATCGATCCACATCATGCCCGAGAACATCGAGAAGCCGTACAGCGACGGGATCTTGCTGTACTTGGTTTCATAGTCCTTGACGAACTTCGCGGTGACCGCGTTGTCCGAACCTTCGGCGAAATGCGCCGGCGCGATAATGCCCTCGCAATCCTCGCCGAGGGTACGGATCACCGACTGGTCGGTGGCGTTCATCGCGGCGATCAGCGGCGTCTTCGCCTTCAGGCCGAACGCGGCATATTGCTGGAAAAAGCGTGTGGCGTCGGCGCCGGTTTCCATCGCGAAGACGGCATCGAGCTTCATCTCGGCGATCTGGCCGAGATAGGGGCTGAAGTCCGCGGTGTTCAACGGATGCCAGAACTGCTGCACGATCGTGCCGCCGCCCTCGGTGAACACCTGGGCGAGGCCGCCGCACTGCTCATGGCCGAACGTATAGTCCTGGCTGATCGTGGCGATACGCTTGTAGCCCTGCTTCAGGCACCAGTCGCCGAGCGGATGGGTGAAGGCACTGGCGGTGTAGCCGGCGACGCGGATCACGTTCTTGATGCGCGCCCGCTGGGTCAGGTCATCCGCCGCGATGATCGGAATGAAATACGGGGTGCCGGTGCCCTTGACGTAATTGGCGACGGCGAGGCCGGTATTGGCCAGCAGATTGCCGATCAGCATGTGGCAATTGCCCTGCTCGACCAGACGCCGCGCCTTCTGCAACGCCGTGTCGGGGTTCGAGGCATCGTCTTCGATGATGAGCTCGACCTTACGGCCGCCCATCTCGTTCTTGACCTGCTCAAGATAGAACTGCACGCCCTCGACCATTTCCTTGCCGCCAGACGCGACAACGCCGGTCAGCGGCGCCAGTAGACCGATCTTGATCGGGCCGGCTTGCGCCTGCGCGGAGCGCCATGGCGCGGAGCCGACGCCAGTGGCCGCAACGGCGACGG
>NZ_JANXTC010000051.1:0-14587 GCF_025356345.1 Tardiphaga sp.
CTCGATCGAGCCGAAGCGTCGCGGGAAGTCAGGCCGGTATTTCAGGGCTTTGAACTGCGCCTCGGAGTACGGATTGTCATCCGAGACATGCGGGCCGCTGTGGGTCCTGGCGACATCGAGATCGATGAGCAGCGCGGCGACGGCCTTCGCCCGTATGTTGGTACCGCGATCGGCATGGAGCGTGAGCGTGCCGGGTGAGATGTTTTGTTTCGCCACGGTATCGGCGATCAGTTGCTCGGCGAGTTCGGCGGACTCCCGAGGAGCGATCAGCCAGCCGACAACATAGCGGCTATAGATGTCGATGATCACGTAGAGATGGAAGCAGGTCCATTTGGCCAGCCCCTTCAGTTTGGTGATATCCCAGGACCCCACCTCGTTGAGCCTGACCGCCAGCAGTTCGGGCTTGGTATAGGGCGGATGGACGCGCTGACGCCGTCGCTCACCGGCTTGGCCGCGGGCCGCCAGCAGCCGATACATGGTGCGGATCGAGCCATGATAGCAGCCCTTATCGAGCAGCGTGGTATAGACCCCGGCCGGCGCTATGTCGGCGAAGCGCTCGCTGTCGAGAACGGCCAGCAACAGATCCTGCTCCGCGGGCGAAAGTGCCAGCGGCGTTCGTGCCCGCGACGCGCGCCTTGTCGGGGCCACGGTGTGACGTTTGCGATCGCGGTACACGAAGCGGCGGTTCAGCGTGAAGGCCTGACACGCATTCTTCAAGCCGACAGCGCAGGCGAGTTCGGTGACGGCTTGCATCACGCGTCCCCACCGCGGTGGTCCGACGTCGGCAGATCCAATGCAACGCAAAGTTTTTTTGGGGCGTCGATGATCAGTTCAGCGCGCTCGAGCTTGTGGCGCGGGCGAGCATTGGCGCGCTGCAGCCCCTGAATCTGTCGGGCCGATCCATCCGGCTTTAGTCCACGCTTATTCGGCGTCAGCGCCGCCCGTTCGGCCGCACCAATCTTCTTGCGCCAATTCGAGATCATCGAGGAGTAGATGCCCTCGCGCCGCAGGAAGTCTCCCAGCGTACCGGCCTGCCTGCACCGCTCGGCCTCGGCGAGCAAGCGTCGGCTTCTCGCTCTCGGAGAACCCGCGCCGCTTGGGGATCGCCACGATCTCCGGGTCATGACGCGCCGGCTCCGGCGATGTGGTCATGTGTATGTCCTACCTGTACTCTAAATTACCCGAGACAGGTATTCCACTTCTCATTGGCAGGGGGCCACCCCGATCCTGCTAGGCGAAGTCGCTGCCACAATTCAGTTCAGGGAAAATCTGCTCGTCCAGCAGAATGACTTCAGCCGTGCGGCTATAGTGCGCGGCAAGCAGAGTCACCGCGGCCTCCACATCCTTGCTCAACACGGCTTCCATGATCGCCTGATGCTCGTCTGCCACGTGCCGCGATGGAAAGGCCTTGCGGATCGACAGCCGCCGATAGCGGTAGAGCTGGTCGGCGAGCTGACCGCAAAACGCGATCAGGGACTGTGATCCGCAATTGCCGATCAGTGTTCTGTGGTAGGCGCGATGCAGACGTTCCCACTCCGGATTGTCTTCGAAGTGCTCGGCATTCAGTGACCGGGGTGAGCGGCTGAGGCGATGCTGCGCCAGCAGCAATTGCTCTTCCCATTGCGGCGACGCTGCCGCCATCGATTCCCGCAACGCCAGACCCTCGACCCAGCACCGCGTCTTGGTCAGCTCGGCCAGCTCGCCGCGGCTGATGGCCGCGACATAAAAACCGCGTTGCTCGCGACCTTCCACCAGACCGTCCGCCGTCAGCCGATTCAACGCCTCGCGCAGCGGGGTCTGGCCGGTCTGGTACAGATCGGTAAGAAAACGCATCTGCAGCTTCCGGCCCGGCTCAAGCCGCCCGGACAGCAGGTCGTCACGCAAACGGTCATACACCGTGCTTGCCTGGGTCGACGGCGCCGGTGACGCCAAGCGCGGCATCGATACCTTATCCACGCCCATTATCCTTAAATCGTCAGGCGAAGCCCATTCCAGCCATTCTTTTATACACGGCTTATAAAAATGGAATAATTTATAAATTTTTATTGCATGCGCTTAATTCTATAGGTTATTTACTGCCTAACGATCGAATGAACGACTGATGGGATGAAAATGCCGGGCGATTTGGCTCAACCACGCAGGATCACGGCCCTGTTGCGCGCGGGCGCCGGCGAGCGTCGGCAACGATGACCCGCATCTCCACCTGTGGATGTGGGATCGACGTCCACGCCCATGTCGTGCCTGCCTCGTTTCCGAACTACATGGGCGCCGCCGTGCCCGCTGACTGGCCGTCGATGGCCGATGCGAAACCCTGCCACAAGCATGTGATGATGTCCGGACGGATTTACCGCACGGTATCCGACCGCTGCTGGGACGTCGGCAAGCGCGTCGCCGACATGGTCGAGATGGGGCTCGACCTGCAGGCGATTTCACCGATGCCGGAATTGCTGTCCTATTGGATGGAAGCCAGCCCGGCCGATGATCTGCTGCGCTACATCAACGACCAGATGGCGGAGATGGTGGCGCATTCCGGCGGCCGACTGGTTGCCCTCGGCGCGCTGCCGCTGCAGGACATCGACCGCGCCATGGTCGAACTGCACCGGCTGAAGCACGAGCTCGGTTTTGCGGGCATCGAGATCGGTAGCAACGTCAACGGCAGACCGATCGGGTCTCCGGACTTCGACGGCTTCTTCGCCGAAGTCGAGAAGCTCGACATGGCGGTGTTCGTCCATGCGCTGCGGCCCGCCGGCATGGACCGGCTGGTCGGGCCGGCGCAGCTGCAGCAGGTGCTGGCCTATCCGACCGACATCGGCCTCGCCGCCGCCTCGGTGATCACCTCGAACTTGCTGCTGCGGCGGCCGGGCCTGCGCATCGCGTTCAGCCATGGCGGCGGCACGTTGGCCTCGCTGCTGCCGCGGCTGCAGGAGGGCTACCAGGCATTTCCCGTGCTGCGGGAAAGCATCCGGGAAGCCCCGGTCGCGCAGGCGCGCCGGCTGTATTACGACGCGCTGGTCTATGACGACGCCACGCTGCGGCACCTGATCGCCAAATTCGGCGAAACGCAGATCATGCTCGGCACCGACTATCCCTTCGCGTTTCATGACCGCACCCCGGTGGCGCGAGCCACGTCGGCGATCCCGGACGAAGCCACCCGCAAGCTGGTCGTTCGCGATAACGCGCGACGTTTTCTCGGAATCGGGGAGTCGGTTACGTCATGACGCATTTTCCCGTCACCGCCCTGCGCAGCGTCGATCTCGACACGCCGGATCTCGCGCGATCGGAAGCCTTCTACACCTCCGTCTGGGGCCTCGACCTGGTGACGCGCCACGACGGCGTCAGCTATCTGCGCGCTGGCGGTAGCGACCATCATGTAATGGCTCTGCGCCAGGGCGACGCCCCTGCCCTGCGGGCCATCACATTCCGGCTGGACGACGATGCGGAGTTCGAACGCATCGCGGTGGCGTGCCGGCGGCAGGGCGCGACATTGCTGTCGGGGCCGCTGCCAAATCCGGGCCCCGATGGCGGCACGGTGATGACCGTCCGCGCACCCGGCGGCGGCGTGCTGCGCTTCATTCACGGCGATATGCAGCTCGCGCCACTGCCCCCCGCCCGTCGACCGGTTCGGCTCGCCCATGTCAACATCAACAGCACCGATGTCGACGGCCTGGCCGCCTTCTACGAGCGCGCGCTCGGGTTTCGCCTCACCGACCGTTCCAAGGCGATGGCCTTTGTCCGCTGCAATGCCGACCACCATGCCATCGTCATCGCCGATGCCGCCGTCAACGGGCTCAATCACGTCGCCTTCCTGATGCCGGATCTGGAAGCGGTGATGCGCGGCTCCGGTCTCATGATTGACGCCGGATTTCCGATTGCCTGGGGCGTCGGACGCCATGGCCCGGGCGACAACGTGTTCGCCTATTTCATCGATCCGCTCGGCTTCGTCATCGAATACACCGCCGAAGTCCTGCAGGTCGACGACGACTATGTGGTGCGCGGGCCATCGCAATGGAGCTGGCCGCCGGGCCGCACCGACCACTGGGGCATCGCCCCGCCCAAGGCGGATCACGTCAAGGCGGCGCAGCTCGCCGTACCCCACGCCGATGCTTGACCGAACGATCCACCGCGCCGTCGAATGTAGCTGGAGTCCCGAGTGACGCTTTCATCGCAACCGCCCAACGATTTCCAGGTCGTCGTCGTCGGCCATGGCCCGTCCGGCGCGATCGCCGCCAGCCTGCTCGGCGACAGGGGCATCCGCACGCTGGCGATCGATCGCCAGCGCGAGGTCTATGACAAGCCGCGGGCCATTGCGATCGATCATGAGATCCTGCGTGTGCTTGACAATCTCGGCGCCGCCGCGGCTGTGCTGCCGTTCATTGCACCGTTTCCAGCCTCACAGCATTTTGGCGCGAGAGGGCAACTGATCCGCCGCATCGACATGGTCGCCGAGCCCTATCCGCTGGGCTACACCCCGAGCATGGTGTTCACGCAGCCTCCCGTCGAGGCCGTGCTGCGCGAGCACGCGGCCGCCTATGACAGCGTTACGGTCGAACTGGGCACGGAACTGGTCGGCTTCGACCAAGCGCCGGACCAGGTCACGCTGCATCTGCGCAACGAGAGCGGCGCGACGCGTTCGGTCACCGCGGACTATGTGATCGCCTGCGACGGCGCGTCGAGCCCGATGCGTCAGCAGCTCGGCATCGCTTTCGAGGACCTGGTATTCGACGAACCCTGGCTGGTCGTCGATCTGCAACTCAATGACGGTGCCATCGGCAAGCTGCCGGCGACCGCCGCCCAGTTCTGCGAGCCGTCGCGGCCGACCTCATTCATTGTCGGCCCCGGAAATCATCGCCGCTTCGAGATCATGCTGCTGCCTGGCGAAGACCCGAAGGAAATGGAAACCGCGGCGCAGGTCTGGCAGCTGCTGGCGCGCTGGATCACGCCGGCCGATGCCACCTTGTGGCGCTCCGCCAGCTACCGGTTTCATGCGCTGCTCGCCGAGCAATGGCGACAGGGACGCGTCTTCCTTGCCGGCGACGCGGCGCACCAGCAGCCGCCCTTCATCGGTCAGGGCATGTGTCAGGGCATTCGAGATGTTGCCAATCTGGTGTGGAAGCTCGATCGGGTATTAAAGGGCCTATCGGGCAGCGCGCTGCTCGACTCTTATGGCGTGGAACGCAGCGACCACGTCCGCCAGTTGACCTCGCGGATCAAGGCGATCGGTCATGTTATCTGCGAACGCGACCCGGTCGCGGCCGAGGCGCGCGACCTGCGCATCCTCGCCGAGGGCGGCGGTCAGCCACGCACCGTCACCCGCCAGGAGATCGTACCGCCGCTGCGGACCGGCCTGCTGGCGCTGCCGCTGCGGCCGGCGCACGGCGTGCTGTTTCCACAGCCCTGGATCGATACGTCGACGGGACGACAATTGCTCGACGCAGCCGCTGGCACCGGCTGGCGACTGGTGCTGGACGCGCGCCGCGCGGCGGATCTGTCGCCCGATGTGCAGGCTAAGCTGAACCGGTTAGGTGTGACGCCGATCCGTATCGGTTCGGCGTCCGATCATGACGCCCTCGTTGAACGGGATGGTGTCGTTGCGGGCTGGTTCGACCGCCATGGTTGCATGGCCGCGCTGGTTCGGCCGGATCATTACGTGTTCGGCGTCGCCAATGACGACGACGCGCTGGGCGACCTGCTCGACCAGCTGGCGAAAGGTCTGCAATGACTGACCTACTGAAGTCTGATTATTTACACAGCGATCACCGCGTCGCGGTTTCGCAAGCGAGGACGTTACGATGAAGTTGGCAAGTTTCAAGATCGGCAACAGCAGCAGCTGGGGTATCATCGAAGGCGACGAAGCGCTCGACGTCGGCGCGGTCCTGAAAGATCGCTATCCCGATCTCAAATCCGTCATCGCCGCCGATGCGCTCGCCGCCGTGCAGGACGCCGCCCGCGACGCCCGACATCATTCGATCACCAACATCACCTGGCTGCCGGTGATCCCCAACCCCGACAAGATTCTCTGCATCGGGCTGAACTACGAAACACATCGCAAGGAAACCGGCCGCTCCGAAGTCGAGAATCCCACGGTATTTTCCCGGTTCGCCAACAGCCAGACCGGGCATCTCGCCAACATCGTGCGGCCGAAGCTCTCGACCCATCTCGATTACGAAGGTGAGCTTGCCATCATCATCGGCAAACCCGGCCGACATATCACGCAGGCTGACGCGTGGATTCACATCGCTGGCTATGCCTGTTACAATGAAGGCAGCGTGCGCGATTTCCAGCGCCACACGCATCAATTTACACCGGGCAAGAATTTTCCGGAGACCGGCGCGTTTGGCCCCTGGATGATGACGCCGGATGAACTTGGCGACGTCGCCCCGCTGCGGTTGCAGACCCGGGTCAACGGCCAGGTGGTGCAGGACGCGACCATCGACCAGATGATCTTCGATATCCCGCGGCAGATCGAATATTGCTCGTCATTCACCCGGCTGGAGCCCGGCGACGTGATCGTCACCGGCACGCCGGGTGGCGTCGGCGCCAAGCGTACGCCACCGCTGTGGCTGAAGCCCGGCGATATTGTCGAAGTGGAGATCGACAAGCTCGGCGTGCTGCGCAACGGCGTCGCCGACGAGACCTGAAGCTACGCAGCGGCCCGCGCGTGGGCCGCTGCGACGCCACCAACTGTCCGATTGAATGCGCCTCAAGCGATATAAAATCGCAGGCAGCCACCTCCTGGAGGAATACGATGACGAGACGATCTTACCTCGCGCTGCTAACCAGTGCGGTACTTGGCTTGGCGACACCGTCGCACGCGGAATCCTGGCCCACCCGGCCGGTCACCGTTGTGGTGTCGCAGGCGGCCGGCAACAGCCCCGATGTGCTGTGCCGCATCATCGTCGACAAGCTTGGCAAGGCACTTGGTCAACAATTTGTAGTCGAGAACAAACCGGGCGCTGCGAACCTCGTCGGCACCCAGACCGTCGCGCGCGCGGCGCCCGATGGCTACACTTTCCTGTTCGCTACCTCGGCCGCGCTGGTCACCAATCCCTATACCTTCAAGAAGCTTCCCTATGACCCGATCAAGGATTTTGTCCCGGTCGCGATGGTGGCGCGCAGCAACCACGTGCTTCTCGTCAATCCGGAGGTCAAGGCTACGACGCTGCCGGAATTGATCGCCCTGGAGAAGCTGGCACCGGGCTCCCTGAGCTTGGCCGTCGACGGGCCACGCAACATTTCGGGCCTGATCGCGCAATCCATCAACAAGCAAGCCGGGACCAATTTCGTAATGGTGCCCTACAACACGACCACCAACGCGGTGCAGGACATCATCACCGGCCGCATCCAGGTGACGATCCAGTCCGCCTCCGTGGCCGAACCTTTCATCGCAGCCAATACGCTGCGTCCACTGGCCGTTGCCGGCAGCACGCGGGTCGCCTCGATGCCGGACGTCCCGGCGATCTCGGAAACGCTGAAAAGCGTCGACCTGCAAGGCTGGTTCATGTTGATGGCCCCGGTCGGCACGCCGCCGGAGATTGTTCAGAAACTCAGCGCCGAGGTTGCTCGTGCCATCAGTTCACCGGAGGTGCGGGAGCGCGCGCCGACCCTGGGCTTCGATGTCCGCATCGGCGATGCGGTCACGCCTGCCGGCGCCAAGCAGTTCCTGGACACCGAACTGGCCGCGACAGGCAAGGTCATTCAGGGGCTCGGAATCCAGCCAGAGTAAAAGGCCCACGCCAGTTCCGCGGCGATTGGTCGATCTATGCCAGCACCACGTCAAGCTCGAGACCCTACTCCGTAAAGCGGCTGAGCGCTCCGTCGAAGCAAGTTGGCGCCGCACAAATGCGCCAGCTATCTCAGAAACTCCGGATGCGCTTAGACCTGAATGGAACAGGCTTTAGCGCGGCGCGATGTCGCCCCGCGCCCAGCCGGCGCGGGTGCGCTCGCGGAATTGCTGGAAGGTGCCATCCGCGATCGCCGCCCGGATGCCCTGCATCA
Source organism: Tardiphaga sp. (assembly GCF_025356345.1). GTDB lineage: Bacteria > Pseudomonadota > Alphaproteobacteria > Rhizobiales > Xanthobacteraceae > Tardiphaga. The sequence goes on from NZ_JANXTC010000051.1 coordinate 7,996, forward strand.
GGCTCTGATAATAGGCGATATTGATTTCCGACAGCAGCATGGCGCCGAGCGTTTCGCCCGACCGGACCAGATGATGGATATAGGCGCGGGAATAGTCCCGCGTCGCTGGCCACGCGCTTTCCTCGTCGAGCGGACGCGGATCGTCGATGTGCCGGGCATTGCGCATGTTGAGCTGACCGTGGCGGGTGAACGCCATGCCGTGGCGGCCGTTGCGGGTCGGCATCACGCAATCGAACATGTCGACGCCGCGCGCCACCGCCTCCAGCATGTCGTCCGGCGTGCCGACGCCCATCAGATAGCGCGGCCGGTCTCGCGGCAGGATCGGCACCACCTCCTCGATCATCGCCAGCATCACCGCCTGCGGCTCGCCAACCGCGAGGCCGCCGATCGCATAACCGTGGAAGCCGATGTCGACGAGGCCTTGAGCGCTGGCGCGGCGCAGTTCCGGCACATCACCGCCCTGGGCAATACCGAACAGCATGTAGCCGTCCGGCGCGCTCTCGAAAGCGCGCTTGCAGCGCTCGGCCCAGCGCAGCGACAGCAGCATGGCGCGGTCGATGTCGGCGCGTTCGGCCGGCAGCCGGACACATTCATCGAGCTGCATCGCAATGTCGGAATTCAGCAACCGCTGGATCTCGATGGCGCGCTCCGGTGTCAGTTCAAACTTGGCGCCGTCGATATGAGAGCGAAACGTCACGCCCTGCTCCGTCACTTTTCGCAACTGCGCCAGCGACATCACCTGGAAGCCGCCGGAATCCGTCAGCATCGGCCCGTTCCAGGTGGTGAACTTCTGTAGTCCCCCGAGCGCAGCGATCCGCTCGGCGCCCGGCCGCAGCATCAGATGATAGGTGTTGCCGAGCACGATGTCGGCGCCGGCGTCACGCACCTCGCGCCAGTGCAGGCCCTTCATGGCGCCGAGCGTGCCGACCGGCATGAAGGCTGGCGTGCGGACCTCGCCATGTGGCGTGGTCAGCTTACCGAGGCGGGCGACGCCGTCGGTGCCGAGCAGTTCGAAATGATTGGCGACGGTCATGAGGTGGATTTGTCCGGAAAGAGCAGGCTGGCGTCGCCATAGGAATAGAAGCGATAGCCGGTGGCGATCGCATGCGCATAGGCCTTGGTCATGGTGTCATGGCCGCTGAAGGCCGAGACCAGCATGAACAGCGTCGAGCGCGGCAGATGGAAATTGGTCATCAGCAGGTCGACAGCGCGGAAGCGGTAGCCCGGCGTGATGAAGATCGCGGTATCATCGGCGAAGGGGTGGATGATGTTGTCCTCGGTCGCGGCACTTTCCAGCAGCCGCAACGAGGTGGTGCCGACCGCGACGACCCGGCCGCCTTTGGCGCGCGCGGCATTCAGCGCATCGGCGGTTTCGCGCGAGATCGTGCCCCACTCGGAATGCATCTTGTGCTCGGCGGTATCGTCGACCTTGACCGGCAGGAACGTCCCTGCCCCGACATGCAGCGTGACCCGATGCAGGCCGACGCCGCGTTCGCGCAAGTTGGCTTCCAGCGCCGGCGTGAAATGCAGCCCGGCGGTGGGAGCCGCCACGGCGCCGTCCTTGTCGGCAAACATGGTCTGGTAGTCCGCGAGGTCACGCTCGTCCGGCGTCCGCCGCGCCGCGATATAGGGCGGTAGCGGCGGCGCGCCGAGTTCGGCGATGGCCTGGTCCAGCGCCGGGCCATGAAAGGTGAAGGCAAAAGTGACTTCGCCGGCGTCGCCCTTGCTCTCGACCTGGGCATCGAGATGACCAAGCAGGCAGACGCGGCCCTCGCCGCCGAAGCGGACGGTATCGCCGGGCACGAGCCGTTTCGCCGGCTTGACCAGCGCCTGCCAGCGCGAACCATCGAGCCGCTTGATCAGCGTGGCGTCGATCCTGGTCTCCGGCTCACGGCCGATGCGGCGGCCTGCGAGCTGCGCCGAGATCACTTTGGTATCATTGACCACCAGCTGGTCGCCGGCCCGCAGCCAGTTCGGCAGATCGGAAACGATATTGTCATGCGGCACCGCGCCCGGCTGCACCACCAGCATCCGCGCGGAATCCCGCGGGCTGGCGGGACGCAGCGCGATGTTGTCGGCGGGCAGTTCGAAATCGAAAAGGTCGGTGCGCATGAATGGTCGTTCTATGGGTACGTCATGGCCGGGCCGTCCCGGCCATCCACGCGTCACTTGCGGTCACGTCCTAAAACGTGGATGCCCGGCACAAGGCCGGGCATGACGAACTTTGCTATTGGCGACGCTTGACTTACGCCGCGGCGTCGGCGGCCATGTGGGCCTTGATGATCTTGTCGGGGTCCTGCACCGGCTCGCCGCGCTTGATCTTGTCGACATTCTCCATGCCCTCGGTGACCTTGCCCCACACCGTGTACTGCTTGTTGAGGAACGAGGCATCGTCGAAGCAGATGAAGAACTGGCTGTCGCCGGAATCCGGGCTCGCCGCGCGGGCCATCGACAGCGTGCCGCGAACATGCGGCTCGGCGCTGAATTCAGCCTTCAGCTTCTGGCCGGAACCACCGGTGCCGGTACCCTGCGGGCAGCCGGTCTGCGCCATGAAGCCATCGAGAACGCGGTGGAACACGATACCGTCATAGAAGCCTTCGCGGACCAGTTCCTTGATGCGGGCGACGTGACCCGGCGCCAGATCGGGGCGCATCTCGATGGTGACGTTGCCCTGGGTGGTTTCGAGGATCAAAGTGTTGTCGTTATCAGCCATGCTCGTCTCTCTACTGGTTGGGGTTGGTTTCGGCGGTCATCAAACCGCACTCTGAAGGGGCGTCCGGCGACGGCGTCGCCTAGTCCCCCGGTAAATGGCATCGGCGTGCAATGTTGCAATGTCTCCATTACAGCCGTTCGATAGGCAATGCTGTCGGCCTCGGAAGCATCGGCGGTTTCAAAAGTGATGCGCGGCTTGCCGAAAATCTCTCCGTTGCGCTGCAGACTGAATAGTACCGTGATCTGCATTCCAGGATGGCCGCGCGGCAGCGCCGGCGGCTTCCAGCAGCTTTTAAGCCTCGCAAAAACTCCCGCCAGGGTACCAACACCCTCGGTTTCAGCGAAGGCCTGATCGACCCGGCCCATGCCGCAGAACAGCAGCAATGCCGCGACGCCCATGTAGACATGACGCCGCGGCATTGTCGTTACTTGACGTCGGACGCGACCTGGACCTTGACCATCTTGTCCGGATCGGTGACCGCGCCGCCGGCCGAACCGGGAGGCGCCTTCTTCAGTCTGTCGACCACGTCCATGCCGGACACGACGTCGCCGACGACGGTGTACTTATCATTGAGCGACGAGCCCTCCGCGAACATGATGAAGAATTGCGAGTTGGCCGAATTCGGATCACCGGCGCGCGCCATGCCGACGACGCCGCGCGTAAACGGCGCGCTGGAGAACTCCGCCGGCACGTTCGGATATTTCGAGCCGCCGGTGCCGTTGAAATTCTTGCCGTCGCCGGTCTGAGCCATGAAACCTTCCATCACGCGGTGAAACGGCACGTTGTTGTAGTAGCCTTCGCGCGCCAGCAACTTGATGCGCTCGGCATGCTGCGGCGCGATGTCCGGACGCAGTTTGATAACGATGCGACCCTTTGTGGTATCGATGACAATGGCGTTGGCCTTGTCGAGGCCGGCCGGCAGCGCCTGTGCCTGTGCCAAAGCGGGAGCCGCGATGAACAGCGCGGCGACGAGAGCGAATATGCGGATCATGAAAACTCCTGATCTGAGGAAGCCGGTCAGCCGGCGAATTTGGATTTCAGGCTCTTGGCGACCGCGGCCGGCACGAAGGCCGAGACATCGCCGCCCATCGCCGCGATTTGCCGCACCAGTGTGGCCGTGATCGGGCGAACGCCGACCGAGGCCGGCAGGAACACGGTTTGAACGCCCGGCGCCATGGTTTCGTTCATGCCGGCGATCTGCATTTCGTAATCCAGATCGGTACCATCGCGCAGCCCCCGAATCATGATGGTAGCACCGGCCTTCTGCGCCGCGGTGATGGTGAGATTGTCATAGGTGGTGCAGTCGAAGGCGCAGCCGCTGGCCGCTGCCAGCGGCGCGAACACCTTCTCGACCATCTCGAGGCGCTCCTCAGTGGAGAACAGCGGCTTCTTGCCGGGGTGCACGCCGATCGCGACAATCAGTTTGTCGCACAGCCCCACAGCGTGGCGGACCACGTCGAGGTGGCCGTTGGTCACGGGATCGAAGGAGCCAGGATAAAGCGCGATACGGGGCATGCCTCCGTCTACCCCGGCCCGCGCAGAGCCGCAAGCCAGCTTGGTTCCAGCCTCGCTGGCCGTCCGAACGATGTTTATTTTTAGGTATGAATCGAACCAGACCGGGGGGCTGCGCGTCTATTGTGGGAGCTGAAGACGACGCTGAAAACATTACACTTTCCGAGCCAGTGTTTCGTCGCTTGAAATGAATGAAACGAAAGCCGGGTGTCACGAAACCGGATTGTCGTGTGGTGACAACCTGCTGAAACCGCGGGCCGCTAATCAGGCGGGACAGGAAGCGACAAACACAAAGCCGGGCGAAACCGCCCAAACGACAGGGGACCGTCATGATCAAGGCAATTTCAGCCATCGCCGTCGCCGCGTTCATCGCCGCCGCTCTCACCGTTCTGCCAGGCTTTGCGCCTCAGGTCGAAGCGTCCGTACCGGTAGCCTTGGCCAAGGGCGACCGACTCGACATCAAGGCCGTCGGCCGCAACTGCTCGGAACAGGCCTGGCCAAATTTCGAGGCCTCCTGCCTGCGCAATGCCGCCGCCAAGACCGCAGTGATCCGCGAGGCTCGCCTGGTGACCGCCGTTCGCAAGTAAATTGCGCCAACCATCCGACGGAATCAAAAAAGCCCCCGGTTGTCCCGGGGGCTTTTTGATTCCTGCCTCAGTCCTGCTCAGGCTTCGGTCACCGGCACTTCGCTACCGGCATCGGGCTCTTCGCCCTCCCCGGTGTCGCCGATATGCTCGACCGAGACCACGTGCTCGTCATCGGCGGTATTGAACACCGTGACGCCCTGGGTGGAGCGGCCGACAATGCGGATGCCGCCGACCGGGCAGCGGATCAACTGCCCCTTGTCGGTGACCAGCATGATCTGGTCGTGATCCTCGACCGGGAACGAGGCCACCAGCTTGCCGTTGCGGCTGTTCACCGCCATGGCGACGATGCCCTTGCCGCCGCGGCCGGTGGTCCGGTACTCGAATGATGACGAGCGCTTGCCATAACCGTTCTCGGTGATGGTCAGCACGAACTGCTCGCTGGCCGACATCTCGACATAGCGCTGCTCGCCCAGTTCGATCGCGGCGGTCGCCTCGTCCGACTCCGCCGCCGTTGCCGCCGCTTCGTCCTCGACGATGCCGCGCTCCTCGGCACCGCCACGGCGCACCGCGTTGGCACGCCGCAGATAGGCGACGCGCTCTTCGGAATCGGCGGTGAGATGGCGCAGGATGGTGAGCGAGATCAGCGTGTCGTTGGCCGGAAGCGCGATGCCGCGCACGCCCATCGAGCTACGCCCCTGGAACACGCGCACATCGGACACCGGGAAGCGGATGCACTGGCCGCCGGCGGCAGTCAGGAGCACGTCGTCATGCTCGGTACAGATCTGCACGTCGACAATGTTCTCGCCCTCGTCGAGCTTCATCGCGATGATGCCGGAGCGGCGGACGTCGACAAAGTCCGACAGCTTGTTGCGACGGACATTGCCGCCGGTAGTGGCGAACATCACGTCGAGCGTTTCCCAGGTCGCCTCGTCCTCGGGCAGCGGCATGATCGTGGTTATGCGCTCGCCCTGCTCCAGCGGCAGGATGTTGATCAGCGCCTTGCCGCGGCCGTTCGGCGGCGCGATCGGCAGCCGCCAGACCTTTTCCTTGTAGACCTGGCCGCGCGACGTGAAGAACAGTACCGGCGTATGCGTCGAGGCCACGAACAAGCGGCTGACGAAATCCTCGTCGCGCGTCGCCATCCCGGACCTGCCCTTGCCGCCACGGCGCTGTGCGCGGTAGGTCGAGAGCGGCACGCGCTTGACGTAGCCATGGTGCGACACCGTCACCACCATGTCCTCGCGCTGGATCAGGTCCTCATCCTCGACTTCGCCTTCCTGCTCCATGATCACGGTCTTGCGCGGCGTGGCAAATTCCGATTTCACGGCGCCGAGTTCATCCTTGATGATAGTCTGGACGCGGGCGCGCGAGCGCAGGATGTCCAGATAGTCGGCGATCTCGACCGCGAGCTTGTCGAGTTCTTCGGAAATTTCCTCGCGACCGAGGGCCGTGAGGCGGGCCAGACGCAGGTCGAGGATGGCCTTGGCCTGTTCGAACGACAGCCGCGCCGTTCCGTCTTCTTCCAACCGGTGGCGCGGGTCGTCGATCAGCGTGATCATCGCCGCGACATCCATCGCCGGCCAGCTGCGCGCCATCAGGATATCGCGCGCCGTCGCCGGATCCGGCGAGGTACGGATCACCCGGATGATTTCGTCGATGTTGGCCACGGCGATCGCCAGGCCGACCAAAATATGGGCGCGGTCGCGCGCCTTGTTGAGCAGGAATTTGGTGCGCCGGGTGACGACGGTCTCGCGGAATGCGACAAAGATCGTCAGCAGGT
>NZ_JANXTC010000094.1:0-2453 GCF_025356345.1 Tardiphaga sp.
CATCATCCGCGCCGTCGGTGACGAGATTCTCGAATTCGGTTTCGAGATAATTGACGAGACTGCCGCGCAGCTTGTCGAGATCGACGCTGCATGCGCGCATCACGGCCGCTGCATCGCTGTCATCGACCAGCGACAACAAAAGATGTTCGAGCGTTGCGTATTGATGGTGACGCTCATTCGCAATCGCGAGCGCACGGTGCAGAGATTGTTCAAGGCTTTGAGAAAAAGTTGGCATTCCGCGTCCTCTTTGGCCCCCACCATCATGATGGGCGTTGCCGCCTCAGGCAACTGGAACCTTTCCCCATATAGGTACGCAAGATCGTGGCGAAAGTGGTTCCCGTTGCGTCGCTTAACTAACCCGGCCTCGGGACCGACGGCCGCACCAACAGGATGCCGACACGCCGGGGCGCCTGGTCGAATACGGATATCTCACTGCAAGACCCGTTCCCAAACAGGGCTTGTCGGAAAGGCTACTTCTTTTCCATCACGCATTGCAAAGGGTGCTGGTGCTTGCGCGCGAAATCCATCACCTGCGTCACCTTGGTTTCGGCGATCTCGTAGGTGAATACACCGCACTCGCCGATGCCATGATGGTGGACATGCAGCATGATCTCGGTCGCCGCCTCGGCGTTTTTCTGGAAAAATTTCTCCAGCACATGAACGACGAATTCCATCGGGGTGTAATCATCGTTCAGGATCAGCACGCGGTAGAGGCTCGGCTTCTTGGTTTTCGGCTTCACCTTGGTGATCACCGAGGTGTTCGGCCCGCCCGGCGTGCCCGATCGACCTTCATCATTGCCCGCCCCCGACGGACGGTCAGCGCCACTCATCCCGGGAGCCCGGAAATCACGGCACTGGACGGAGATCGGTTCGGGCATCGGCTTCCCGCGCGAATTCAGGTCTGGAATTGTCTGCAACATGAGATAGGTATCGGCGTCCTCGAGCATCATGGCCACTGCCGGTCACAGGGCTCGGAAACAGGCCATGCGGTCGCCGGACAGACTGGCGATCATCGCCGGACCGAAACAGTCCGACAATCGGGATATGGGTTCCAGCCTTGCCTGCTGCAAGCACACGGCAGGGCAGAAAATCCAGCCAGCACCAGCGCCGCCGCGACTCGCGGCGGTGCCGCCAGCACGCAAGGTTAATCGATCCTTCCGGTTTGCCCAAATGATCCGGCACGCCATTTAGCCGCCGTTGACGATAGCAACCGACCCCACCGCATCAGCAGGCCATTTACCGGCATTCCGCAGAGACCTTTACCACCTGTTTAGGCGACCGCGGCGAAATACCGCTGGAATTCCAGCTCGGTGGTGGCCATGTACATTCGACTGCTCAAATCTCAAGCGCAACAATGCCTGGCGCGGTTCACCCGATCGAACAGCGGCAATGTCGCGATCATGTTCGGTATCCTGGTCGTGCCGCTGCTGGCCTTTGTCGGCGCCGCGGTCGATTACAGCCGGACCAACTCCGCGAGATCTTCGATGCAGGTGGCGCTGGATTCGGCAGCCCTCATGGTCTCGAGAGATGTCGCCGCCAGTCCCAGCCTGAGCCAGGCGCAGATCACCGCGCTGGCGCAGACTTATTTCAATTCGCTCTACACCAACGTCAATGCCACGGTGTCGCCGATCACCGCGATCTATGCCGCCAATACCGGCAACGGCTCCACGGTCGTGCTCAGCACAGCCGGCAGCGTCAAGACCGATTTCATGAAACTGGTCGGCTTTCCCAGCATGGGGATCAGTACCGCCTCCGCCACAAATTGGGGCACCTCCCGGATGCGGGTAGCGATGGCGCTCGACAATACCGGATCGATGAATTCCGACGGCAAGCTCGACGCCTTGAAGACCGCGGCAAAGAACCTGATCGACCAGCTCAGCCCGCTCGCCAAGACGGATGGGGATGTCTACATCTCCGTCGTCCCCTTTGCCAAAGACGTGAATATGGGCGCTAGCAACTACAACCAGACCTGGATCGACTGGACCGATTGGGAAGCCGAGGCACCTGACCTGGTGGGGTCGTCGAACAAGCCCAGCAACTGGGCACTACTTGGACCAGGCTCGCCATGCCCGTGGAGTATGTCGAGCGACGGCTTTACGTGCATGAACGGACCGGCCAGCACGACGGTCGTCGGTACCATTCCGACCTCGGGACTGATCTGTCCGGGGGGGGACCGCAGCAGTAACAGCTATGCCTACCACTATTTGATCAACGGCTGCTACACGAGCGTCGCATCGACATCCACCACGAATGTCAGCACAGGAAAGTACGCGAGTTGCAGCGGCTTCGCGACCGCGTGCACATGCACCGGCTCCGGCAGCGGCACGGTTTGCAAACAGCCGACCTACACCCACGTCTGGACGCCGAACAATCACAACACCTGGTCGGGCTGCATCGCCGACCGCACACCGGATTACGACGTCAAGAACACCCCGCCGGCCTTGGCCACAGAT
>NZ_JANXTC010000099.1:0-48433 GCF_025356345.1 Tardiphaga sp.
TTCTGCGCCTTGTCGTAGAGTTCCTTGCGCTTAGAGTCCGGGGTTGCGGTCGCGCCCTCATCGAACAGCCGGTCGACCTCGGTGTTGGAATAGCCCTCGACGTTATTGAACAGCTGGCCCTTGATGATCTGACTGGTGATGTAGTTGCGGCCGACACCGAGCGCCGGATCACCATATTGGTAGAGATAGGTGAAGGCCATGTCGTAGTCCCACTCGCTGATCTTCTGGTTCGATCCGGGGACGTCGGTGGCGATGGTCTCGATATTGAAGCCGACATCGATCAGGTTCTGCTTCACCGCTTCGCCCCAGCGCGACCAGGTCTCGCCATAGGGCAGCGGCATCAGGCGGATCTTCTCGCCCTTGTAGCCGGCTTCCTTCAGCAACGCCTTGGCCTTGACGGGATCGTAGGGGTACTTCCTGACGTCGTCGGTATAGAACTTGATGGTCGAGGCTGACGGGCCGGTGGCAACCTTGCCGAGCCCGTTCCAGATCACGTCACGGGCAAATTCGCGGTCGACCGCATACATGATCGCCTGCCGGACCAGCTTGTTGGCGGTCGGGCCGGACCGGTTGTTGAGCCACATCCAGGCCAGAGGTGAGAAGAATTCCCAGCCCTCGCCGGTCACGCAGGTGTTCTTCAGCTTGCTGATGCGCGGCACATCGAAATTTTCCACCGAGCCGCCAGGCAGCACGTCGACCTTGCCGGTCTCGTAGGCCACCGAGCGCGCCGCGGCGTCGGGGATGATCTGCCAGTAGATGCCGTCGATATAGGGCTTGCCCTTGACGTGGTAGTTCGGGTTCTTCACCAGCTGGATGAACGAACCCTTCTTCCATTCCTTGAACATGAACGGCCCGGTACCGATCGGCGTATTGTTGTTGGCGTTGGTCTTGTAATCGGTGCCTTCATAAATGTGCTTCGGCACCATCGGCATCGAGCCAACCTCGAAGATGCCGAGGAACGGGCCGAACGGCTGCTTCAGCGTGAACACCACGGTGAGATCGTCGGGCGCCTCGACCTTGTCGAGTTGCACGAGGTTGTTGCGCGCGCGCGAATGGGTCTGCTTCAGCATCTCGATCGAGAACAGCACGTCGGCCGAGGTGAACGGCTTGCCGTCATGCCAGGTGACGCCGGGCTTCAACTTGAACGTATAGACTTTGGCATCCTCGCTGACGGTCCAGCTCTCGGCGAGGCCCGGCTGCGGCACCAGCTTCTTGTCGTAACGCAGCAGGCCTTCATAGATATTGCCCGACACCATCTGGGTCGGGCCGTTCTGGATCTGCGCCAGCATCAGACCCGGCGGCTCCGGCTGAATCACGGCATTGATGATGCCACCCAGCTTCGGCTCCTGCGCCAGCGCCGCCGTGCAAAGACTGGACGTCAGAGCCAGACCCAACAAAAAATGCTTCAGCATGGTTTTCCCTCAGCCGCCCTTGTTACGTTTTGTTAAAGTGTTGAAGCAGATCAGTCCTTGTAGCCAGGATCGGTGCGATCGAGCATACGCTTGAACGCATCCCACTCGCTATCCGGCCTGCCGTCGACTTCGATCTTCGCATAGCCCTTGTCGTACTGACCGGCGGTGTGCTGGGCGACCGCCAGCGAAGGCCGCACCACTTCCGCGCCCGATGCCTGTATCGCGAGCTGGGCGCGGCACGAGCGCTCCATGTTGTGCATCAGCTTGAAGGCCTCGCCGACCGAACGGCCACAGGTCAAGAGGCCGTGATTTCGCAGGATCAGTACGAATTTCGTACCGAGATCCGCGACCAGGCGTTCGCGCTCGGACAGATCCAGCGCGATACCTTCAAAGTCGTGATAGGCGATCCGGTCGGTGAACTGCATCGACCACTGGTTCAGCGGCAACAGACCCTCCTTCAGGCACGACACCGCGACGCCGGCCACGGTGTGGGTATGCAGCACGCACAGCGCATCGTGACGCGCGGCGTGCACGGCACTGTGGATGGTAAAGCCGGCCGGATTGATGCCGAGGCCGAGCGGATCGTCGATCACCACGCCGTCGACATCGACGGTGACAAGGTTCGATGCCGTCACTTCCTCGAAGCGCATGCCGTAGGGATTGATCAGGAAGCGATCGAAGGTGCCGGGCACACGCACCGAGATATGTGTGTAGATGCTATCGTCGAGTCCGAGGCGATGGATCAGACGATAGGCCGCGGCCAGATCGACGCGGGTCTGCTGGATTTCGGCGGCGGTCGGCGCAATGGTTGCATGGATATTCACAGGCGTGGTTCCCGTTGTGAGGTCCTCCGCAGAAGACACAAACGCATGGCAGCCGGCAAGATTAAACTGTCGACAATCGACGATTAAATCTTGTACAGGGCATCAAACGGGTTCCCTGCATGCGTTTGATGACACCTCCAGTCGGGCTCACGGCCCTCGCCGATACCGATCTTGTCGGACAGGTGGCGCGCATCCTCACCCAGGCCATCATCCGCGGCCAATTGCAGCCCGGTGCCAAGGTGGTCGAGGCGGCGGTCGCGCGTGAACTCGGCATCAGCCGCGCGCCGGTTCGTGAAGCAGCGCGGCTGCTGGAGCAGCAGGGACTGATGGTGTCGCACCCGCGTCGCGGCTTCTTCGTGCGCAAGCTGGAAGCGACCGACATCGACGAGATCTACGATCTGCGGATCTGCGTGGAGTGCCACGCTGGCGTGCTCGCCGCCAAGAACCTGACGCCAACCACGCGCGATCTACTGCGCCGGCAGATCGACGTGCTGCACGAGACCGCCGATCTCGACGACCCCGCGCGACAGGTCGAGGAAGACTACCGGTTTCACCGCATGATCTGCGAGATCGCCGGCAGCGCGCGGCTGCTGCGGCTGTTCGACGATCTGGCATCGGAACTACGCATGGTGATCGGCCTGATCGGCCGGCTCTATGACGATCCGCGCCGCATCGCCGAAACCCACATCGCAGTGCTCGACGCCATCGAAGGCGGCCACCCCGACATCATCAATGCGCGGATCGACTATCACATCGGCGCCGCCTGGCGCGAAGTCGCGAAACTGGTTCGCGACATTCCACCCCCAACCCCCGGAGCTGCCACGTGAAGGCCGTCTATAGCGACAAGCACCGTAGCCACGACCCGCAATTCTTCCTGGTGCGCGGCCAGGTACGGCGCACCACCGAACAGCCGGAGCGCGCCGATCGCCTGCTCAAAGGCCTGCATGACGGCCGGCACACGCTGGTCGAACCGGGCGACTTCGGCCAGGGGCCGCGCGCGCGGGTGCACTCGCCGGACTATCTGCGCTTCCTCGAAGGCGCCTGGGAAGAATGGACACAACTGCCCGATTACGGCCCGGAGATGATCGCCAATTTCCATCCCAACCGCGTCGCCGGCAGCTACCCCTCCCATATTATCGGCAAGCTCGGCTGGCACACCGCCGATACCGCCTGCCCGATCGGCGTCGGCACCTGGGCCGGCGCTTGCGCCTCCACCGACGTCGCGGTCACCGCGGCGCAGCTGGTGATGGACGGCGAGGACGCCGCCTATGCGCTATGCCGTCCGCCCGGCCATCACAGCTACCGCGACATGGCCGGCGGCTTCTGCTTCATGAACAATTCGGCGATCGCCGCCGAACATCTGCGCCTCAAGCACGAGCGCGTTGCCATCCTCGACGTCGACGTGCATCACGGCAACGGCACCCAGGGCATTTTCTATGCGCGGTCCGACGTGCTGACGGTGTCGATCCACGCCGATCCCCAGAGCTACTATCCATTCGTGTGGGGCTATGCCCATGAGCGCGGCGAAGGCAATGGCCTCGGCGCCAATCTCAACATCCCGCTGCCGATCGGCACCGGCGATGACGGGTTTGTCGACGCGATTGGCGTCGCCGCGAAGACGATCAGATCCTTCGCGCCAACGGCTTTGGTGCTCGCGCTCGGGCTCGACGCCTCCGAGCACGATCCATTAGCCGCGCTGAAAGTCACCACCGCCGGTTTCCACCGCATCGGCGCCGCCGTGGCACGGATGGGCCTGCCCACCGTGATCGTCCAGGAAGGCGGCTATCTGTCCGACATCCTCGGCGCCAACCTCACCTCCACGCTCAAGGGCTTCGAAGCTGCGCGCTGACTCTCTCCGTCATTGCGAGGAGCCCTTGCGACGAAGCAATCCAGTCTTGGCTTTCTGGATTGCCGCGTCGCTTCGCTCCTCGCAATGACGGGGAGAGGCCTTAGAACAACACTGAATAAGAATCGAAGGAATCCTCATGTCCACCAATGCAGAAATCTTTGCGCGCCGCGAGGCTGCGGTGCCGCGCGGCATCGGCCACTCCACCCCGATCTCGGCGCAGCGCGCGCTGAATTCGGAAGTGTGGGATGTCGAGGGCAAGCGCTATATCGACTTCGCCGGCGGCATCGCCGTGCTCAACACCGGCCACTGCAATCCACATGTGATGGCGGCGGTGCGTGAGCAGATGGAGCGCTTTACCCATACCTGCTTCCAGGTTCTTTTGTATGAGCCCTATGTCACGCTGGCCGAGCGCCTCAACAAGCTCGCCCCGATCGACGGCGCGCTGAAGACCGCGTTCTTTACCACCGGCGCCGAAGCCACCGAGAACGCCATCAAGATCGCGCGTGCCGCGACCGGCCGCGCCGGCGTGATCGCCTTCACCGGCGGCTTCCATGGCCGCACCGCGATGACCATGACCATGACCGGCAAGGTGCTGCCCTACAAAAAGGGGTTTGGCGCGGCGATCCCCGAAGTCTGGCACGTGCCGTTCCCGGCGCCGCAGCTCGACGTCACCGTCGAGGAGTCGCTGAAATATCTCGGCTTCCTGTTCAAGGCCGACATCGACCCGGCGCGCGTCGCCGCCATCATCATCGAGCCGGTGCAGGGCGAAGGCGGCTTCCACCAGGCGCCGCCCGAGCTGATGCGCGCGTTGCGAAAAATCTGCGACCAGCACGGCATCGTCTTCATCGCCGACGAAGTGCAGACCGGCTATGGCCGTACCGGCAAGATGTTCGCGATGGAGCATTACGACGTCAAGCCTGACCTGGTCTGCGTTGCCAAGAGCCTGGCCGGTGGTTTCCCGCTGTCGGGCGTGATTGGCAAGCAGGCGATCATGGACGCCGCCGATCCCGGCGGCCTCGGCGGCACCTATGCCGGCAACCCGCTGGCGGTGGCGGCGGCGAATGCCGTGCTCGACGTGTTCGAGCAGGAAAACCTCGTCGCCCGGGCCAATGTCATCGGCGAGCACATCGTCAGCCGGCTGAAGAAGATGCAGCAGCGCAACGACCTGCTGCCAATGGCCGCGGTGCGCGCGGTCGGCGCGATGATCGCGTTCGACATCGTCAAGGAGCGCGGCGGCGAGGTCCCGGATGCCGAGACGACCAAGAAGGTGACGCAGCGCGCCGCCGACGAAGGCCTGATCCTGCTGTCTTGCGGCACCGCCTTCAACACCGTTCGCATCCTGGTGCCGCTGACCGCCGAGGACAGCATCATCGACGAAGGGCTCGACAAGCTCGAACTGGCGCTGTCGGCGTAAGACGAGCTTCAGATCTCAGATCTCAGACCTCTCCCCCGTCATTGCGAGGAGCGAAGCGACGCGGCAATCCAGTTCTGACCTCGACGAAGAAAGACTGGATTGCGTCGTCGCAAGGGCTCCTCGCAATGACGAATCTCAACTTCACCGCCAAGGACGCCCTCATGGCTCTCGATCCCAAACTTCGCGACGACATCATTGCCGCCGTCGACAAGAGCTTCGATGCTCAGATAAAATTCACCCAGGACATGGTGCGCCACGTCTCGACCCGCGGCAACGAGCACACGATGCAGGATTTCATGTTCCGCGCCATGCAATCGCGCGGCTACACCATGGAGCGCTTCGAGATGGACCGCGAGGCACTGGCGCGCCATCCCGGCTCCGGCGCCTGGGATGACTTGCATTCGCATGCGCCGGTGGTGGTCGGCATCCACCGTCCGCGCGAGGAGAAGGGCCGCTCATTGATCCTGCAGGGCCATGTCGACGTGGTACCGGAAGGCCCCGTCAACATGTGGGCGACGCCGCCCTATGAGCCGGTGATCGATGGCGACTGGATGCAGGGTCGCGGCGCCGGCGACATGAAGGCGGGATGCGCCAGCAACATCTTTGCGCTCGACGCGTTGAAGAGCCTCGGGCTGCAGCCGGCCGCGACGGTGTATCTGCAGTCCGTGGTCGAGGAGGAATCGACCGGCGACGGCGCGCTGATGACGCATCTGCGCGGCTACAGGGCGCAGGCCGCCCTGGTCTCCGAACCGTCAGCGGAGACGCTGACACGGGCCAATATCGGCGTGATCTGGTTCCAGCTCGAAGTCCGCGGCGTGCCGGTGCATGTACAGCGAATGGGTACCGGGGCCAATGCCATCGATGCCGCCTACCGCGTCATCGGCGAGCTGCGCGAGCTGGAAAAAGACTGGAACCAGAAGAAGGGCGACAGCGAATATTTCCGGAACATCGAGAAGCCGGTCAACCTCAACATCGGCAAGATCGCCGGCGGCGACTGGGCCTCGTCGGTGCCGAGCTGGTGCAAGGTCGACTGCCGGATCTCGATCCTGCCCGGGACCAATGTCGAGGTCGCCAAGAGGGAGATCGTCGACCGGGTCGCCGCCTTCACGCGCGGCGATGCGTTCCTGTCGAACATCCCGCCGACCATCACCTTCAACGGCTTCCAGGCCGAGGGCTTTGTACTGAAGCCCGGCTCCGACGCCGAAGCGGTGCTCGGCCGCGCCCATGAAAGCGTATTCGGCAAGAGACTGGAGACGGTGACGTCGCTGGCCTATCTCGACAGCCGGGTCTACGTGCTGTTCGACGACATCCCGGCGCTGAATTACGGCGCGATCTCGCGCGGCGTGCACGGCTTCGACGAGGGCGTCAACCTGCCCTCGCTGAAGAAGGTCACCACCGCGGCGGCGCTGTTCATCGCAGAATGGTGCGGCGTGGAGAAGATCGCGGACTGATCTCCATCTGCGGCTGAGATACTACCGGCAGGTCGCCCACAGCGACTTGCCGGTCACGCTCCCGGCATGGGATGGCGGGCATTGAAGAACAGCTCCACCAGCGCACCCTTGGTACCGAATAGCGAAAAGATGTATTCGGGCAACTCGATATCCATTTCAGACACCACGACCTTCGCGATGCGGTCGGTCCGGCTCGAGCCGTGCTCCCACAAGAATCCGACACCGAGACGGTTCGCCACCGCCTCGAGCATGCCCTCGCGGGTATTGACGATGATGGCCGGCTCGGCGCTCAACCCCGCTGCACGGAACGCCTTGTCGACGACCCGCTGGGTCGATGAATTGCGGGTGCGAAACACCAGCGGGAACTGGGCCAGCGCGGCAATCGACACCGGGCCTTGCAGGTTGAGCGGATGGTCAGGGTGGCAGATTGCCACGACCCGCTGATTGAGACAGATCTGGGAGCGGAACCTGCGGTCCTGCGGCACCTCGGGGAGCACGCCCACATCGACGCGCTGGTCGGTCACCGCCGTCATGATCTCCGACCAGTTGCCGATTTCGATGCGGACCTGGATCTTCGGGTACAGCGCCTTGAAGGCGGAAATCAGCGCCATTCCCGGCATTGAATTGCCCAGCCCGACGCGCAGCTCGCCTCCGGCAAGCTCCTCGCGCTGCTCGAGAATGCCGATCGCATCGGCCTCCATCGACTCCAGGCGGCTGGTCGCGGCATACAGCTGACGGCACAATGGGGTGGCCATCAGATGATGGCCGTGGCGGTCGAACAGCTTCACCTCGAAGTCCGCCTCGAGATCGCGCACCAATTGCGCGACCGAAGGCTGCGATACCCCGAGGCGTCTTGCCGCGGCGGAAAAGTTTCCGGTTTCAAACACGGCGTTCACCGCGCGCATCCGCGCTGACGTCAAAGCCATGATGAGTGCCTTCAGTCAGGCAAAGCAATTGCCGCGACAACAGAGGAATAGGTTGGATTCAATATAGGAAAACCCTTTGACTGTTATGTGACTGTCAACTCCGGCTCCTAACCATCGCTCATTGCTGCATTGCAGTCGGGGCACGGACGAGATGGCGAAGATAGAACTGAGTGCGATCCGCAAATCGTTCGAAGCGATGGATGTCCTGAAGGGCGTCGACCTTTCGATCGAACATGGCGAGTTCATCTCGCTGGTGGGGCCCTCCGGCTGCGGCAAATCCACCCTGCTGCGCATTATTGCCGGGCTCGAAGCGCAGACCTCCGGCGAGGTCCGCATCGATGGCGTCCCGGTCGACGGCATTCGCCCGAGCGCGCGCAATCTGGCGATGGTGTTCCAGTCCTACGCGCTGTATCCGCATCTGAGCGTGTTCGACAACATCGCCGTCCCACTGCGCATGAAGCGGCTGTCGACCTTGCAGCGGCTGCCGCTGCTGGGGCGCTTGATCCCGGGTCGGGGCCTCGCCGAGCGCGGCATCCGCGACGATGTGGAAAAGGTCGCCGCCCAGCTTGAAATCTCGGCGCTGCTGCAGCGCAAGCCGGGCCAATTGTCCGGTGGCCAGCGCCAGCGCGTCGCGGTGGGACGGGCCATCGTGCGCCAGCCAGTGGCGTTCCTGTTCGACGAGCCACTGTCGAATCTCGACGCCAAGCTTCGCGTCCACATGCGCGCGGAGATTGCCCAGCTGCATCGCCGCCTGAAAACCACCTTCATCTATGTCACCCACGACCAGGCCGAAGCCATGACCATGTCGGGGCGGATCGCGGTCATGATCGGCGGCGAACTCGTGCAGGTCGGCACGCCGTCCGACGTTTACGAAAATCCGCGCGACATTCGCGTCGCGGAATTCGTGGGCAGTCCGAAGATCAACGTTCTGCCAGGCGTCATCCGCGCCGACGGCGGTCTCGAAGTATTGGGTCGCAGCCTCGGGCTTTCAACGGGGAGTGCCGCCGGCATGTGCCGGATCTGCGTACGTCCGGAGCGGATCGAGCTTGGAACCGGCGCGTTCAGCGGCCGCGTCGTGCATCTGGAGAACATGGGCTCCGAGGCGTTCGTCCACATCGGGCTCGAAAGCATGGGCAGCCCCGTGGTCGCCAGGATCAACGACCCGCGCCGCTTGCCGTTGATCGGAAGTTCGATCTCCTGCGGCTTTGTCGCCGACGCCGTGCGCGCTTTCGACGCCGGCGGCAGACGCATCGACACCGTCGGCCAGCCGCAGCTCGAACGGGCACGGGAGATCGCCCTTGTCTGACGCCGCGCTGACACTCGCCGGGAATTGCAAGGGGCGCTCGGCGGCGACGGCACCTTCGGGCAGCCGTCGGACAGGTTTGTCGCAGACCGCGCTGTTGTTGGTCGCACCCGCGGCGATGCTGATGCTGATCGTGCTGCTGGGGCCACTGGCCAGCGTGCTGGCACTGTCCTTCACCGACTATCAGCTGGGAGCCCCGTCATTCTCCTGGATCGGCCTCACCAATTACCAGGAAATGCTAGCCGACAGGGTATTCTGGCTATCGCTCCGCAATACCCTCCTTTATGTGGCGATTGTCGTGCCGTGCTCGGTGGCGCTGGGACTCGGCATCGCGCTCCTGATCCAGAGCGGCAGCAGCCTGCGCAGCTGGTACCGCACGATCTATTTTCTTCCGGTGATGGCGACCTTGATCGCCATGGCCATCGTTTGGGAGTTCATGCTGCACCCGCAATTCGGCCTGGTGAACGGCGCCCTGCGCGGCATCGGCGTCCAGGGCTACAGCTGGCTGCAGGACAGCAAGACGGCGCTGTATTCGCTGTGCGCGATCGGCGTCTGGCAGGCCGTCGGCTTCAACATGGTGCTGTTTCTCTCCGGCATCGTTTCGATCCCGAAGCAACTGTATGACGCCGCCGAAATCGACGGCGCCGCCAGCGCGTGGTCGCGCTTCCAACTGGTGACTTGGCCGATGCTTGGTCCCGTGACCGCCTTTGTCGTGGTGATCAGCGCCATTCGGTCGTTCCAGGTCTTCGATACCGTGCATGTCCTGACCAAGGGCGGACCGTCGAAGTCGTCGGAGGTGCTGATTCACACGCTCTACATCGAGAGCTTCGAATTCTTCCGCTCCGGATACGGCGCCGCGCTCACCGTCGCGTTCCTGGTCTTCGTGCTGCTGCTGACGCTGATCAAATCATGCCTGGGCAACCGCGGAGTGCACTACACATGATGTCACGCAAGCGAATTTCGCCGTGGTCCATGCTCCGCCACGCGTTGCTGCTGAGCGGCGCGCTGATCATCCTGATGCCCTTCATCTGGATGATTTCGACCGCCTCCAAGCCCCAGACCGAGATCTTTTCCAGCAGCGTCCACCTGATCCCGCAAACCTTTGCCCTGTGGGACAATCTGCGCACCGCCTTTGCCAAGGCCGACCTGTGGCGCATCCTGCTCAACGGGCTGATCGTCACGGTTTCGATCTTCATCCTGCAGGTCCTGGTTGCCCTGCCGGCGGCCTACGCCCTGGCCAAGCTGCGCTTTCTCGGACGCGACACTCTGTTCGCGCTGGTCGTGTTCTGCATACTGATCCCGCCGCAGGCCACCGCCATCCCGGTGTTCCTGCTGCTGCACCAGCTTGGCCTGCTGGACAGCTATGCCGCCCTTATTTTGCCGTTCACGATCTCGGTGTTCGGCATCTTCCTGATGCGGCAATTTTTCAAGACGGTGCCCGACGACCTGATCGACGCCGCGCGAATGGATGGCCTGTCCGAATTCGGCATCGTCTGGCGGGTGATGCTGCCGACCGCGATCCCGGCCGTGACCGCGTTCGGGATATTCTCGGTGGTGGCACACTGGAACGACTACTTCTGGCCGTTGATCGTCATCAACAGCGAGCAGTTGCGAACGCCGCCGCTCGCCGTCGCCAACTTCCGCAACAATGAGGCCGGCACGGATTTCGGACCATTGATGGCCGCCGCGCTGGTCATCATCACCCCGCTTGTCATCGCCTTCATGCTCGCCCAACGCCGCTTCATCGAAGGCATCACGATGACCGGCATCAAGTAAGTCACCATCCCCACACCCAGGAGACGACCATGCTGAGAAAATGGATTGCCGCGGCCGCCATCGCGTTCGCCGCCAGTGCCGCCGAGGCGCAAACCCAGACCGAAATCACGATTCAATATCCCTATCCGGAACTGTTCACCGAGACCCACAAGCGCATTGCCGAGGAATTCGCCAAGATCAGGCCGGACATCAAGGTCGTCAGCCGGGCGCCCTATGAATCCTACGAAGACGCCACGCAGAAGGTGTTGCGCGAGGCGGTGACCAGGCAGATGCCCGACGTTTCCTTCCAGGGCCTCAACCGGGTCCGGGTCCTGGTCGACAAGAGCATCCCGGCCGAACTCGACGGCTACATCGCGGCGGAAAAGGATTTCGACAAGCAGGGCTTTCACCAGGCGATGTATGATATCGGCACCTCGAGCGGCAAGGTCTACGCCCTGCCCTTCGCCATCTCGCTGCCGATCGTGTACTTCAACATGGATCTGGTGAAGCAGGCCGGCGGCGATCCCGCCAATCTGCCCACGACGTGGGACGAACTGATCAAGCTCGCCGCGAAGATCAAGGCGCTCGGCCCTGACATCAACGGCGTTACCTATGCGTGGGACATCACCGGAAACTGGCTGTGGCAGGCACCGGTATTCGCGCGCGGCGGCACAATGTTGAATGCCGACGAGACCAGGGTGGCGTTCGATGGCCCCGAGGGCCAGTTCGCACTCAAGACGCTGGCGCGTCTGGTCACTGAAGCCGGCATGCCCAACCTCGACCAGCCGTCGATGCGGGCGACCTTCGCGGCCGGCAAGACCGGCATCCACATCACCTCAACCTCCGATCTCAACAAGACCACCCAGATGATCGGCGGCAAGTTCGAGTTGAAGACCCACGCCTTCCCGGACGTGGTGACACCCGCTGGCCGGCTGCCGGCCGGCGGTAACGTCGTGATGATCCTGGCCAAGGACAAGGCCAAGCGCGACGCGGCCTGGGACGTGGTGAAATTCTGGACCGGCGCGAAGGGCGCAGCGATCATGGCGGAGACGACGGGATACATGCCGCCCAACAAGATCGCCAACGACGTCTACCTGAAGAATTTCTACATCAAGAACCCGAACAACTATACCGCCGTCAGCCAGCTCGGGCTTCTCACCAAATGGTATGCGTTCCCCGGCGACAATGGTCTCAAGATCACCGATGTGATCAAGGACCATCTCAATACGATCGTGTCCGGCGCACGCGCCAGGGAACCGGAAGCCGTGCTCGCCGACATGGCCGCCGACGTTCAGAAATTGCTGCCAAGGACGTCCGCGCAAGCCCGCTGACCCGCAAGGCAGCTTGACTTTCCGAACCCGTCAAACAGCGGAGCGCCGTTGGCGCTCCGCGACACCGCATTCGAGGCGCCATGAAACTCATCCATCTCAGCGACATTCACCTGACCACCGCGGGAGCGTCGATCGGCGGCCGCGATCCGCGGGCCAACTTCCAGCGCGCCCTGCGGCATATCCTGAACGACCATGCCGACGCCGAACTGATGGTGATCACCGGCGACCTTTCCGACTGGGGCGATCGTGACGACTATTTGTGGCTGAAAGCGCGACTCGCGGAATTTCCCATCAAGACACGAATGTGCATCGGCAACCACGACCGCCGCGCCACCTTCCTCGACGTATGCCCGGAACTGGCCGCGCCCGACGGCTTCGTCCAGGGCGTATATGATAGCAGCGCAGGCCGTTGTGTGTTTCTCGACACCGCGCAGCCGGACACCCATGCCGGTCGCTATTGCGCAACGCGCCAGTCCTGGCTGGAGGCGCGGCTCACCGAACATGCCGGACCGTTCCTGCTGTTCATGCATCACAATCCGATGCCGACCCATCTCGCTCCGATGGATCAGATCCGATTACTCGACGATGCCGTGTTCCGACAAATCGTCCACCGCCATCGCGATCGCATCAGGCATATTTTCTTTGGCCATTGTCACTTGCCGCTAGCCGGTTCGATCGCCGGCGTTGCCGCCACATCGCTGCGCGGCACCAACCACGCCAGCTATCCGCTGTTCTCGGAGACCGCGATGCTGAGCGCGTCCGACTTGCCCGAGGCCTATGGCGTGGCGTTCTTCGGCGCCGACTATGTCACCGTCCATATGGTGGAGTTCGGCTATACCGGTGCGATCCGGACCGAGGGCTCCCCCGATTACGCCGCCTGGAACCGCGAGAGCATGCTGCGATGAAATTCATTATCCTGACCGACACCCATTTCGTCGCCCGCAACCGCAAGATCTACGGGCTCGATCCGGCCGAGCGGCTCGCCGCCGCGATCAACCGCATCAACCTCGATCATCCGGATATCGCCTTCGTCATCGTGACCGGCGACCTTGCTCATTGGGGCGAGGACCCGGCCTACGAAAACCTCTCCATGGAGCTCAAGCGACTGGTGGCACCGACCATCCTGCTGATGGGCAATCACGACAAGCGCGATGCGTTCAGCCGTCACTTTCCGGACGTGCCGCGTGACGCCAACGGCTTCGTGCAATCCGTGCAGGTGTTTGACGCCGCGACAGTGGTCACGCTCGACACCCTGAACGAGGCCGCGCCGGACCATGCGGGCCTGCTGTGCGAGGCGCGGCTGGCATTTCTGGAGCATGCGCTGATGTCTGCGCCGGCGGACCGGCCGTTGCTGCTGTTCCAGCATCATCCGCCGTTCGACAGCGGCTTGCGCTACATGGACACCATCCGGCTGGCAAATCCCGAGGCGGAGTGGGACGTCATCGCGCGCACGCGGCTGCCGGATTATCTGTTCATGGGCCACCTGCACCGCCCCATCGCCGGCGTCTGGCGCGGCATCCCGTTTCACATCCAGCGCGCTTTGGCTCACCAGGTCGCGTTCGACCTGGTGACCGCCGGGCATATTCCCGGCTCGCATGAGGCGCCGGAATACGCTCATGTCACGGTGAATGGCGGACACATCGTCATTCACCATTGCGCCTTCCTCTACGATGGACCGATCTTCTCGCTGCAGGATCAGGCGGCCCTGAACCAGGCTTGATGGGGAGACGTTGCGATCGAGTCGGTCGTGTAGCCGGGCATCACCACGCTAAACGGCTGCAGATGCCCGGAGCACCGCCGCTCGACCTGACCATGGGTATCGGCCGACGGACGGCGCGATGGCCTTGAGCAGATTTTGCCTAAAAATCACGACGATTGCACAATCTTGATGCGCGTTGCGGCGTGTCCACCGGCGCCTTGCGCGGGCCTATGGCGTTGGCCCGCGCAGGGTCGTGTACAATTCCAGCGTCGGCTGCTGTGGCATACCGGTTGCATTTCCATTGACCGACGGTAACTTCGCGGAGCGCCATGGCGCCCCCGATCCCGGTACGTAAAATGTGGACTGGATAAAGATGCCGGCGACAGCAGCTTTGGAACTGGTGCAGTTGTCGAAAATCTTCGGCACAACCACCGCCGTCGACGCAATCAATCTGAAGATCCCGGCCGGGTCCTATTGCTGTCTGCTCGGCCCGTCCGGCTGCGGCAAGACCTCGACGCTGCGGATGATTGCCGGCCATGAGGCGGCCAGTTCCGGCGACATCATCGTCGGGCCGAAGAACGTCACCGACCTGCCGCCGGCCGAACGCAACACCTCGATGATGTTCCAGTCCTACGCGCTGTTTCCGCATCTGTCGGTGCTCGATAACGTCGCCTTTGCGCTGAAAATGCGTGGCGTCGCCAAGGCCGCGCGTCACACTGAAGCCCGGCGGCTGCTCGAACTGGTGGACATGCAGGCCTATGCCGCACGGCTGCCTGGGCAATTGTCGGGCGGCCAGCAGCAACGCGTGGCACTGGCACGCGCGCTGATCACCTCGCCGCAGATCCTGCTGCTGGACGAGCCGCTGTCGGCGCTGGATCCGTTCCTGCGACTGCGCATGCGCACCGAGCTAAAGAAGCTGCAGCGCGAACTCGGCATCACCTTCATCCACGTTACGCACAGCCAGGACGAGGCGATGGCGCTGGCCAATATCGTGGTGCTGATGAATGCCGGCAGAATCGAGCAGCAGGGCACGCCGCGCGACATCTTCAATCACCCGCGCACCGAATTCACGGCGAAGTTCATCGGTGGCCACAATGTCATCGTCGTCGCTGACCAGGCGTTCGCCGTTCGCAATGACCGCCTGATGCTGAAGAGGCCGCACGACGTCGTTGACGGCCCTTCGATCGCCGGCACCGTCAGCGAAGTCGAATATCAGGGCACCTATGTTCGTGTCGCCATCGTCGCCGAAGGCCGTGGCGATATCTCGGCGCAGCTCACCGAAAGCCAGTTCGACGCCGCCAATTACAGCGTCGGCGAGGCGATCATCGCTACCTGGGATGCCGCTTCCGCCAGTCCGCTCGATTCCTAGTTCTGTAACCTTCACGTCGCCCGACCGGCGACCTGACAATTCTGGAGACGACCATGACCGATCGCCCCAAAAAGCCTGGAAGCCTCGACCGTCGCACACTGCTGAAGGGCGCCGCCAGCATCGCCGGCCTCGCGGCCGGCGCCGGCGCCATCACCGGCTTTCCGGCGGTTCACTCCGCCACGCCAAAAGTGCTGCGCTATCTCGGCACCGCCGTGAACGCCGGCGACGAAATTTCGAAGAAGTGCTTCGAGGATACCGGCATCAAGATCGAATACATCACGGTCACCACCGACGACGTGACCAAGCGCGTCATTACCCAGCCTAATTCGTTCGACGTGCTGGACACCGAATATTTCGCGCTCAAGAAACTAGTGCCGTCCGGCAATATTTTTGCGCTCGACGCCAGGAAGATCAAGGAGTTCAACAATATCACCCCGGTGTTCACCAAGGGTGAGCTGCCCAACGGCAAGAAGATCGGCTCGCAGGGCACCGCGCCCTGGAAGGTACTGTATCTGGAAGGCGCCAACTCCAAGAAGTTCTCCGCGACGCCGACCGAATTCGTGACGCTGATTCCGACCGTCTATAACGCCGATACGCTGGGCATTCGCCCCGACCTGATCAAGCGGCCAATCAATTCCTGGGCCGAACTGCTCAACCCTGAATTCAAGGGCAAGGCCGCGATCCTCAACATTCCCTCGATCGGCATCATGGATGCCGCGATGGTGGTCGAAGCCTCCGGCCAGCACAAATATGCCGACAAGGGCAACATGACCAAGGCCGAGATCGATCTCACCATGAAGGTGATGACCGAGGCCAAGAAGGCCGGTCAGTTCCGGGCGTTCTGGAAGGATTTCAACGAATCCGTCAACCTGATGGCGTCCGGCGAGACCGTGATCCAGTCGATGTGGTCTCCCGCCGTGACCAAGGTGCGCTCGATGGGCACGCCGTGCACCTTCCAGCCGCTCAAGGAAGGCTATCGCTCCTGGGCATCAGGCTTCTGCGTCTCCAAGGCGGTGTCCGGACCGAAGCTCGAATGGGCGTATGAATTCGTCAACTGGTACCTGTCGGGTTGGGCCGGCGCCTATCTCAACCGCCAGGGCTATTATTCGGCCGTGCTGTCCACCGCCAAAGCCAACATGACGGCGGACGAATGGAGCTACTGGATGGAAGGCAAGCCGGCCGTCGGCGACATCAAGGCGCCGGATGGCACCGTGCTGGAAAAAGCCGGCGCCAAGCGCGACGGCGGCTCCTATGACGACCGCATGGGCGCCGTCGCCTGCTGGAACGCGGTGATGGACGAAAACGATTACATGGTCCGCAAGTGGAATGAATTCATCGCCGCTTGATGCCCTGACGGCTTCCGCGCCAGACGCGCGGAAGCCGTTCCGCCACGCTATCCGTGACGACACCCTGCCTCCGCGCGCCCCCGAGAACGGCCATTTCATGACGCTAGATCGCCGTCCCCTCGTCGCGTGGCTGCAGGCCGCACCGATGATGCTGGTGTTCACGCTGTTCTTCATCCTGCCGCTGGTGTTCGTCACCATCGTCAGCGCCTGGGACTACAATGAATACGAAATGATCCCGGCGTTCAGCCTGCGCGGCTACTCCGACACGTTTGAAGGCTGCGTCGCCGAGTTGCCGAACCTGTGCACCATTCTCAAGACCTACGTGAAGACCCTGAAACTGTGCCTGATCACCTGGGCACTGACGTTGTTCATCGGCTTCACCGTCGCCTACTTCCTCGCCTTCCATGTGCGGTCGAAAACCTGGCAGATCGTATTGACGCTGCTATGCACGATCCCGTTCTGGACCTCGAACGTGATCCGGATGATCGCCTGGATTCCACTGCTTGGCCGCAACGGGCTGGTCAACAAGGGGCTTGAGGGCGCGGGGATCATCAAGCAGCCGATCGAGTGGCTGCTGTTTTCGGAATTCTCCGTGGTGCTGGCGCTGGTCCATCTGTTCACCTTCTTCATGGTGGTGCCGATCTTCAACTCGATGATCCGCATCGACAAAAGGCTGATCGAGGCCGCCTATGATGCAGGCGCCACCGGCTGGCAGACGCTGGTGAACATAATCATCCCGCTCGCCAAGCCCGGCATCGTGATCGGTTCGATCTTCGTCATCACCATCGTGATGGGCGATTTCGTCACCATCGGCGTGATGGGCGGCCAGCAGATCGCCTCCGCCGGCAAGATCATCGAGGCGCGGCTCAACGCGTTGCAATTCCCCGCCGCCGCGGCCAATGCAGTGATTCTGCTCGGCATCACCATCCTGATCATTTCCTCCCTGACGCGGATCGTCGATATCCGCAAAGAACTATGAGAGGAGCTGTGAGATGAGCGAGAACCGGTCGCTCTCCTTTTATGTGCTCGGGGCGTTCTTCAGCACCTATGTACTGTTTCTCTACGGGCCGATGATCGCGATCTATATCCTTTCGTTCCAGGGACCGGATGGCGGGCTGACCTTCCCGATGAACGGCGTGTCGCTGACCTGGTTCGCCAAAGTGTTTTCCGGCGGCGGCATCGTGGACATTGGCGCGGCCTTCAAGCGCTCGCTGCAGCTCGGCCTCGTGGTGATGGTGATCACGGTGGTGCTCTCGGTATCGGCCGGCATGGCGTTCCGAAAATCGTTTCGTGGTGCGACGGTGTTGTTTTACACCGCGATCGCCAGCCTGATCATGCCCTCGATCATCACCTCGCTCGGCATCGCGCTGGAATTCCGGCTGCTCGACGACTTCATGAATGCGCTGGGCATCGAAGGCTGGACCACCGCGATGGGGCTGTTCACGTCCGGCCTCGGCGCGCATCTGACCTGGACGCTGCCGTTCGGACTGCTGATCATGTTCGCGATCTTCAACCGCTTCGATTCCCGGCTTGAGGAAGCGGCGCGCGATCTCGGCGCCACGCCGTGGCAGACCTTCCGCCATGTGGTGCTGCCGATCATCCTGCCGTCGGTGGTCGGCATCGGCCTGTTCGGATTCACGCTGTCATGGGACGAACTGGCGCGGTCGAGTCAGGCGATCGGCTCGGTGAATACGCTGCCGCTGGAATTGCAGGGCCTGACCACGACGGTGACCAAACCCGACATTTACGCGCTGGGCACCTTGACCAGCGCGGTGTCCTTCCTGGTGATATTCGCGGCGCTAGCCACCATCCTGGTGCTTCAGGCCCGGCAACGCCGCCATGGCTCCGATGCCGGCAAGGGCATGCTGTAAAACTAACGCTTCCAGTTGCAGATGCCGCCGGAACGGCACGGCCAGACCTGGGGGCGCGTATCGGTGGCGTTGGCG
The DNA here is from genome assembly GCF_025356345.1 of Tardiphaga sp. Classification (GTDB taxonomy): domain Bacteria; phylum Pseudomonadota; class Alphaproteobacteria; order Rhizobiales; family Xanthobacteraceae; genus Tardiphaga. Next base: position 18,626 of record NZ_JANXTC010000099.1, read on the forward strand.
TCCAGTGGGTTGCCGCGGGCTCGTGCCACCTTCCGGACAGCCGCCGTGCGCGGCTTGACACTGGCGGCCTTCGCCGACTTAGCGGGCGCCAGTTGTGTCGCCTCGACCTTTGCCTCGGTGTCAGCCTTGGCTTCGATCTTCACCGCCTCGAATTGCGCCGGCGGCCCGAGCGGCTTCGGCGACAGCGCTGCCTGAGTGATATTCAAGGTGAGGAACTGTCCCGGCCGATAGCTGTCATCCTGTGCCACCGCACTGCCGATCAGCAGCATGGATGCGAGCATCGCCGCGAAAAGATATTTGATGGTCATGATAGCCTCCATGAGGCCGGACGAGCCGGCGTCTGGACTGACAGCTTTGAATTATGCGCGATTGCCGGCATTTCCAGCCCCACAGGACAAGCCGCCGCGGCGCCGCCGGTTCCATGGTTGTTTCGCCGCGCGCGACCCGGCATTGATCCAGAACAATGCAGCGGCGGGTCGTGAAGCCGATCCTGTGGCCGAGCCTCAGCCCATAGCGGAGACCGCGCCATGACCCACCCAGCCCAGCCCTATCCCGCCGTCACAGTCCTGATCGATCAACTCGCCGGCATGGTGCAGCGCTGGCGGGCGCGCAGCGAGATCAGCGAACTGGATTACGGTGAATTCCACCGTATCGCCCGGGAAATGGGGCTTTCCTCCGCCGGGCTTGAGGAGTTGGTGAGCCGGGGCACCCACGCCGCCGACGAGTTGCCGCGGTTGCTGAAAGCACTGGGATTCGACGATGCCGCCATCGCGCGGATCGAGCAGCCGGTGTTCAACGACATGCGGCGGGTCTGCGCCAATTGCGAGCACAAGCCGGAATGCCGGCACGATCTCGCAGCCGGCGCCCTGGCTGACCACTATCCGGCCTATTGCGCCAATGCCGTCACCATCGGCGGACTGGCCGTCGCCGCGAAGTAAGAATCTTGCCCGCCTTCGCCGGCATTTGCCGGAAAGCGGCGCGGGTAAGGTTGATTGGTTAGGTTAAGAAACGCTTTAGATTGCGGGATTGCGCAACTCCGCTACCGTAAGCCTCGTCGCGCAGGGGGACGCGGAAGTCGCTTTCCAGCCCCGATTTTAATAGCACGACAAGGGACCGTCGTTATTTCCCGCGTCGACGGTCCCACTTTTTCAGCCAACCGGCTACCAGGTCGCCAGTACCGCGCCCTTGAACTTGGTGGCAATGAATTCCTTGATTTCAGGCGACTGATAGCTTTCCACCAGGGTCTTTACCCAGGGCTTGTCCTTGTCGACGCTGCGCACCGCGATGACATTGGCATAGGGGCCCTTGGGCTCCTCGCGCAGCAGCGCGTCCTTCACCGGGTCGAGGCCGGACTGGGTGGCGTAGTTGGTGTTGACGCCGGCGGCGTCGACGTCATCGAGGGTACGCGGAGTCTGCGCCGCGTCGATCTCGATCACCTTCAACTTCTTCGGGTTGTCGGTGATGTCGAGCATGGTCGGCTTGAAGCCGACGCCATCCTTGAGCTTGATGACGCCCTTGTCGCGCAGCAGCAGCAGCACGCGGCCGCCATTGGTCGGGTCATTGGGGATCGCCAGCGTGGCGCCGGTCTTGACCTCGTCCCAGCTCTTCACCTTCTTCGAATAGATGCCCATCGGGAAGTTGACCGTGGTGCCCACGGATTCGATCTTGTATTTGCGGTCGGCGATCTGGTTGTCCAGATAGGGCTGGTGCTGGAACGAATTAGCCTGCAGGTCGCCGGCTTCCAGCGCGGCGTTCGGCACCACGTAGTCGGAGAATTCGACGATCTGGATATCGAGACCCTTCTTGGCGGCAAGCGCCTTGACGGCCTCCATCACCTGGGCGTGCGGCCCGGCGGTGACGCCAACCTTGATGGTCTCGGCATGGGCCAGGCCCGTCAGCGCGAGCGCGGCGACGGCGGAGAGTGCGAGATGGCGGAGCGACATGATTTGATCCTGCGGTGAGTAGATATTGATTTGAAGCGAGCAGCGCCCACTCACGAATTGCGGTTGCGCTTGTCGAGCCGGCGCGAGAGGCGGTCGCCGATGGTCTGTACGCCCTGTACCAGCACGATCAGCACGATGACAACGGTGGCCATCACCTCCGGCATGAAGCGCTGGTAGCCATAGCGGATGCCGAGATCGCCGAGCCCGCCGCCGCCGACCGCGCCGACCATGGCCGAATAGCCGATCAGGCTGACAATGGCGAGAGTCAGCGCCAGCGTCACCGCCGGCAGCGCTTCCGGCAGCAGTACTTTTTGCACGATCTGCAACGGGCTGGCGCCAAAGGCGCGCGCGGCCTCGACCAGCCCCTGGTCGACTTCGCGGATCGCGCCTTCAATGACGCGGGCGATGAACGGAATCGCGGCGATGGTCAGCGGCACCACCGCGGCGCGGGTGCCGATCGAAGTGCCGGCGATCAGCCGCGTCAGCGGCACGATGGCCACCACGAGGATGATGAACGGCGTCGAACGCGTAGCGTTGACGACGAGGCCAACGATGCGATTCACATTGGGCGCCGGAAACAATTCATTGGCGCGGCTGGTGGCGAGAAACACGCCGAGCGGCAGGCCGATCAGCGTGCCGAAGCTGCCGGCCAGTGCCACCATGGTGAGGGTATCCAGCGTCGACCAGGCGATCAGCTGCAACAGTTCAGGCGACATAGCCAAGATGCTCCACTTTGTTGCGGCTGGCGGTGATTTCGCTGACCAACGTCGCCAGCAATTCCGGCGACGCCGGCACCGAGGCGATCAGCGTGCCGAACGGCTGTCCGGCGACGGTCTCGACCTGGCCGTGCAGGATGTTGAAATCGACGTCATAGGCACGGGTCAGGCGCGACAGCACCGGCTGGTCGGCATCGGCGCCGGTGAAGACGATGCGGATCACGGCGCCGCGGCCGGGCTGGAAGTCGGGCCGCAGTTTCTCGCGCAGCCAGTCCGGCAAATTGCCGCCGGTGACGGAGCCGACGAAGCGCTTCGTCGTCTCGTGATGCGGATTGGAAAAGATCTCGTAGGTCGAGCCCTGCTCGACGATGCGGCCGCCCTCCATCACGGCGACATGATCGGCCAGTTTCTTCACCACCGACATTTCGTGGGTGATGAACAGGATGGTGAGGTTGAGCTCGGCGTTGATCTGCTTCAGCAGCGTCAGGATCTGGCTGGTGGTCTCCGGATCGAGCGCCGAGGTGGCTTCATCCGACAACAGCACTTTGGGCTTGGTTGCGAGGGCGCGGGCAATGCCGACGCGCTGCTTCTGGCCACCGGACAGTTCGGCCGGATACCGGTCACGCTTGTCGGCGAGGCCGACCATGTCGAGCAGCGGACCGACGATGCCGGGAATATCGCGGCGCGGCGTGCCGGCGATCTCCAGCGGCAACGCGATGTTGTCGAACGCGGTACGCGACGACAGAAGATTGAAATGCTGGAAGATCATGCCGATCGAACGCCGCGCCTGGCGCAGGCCGCGCTCGTCGAGGGCGCCGATGTCGAGGCCGTCGACATGGACATGGCCTTCGCTCGGCAGTTCGAGGCCGTTGATCAGCCGGATCAGCGTCGACTTGCCGGCGCCGCTCTTGCCGATCACGCCGACGATGGCGCCTTCGGGCACCTTGAGGTCAATGGCATCGACCGCTCTCACCTCGGCGGAATCGTTGCGCGCCGGAAAGATCTTGCTGACGGCATCGAAGGAAATGATGGCACGCCCCTGCGGATCAATCGATGGCACGGGCGCTCCGGTCGGTTGCGGGATAAGAGCATTCATAGAAGGACATTTCTGCTTCGATGGAAATGGGCGGCTTGCCAATCATGGCCGGCCGCGACCGGCAACCTACTGATTTTGCCGCCCATTTCAACCGCACCGCACAAAAGAGCAGATTTCTGCCACCGGTTCGCCATCAGCGGCACAAAGACGCCGCAAGACTTGGTTTTTGCAGCGGGAATCGGCTTTTGTATCGTCAGGACCCGGGTGTCCATTTCCAGACGATTTCCTTCACCTCGACCGCCTTGGGGATCAGGCCGAGCTTGAAGAAGCGGTCTGCGGTCTCCTGCTGGGTGGCAATGATCCTGTCGGTGACCGGTGTCACGGCATATTGCGACCGGTTCACGGCGCGGATGGTCGCTTCCTTGTCGACCCCGGTGGCCTCGCGCAGGCTTGTTGCGACTTCTGCGCGGTGATCGACCGCCCACTTCCCCTCTTCCGCGAAAGTCTGGTTCAGCAGAGCCACGATGTCGGCATGTTTGGTGGTGAAATCCTTGTTGGCGAGGAAGAAGGAATTCGACTCCTGCACGTCCTTGGAGAACGCGATGACGCGCACCTGGCCGTTCTCGGCCAGCGCGAGATAGGGATCCCAGATCGCCCAGGCATCGATATTGCCACCGGCGAACGCCGCCACCGCATCGGCCGGCCCCAACGTCACCGGGATGATGTCTGTATAGGCCAGCCCGGCCTTCTCCAGCGCGGCGACGGTGGTGTTGTGCGCGCTCGAGCCCTTGGCGAAACCGACCTTCTTGCCCTTGAGATCGGCGAGCGTTCTGATCGGTGAATTGTCGGCAACGACGATGCCCTGATTGTAGCCGGCGGACGGCACGGCGGCGACATAGAGCAGGTTGGCACGCGCCGCCTGCGCGAAGATCGGCGGCGCGTCGCCGGCATAGCCGAAATCGACATTGCCGGTGTTGATGGCTTCCAGGATCGGCGGCCCGAACTGGAATTCGACCCACTTGACCTGGATGCCGCGCGACTTCAGCGCCTTCTCCAGCGTGCCGCGCTGCTTCACCGCGGGAAAGATACCGGCCTTCTGGAAGCCGATGCGGACTTCCTTCAATTCTTGCGCCTGGACCGGCGAGGCGACGATGCCGGCCGACAGCAGCAGGGCTGCCGATAGGCCTGCGACAATGGCGCGTCGGGATTGAGACATGGGTTCTGCTCCGAAAAAAGGGCCAGCGCGGCGCGATGGCTGCGACCGCGAACGCTACGCTGAAGCACCGAGATTGTGCTTTCAAAGGTAGCGGCTGCCCCGCAACGTTTCTGAACCGCGGACGCCTGGCGCGAGCAACTTCATCTCTTTGGATCGGATGACTCACGGCCTGTCATTCCGGGCAGGAAATGTGCCGGAGAATTTTTCATCTGCAAAACAGCGCTCGCACAGCAGGCTCGTATCGCCATCACCACAACAACGAATAGCCGTTCCATTGACTGCGAGACCCCGGCGGATAGCTTGCAGCCTGGCTGGGACATGCGTTGTCCGCCCGCCATCGATCGGCGCCACGCTATCTTTCCCCTGACGGAAGTGCCCCATGTTCAAGCGCCTCGCCGCCCTTCAAGTCGCCGCCATGGCCTCGATCCTGTCGGTGTCTTTCGCCTGCGCGCAGACGCCGGCGGCGAGCAGCCTTGTCCGGATCGGTTACCAGAAATCCTCGACCCTCACCGCCATCCTGAAGACCAATGGCGAGTTGGAGAGGGCGCTGACGCCGCTCGGCGTCAAGATCAGCTGGCATGAATTCGCCAGCGGCCTGCCGCTGCTCGAAGCCATCAACACCGGCAATGTCGATTTCGGCGCGGATGTCGCGGACACCGTGCCGCTGTTCGCGCAGGCCGCCGGCGCCAGGCTGGCCTATATCGCCGAAGAAGCGCCCTCGCCGTCGGCGCAGGCGATTCTGGTCGCGGCGGAATCGCCGATCAGGACGCTGGCCGATCTCAAGGGCAAGAAGATCGCGGTGACCAAGGGCGCCGGCAGTCACTTTCTGCTGCTCGCGGCGCTCGGCAAGGCCGGCCTCAGCTTCAAGGATATCTCGCCGGCCTATCTGCCGCCCGCCGATGGTCGCATCGCCTTTGTCGGCGGCAATGTCGACGCCTGGGTGGCGTGGGATCCGTTCCTGACCAGCGCGCAGAAGCAGTCCAATGCGCGGGTGTTGACCGACGGCAGCAACGGGCTGGCCAGCTACAAGCGCTATTATCTGTCCTCCGCGGCCTTCGCCGACAAGCGCGGCGACGTCCTGAACGTGATCTACGGCAAGCTCGACGAGACCGGCAAATGGGTCAAGGCGCATCCGAAGGATGCCGCCGCGCTGCTGGCCGGTCTGTGGGGCATCGATGCCGCCACCGTCGAGGAGGCCAACAGCCATCGCACCTATCAAGTCGGCGCCGTCACGACCGCCGGCCTGTCCGAGCAGCAGCGCATCGCCGACGCGTTCTTCGCCGAAGGCCTGATCCCGGTGAAGGTCGATGCCGCCGCCGCCAAAATCTGGGCGCCGAAATAATTCCACTATCCACGCCACTCCCGATCTGAAAGACAGACCGATGAAGACCCCCCTCCTTGTCGTCGCCGCGGCCGTGCTGGCCCTGTTCAGCTCCGGCGATGCGCCGGCTCGCGCGCAGGACGCCGCCAAGTCCGAGATCAAGATCGGCTTCGTGCCGGGGCCTTATATCGACGGCTTCAAGGCCGGCGTGGAGCCGGAGCTGAAAAAGAAGGGCTATACGGTCAAGTACTTCGAATTCAGCACCGGGCTGGAAGCCAATACCGCCGTGTTCCGCAACGATATCGACGCCAATGTGATGCAGCACACGGTGTTTCTGGACGCCTACAATCAGCGCCAGAAGACCGACCTCGCCGGCATCATCGCGGTGCCGACGCCGCCGATGGGGCTGTATTCGAAGAAACACACCAGGGCCGAGGCGGTGAAGGCCGGCATGACCGTCGTGGTGCCGAACGACCCGGTGAATTTGCAGCGCGCGCTGAAAATCCTGCGCGACCTCGGCTGGATCGACATCAAGGACAGCAATCCGGTCGATGTCACCGAACTCGACGTGGTGAAGAATCCGAGCGGCATCAAGATCGTGCCATTGGAAAACGCGCAGGCGCCGCGCGCGCTCGACGATGTCGACTTCGCCGCCGTGCAGGGCAATTTCGCGATCTACAGCGGGCTCAAGCTGACCGAAGCCTTCGCGCTGGAGAAGATGACGACGCCGTACAGCAATGTCGTCGCGGTGAAGCGCGGCAATGTCGACGCGCCATGGGCCAGGGACATCGTCAGCGCCTACAAGTCGGACAGCTTCAAGAACGCGATCCGCAACGACAGGTTCTACGCCGGCTTCGTGCTGCCGGATTATTTCAACTGACGCGGCGACCGCGCACCGCTTCCGACCGAAATCTGTCACACTATACATCCGAAGCCTGATCCAGCGCGCTTGAACATTGCAAGTCCCGTCCCGGCTTGTCGTGCGGCTGAGCGCTGCTGCATGGCCGATGGAGACGCTACCACCCTGTTTTCCGGAGATCATTGATGAAGCCTTACGTCGTCTGCCACATGGTGACCTCGCTCGACGGGAGCCTCGCGCCCGGCCAATGGACGAATAGTCCGGACGGAACCCGCGGCGACTGGTCCGCGACTTATGCGGCGCTGCATGAAAACCAGAAGGGCGAAGCCTGGATCGTCGGCCGGGTCACCATGGCCGAGATGACGAAGGCGCTGCCGCATCCTGTGCCCGACCGCCGCGCCGACCGGCCGCATCATTTCGCCGCCAAGGCCGCGGCGCCGTTCGCGATCGCACTCGATGTTTCGGGGAAACTGCATTTCGACCAGCCCGATATCGACGGCGATCATATCGTCGTGCTGCTGGGGCCGGATGTTGCCGACAGCCACCTCGCCGAACTGGCCCGGGACGGCATTTCCTACATCGTGTCGGACACGGCGCCGATCGATCTCGCGGCGACGCTCGATGTCCTTGGCCGCGAACTCGGAATCCGGCGGCTGTTGCTCGAGGGCGGCGGCGGCATCAACGGCGCCTTCTTCGCGGCCGGCCTGGTCGACGAGTTCAGCGTGCTGCTGGCCCCCGCGCTCGACGGCCGCGGCGGCCACCGTTCGATCGTCGAGGCGGGCAGCGCGGGCCTCGCGGGCTTGGTGCAACTGTCATTGATTGCCTGCGAGCCGGCAGCGCATGGCGCGATTCACCTGCGCTACGCGGTCAAGCCGGACGCGTGATCCAGCGAGCGGTGACCTGCTCTGGAGCGTGACGGGTGACCGTTGAATCATGTCCCGGACGCGATGCATCGCGCCCATTTGGGCGTGGTGCTTCGCAGAGCCGGGACCATACCAAGCATTGGCGTTCGCTACGGTCCCGGCTCAGCGAAGCAGCACTTCGTGCTGCATCGCGTCCGGGACAAGTGCGACCCTGTTCAGTCCGTTACGATCAACCTGACGCGGGATGACTTTTTGTTAGTTCGAATCGCTAGAGCATGATGACTCTATGTTAGTTCAAATCACTCACCCCGTCATTGCGAGGAGCCCTTGCGACGAAGCAATCCAGTTCTTGCGGAGCTCGTGGCTCTGGATTGCCGCGTCGCTTCGCTCCTCGCAATGACGGGGGGATGGGACACCGATTCATCTTTAGGTCATCATGCTCTAGTCCCCGTCATTGCGAGGTCATCCCGCCCTGGCGGCTGGTGGACGCCATCATTGGCGGCGGATAGCGCTCGCCTCGACCGTGATCGCGGCGGGTCGGCGACGCCACCGCGCGCTACAGATCGATGACGTCGATCGATGGCCCGTCGACCGAACGCGCGAGGTCGACGACATGGCGGTGATGGGTGAACAGGATGATCTGGCGCTGCTGTCCCGCCGCCGCCAGCAGCCGCAGCATCGCCAGCGTGCGATCCTCGTCGAAACTGGACAGCAGGTCGTCGCCGATGAAGGGCAGCGGTTCCGAGGTGCGGCGCTCCAGCAGCGCGAGGCGCAGCGCCAGGAATAGCTGGTCGCGGGTGCCTTCGCTGAGCCCGCCGACCTTCACCTGCTCGCCATCATGTCGCCTGGCTTCCAGCCCCGGCTGGTCGTCATCGCCATAGGCGATCACCAGCCCGGAAAAAGCCTCGTTGGTGGCCATCGCGAACAGGGTGCTGGCGCGGGCGATCAGCGGATCCTGCACCAGAGCGCGGTGCCGCTCGATGGTGCGCGACGCCAGCCTCGCGGCCGCGGCACGCAACAGCCAGCGCCCGGCGACGGACAGCAATTCGGCGCCCGCCTCCGCGCGTTCGGTGGCATGGGCCGGCGCATTGCGGCCCTTCAGCAGCGCATCGCGCGCGTTGTTGCGATCGTGATGCAGCGCGAAGGCCTCGCCAATATCCTTCAGCAACTGCTGCTGGCGAATTTCCTCACGCGCGATATCGCCGGGCAGCAAATCGGGATCGAGCCCCTCGCGCTGCTGGCGCAGATCGTCCTCGTCATGGCCTTCGCTCTCCCGCAGATCGCGCCGCAGGCTGGCGCGCTCGCTCTCCAGCGCATGCCGCGTGGCCATCCGCGCGATGACCGCGGGCAGATCAGCGACGTCGGTGCCGAAGATCCGACACACCTCTTCGAGCGACGCGCTGGCGGCGTGCCGCCGCAGCAATAGCGCCTGCCGCATGGCCGCGCGCTGTGTCGCGCCGTGGCGCAGCCGCTTGCTGGATTCGCTGTTGGTGCGCGCTTCTGCCAGGGCTACCGACAACCGCGCCAGTGACTCCTGCGCGGTGCCGCCTTTGAGCCGCGGCGCGACGCGGTCGATGATGTCGAACACGTCCCGATCAAAGGCGCGCAGATCCGCCTCGATGGTCTCGACGCGGTGGCTCTCGCTGTCGCGGCTGGCCTTGGGCAGCGCCACCGACTGCCACACGGCCAGCGCCGCCTCGGCTTCCGCGGCGCCGGCCGACTCGTCCAATCCGATGCTGTGCATCGCCGCCGGCCAGCTCTGCCGCAGCGCGGCCAGCGCCGTCTGCGCCGCGGTCACCGCCACCGCCGCCTCGGACAGGTCGCGCTCGACGCGCTTCCTCGCCACCGCCCGCTCCCTTGCATCGGCCCACGCCGCGCGCAATTCATCGACGCGGGCTTTCGCCTCGCGAAACAGCATGTCGGGCGACGCCGCCACATCCGCCGCCCGACCGACGCTGCCGAGGAACGCGATCAAGGCGGACTTGCCGGACTCCAGCGTCGCGGTCAGCGCCTCGAGATTGACCTTGTGCGCGTCGAGCTGACCGAGCCGGGAGACGATGTCCTCAACCCTGGTTCGCCACGGCAGCATCTCCGCCGGGTTGCGCGGCACCACGCCGGCGGCCGCCCAGCTATGCCGCCAGGCGGTGACGACCTCGGCCAGGCCGGCGCGCAGGCTGGTCAGTTTGGCGAGGTCGCGTTCCCGGGTCGCCCGCAGCGTCGCCAGCCGCTGCATGGCATCTTCATGACGGGTGGCGCGTTCAGTATCGCTCAGCAGCAGATCGGTGATGCCGTCGATCGCCTGCGAGGATTGCGCGACTTCCGCGAAATGGCTTTGCCGCGCGACGGCATCGCCGTCGAGCACGGCACCTAGCGCGTCGAGCTGATCGTCGCGTTGTCGCCGCGCGCCAAGCAGATCGGCGCGACCCGGCACCGCCCCGCCGCTGCTCAGCCGCGCCAGTTCGGCCTCGGTGGCGGCGATCGCGTCATCGGTGGCTGCCAGCGCCTCGCCGAGACGCCGGATCTCGCTGTCGCTGATTTCGGTCGTATGGGCAAAGCGGGCGATGGTGGCGGGATCGGGCAGCGGCAGCGCCCGCAGCCGCTCCAGCGCGCCGGGCGCGGGATCGATGGCCGCCAGCGCGGCGCGCAGCGCTTCGATCTCATGGCCCAGCGCCGCCTTGTCGCGGCGCTGCCGATCGGCCTGCGCGGCAATGTCGCCAAGCGCGTCAAAGCGCTGCCGGATGTGCTCGACATCGAGCACGGCGTGGTGCTGGCCGTCCTCGGCGGCAAAGGCGTCGTGCTCGCTCCGCGCCCGCGCCTGCCGCGTCCCGGCTTCCGCCAGCGCCTGGGCGGCGCGGATCAGCTGCGCGATGGCCTCGCGGGCGCGCGCCAGCGCCGCGTCGGTGGGAAGAAGCCGCGGCAGGGTGTCATGCGAAGCGAGGCCAAGCCGCCGCGCCAGTTCGTCGAGCTGGCGTTCGGCCTCGTCGCGCGCCTGGCGCCGCTTCGGCAGATCCTCGATGGCCTTGCGTACCGCGCCGAGCCGCTCGCGCAGCGCGTCGATCGCGGTGGCTTGCGCCAGCACGCCTTCGTCCACGGCCAGCGCGGCGATCTCGGCGGCTTCGATGGCGTCGGTGCTGTCGAGCGCGGTGATGTCGCGCAACAGCGCCGCATCGCTCTCCTGCGCCTCGCGCCAGGCGGCCAGCGCTGTCGGCGACACCTCCGGCAGGTCGGCCAGACCAGCCAATTCATTGGCGATGTTGTCGAGCTTCGCCAGCCGCGTCCGCACGCGCAGCGTCCGCTGCCAGATCGCTAGCGTGCCGCCGCCGCGGCCGTGCTCGGCGTTCAGCGCGTCGAGATTATCGCGCGCCTGCTGCACGGCGGCTTCGAGATCGCGCACCGCGTCGCGGGTGACGATGGCATCGCGCAGCGCCTTGTCGGCCTGGTCGCGGCGGTCCGCCGCGACATAGAACGGCTTGCCGGCGGATTTTCGCGGCGTGAACAGTTCATCGGCCTCGCCTTGCAACGTCTCGCGCAGCCGCGACAGCGCCGTCATGCCCGCCGAACTTGCCGCCAGGGTTTCGGCGAGGCGACCGCCGGCATGCAGAAGCTCTTCGCCACCATCGCGCAGCGCCTGCGCGGTGAGGCCGAATTCGCGGTTGAAATTTTCACGCGACAGCCCGCCAAGCAGCGGCGCCAGCGTGTCGTCGGGCAGCGCCAGATCGTCAGTGCCGATCAGCGTGTTCTTGTTGCCCTTGCGGCGGCGGGCTTCGATCAGCCGTCCGTCGGAATGGCGGAACGCGCCGCCGATCCGCAGGTTCTTGCCGTCATGGCGGAAACCATAATCGGTGCGGCCGCCAAAGCCGAACAGCAGGTCGCCGATCGCCGACAGCGCCGAGGTCTTGCCGCCTTCATTGGCGCCGTGCACGACATGCAGCGCGGCATCGGGGCGAAAGCTCAGGCTGCGGTCGGTGAAGATGCCGTAGCGTTCGAGATCGAGGCGTTCTATTTTCACGACAGCGCTCCGGCGAGCAGCGCGCGCGCTTCGTCGGCGAGTGTCTGCTGCGGATTGTCCGCGACAAGATCGTCCTGCAGATCCTTCGGCAGCTTGGCGCGTACCGTCTCGATCAGGTCGGCGAGCGTCGCTGCGAACTCCGCGTCGGCCAGCGTCGCATCCAGCAACTGGTCGAGGTCGAGGCTGTCCTCGGACGATAGCTGCGCCAGCGGACGCGGCGGCGATGTGGTCCGGACCTTGAGCTGCTCGATCCAGCAATCATCACCGAACCGCAGGGCGCGGGCGCGGAGGTCTTCCTCCAGCCATTCGCGCCGCGCCACCAGATGATTGTGCAGCGCTGTCGCGCCCGTCAGCGTCACCCGGATCGCCAGCGGGCGGCCTTCGGCCCCGGCATGGGCGTCGGCGATCGCGGCGGTGATGCGCGCCACGACCTCGTCCTCGGCGTCGGCACGGGCAATATCGAGGGTGAGATGCGCCCAGCGCGCGCCGTCGAGCACGATTGGCGCGACCTCGACGATGCGACCATCCTCGACGGTGACGCGCACGGCGCCCTTGGCGCCGGTCTCGCGGATGCCGCGGCCCTGCAGATTGCCGGGAAACACGATCCACGGATCGCGATCGACAATCTCGTGGGCGTGAATGTGGCCGAGCGCCCAGTAGTCATAGCCGAAGCGCTTGAGGTCATCGACGCTGCACGGCGCGTAGCCGGCATGGCCGGGGCGGCCGTCGAGCGAGGTGTGCAGCACGCCGATATTGAGCCAGCCGTCATGGCGCGCCGGATAGGTGGCGACGAATTCGTCGATATGGCGGTTCGGGAAACTGCGGCCATGCAGCACGACGCGGCAGGATTCGAGCGCGATGCTGCTGGCCTGGCTGGCGGAAAACACCCGCACCGAATCGGGATAGGGCAGATCGCGCGCGACCACGCTTTCGGCGTCGTGATTGCCCTTGACGATGAAGGTCGGAATGCCCTCGCGGTGCAGCCGGCCGATCGCGCCGACGAAGAACAGCCCGGTGGTGACATCCTTCCAGCTGCCGTCGAACACATCGCCGGCGATGATCAGGAAGCTGGCCTTGCTGGCGATGGTCTCGGCGACCAGCGCCTCGACCGCGCGCCGCCCTGCCTCGGCAAAGCGCGCCGCCACCGCCGCATCCTTCAGCCGCAGCCCGGCGAGCGGGCTGTCGATATGCAGATCGGCGGCATGGATGAAACTGAAGCGCATGAGGCAAAAATGACTCGGGAATGCAATTAACAGCCGCGCGAAACGAGTTGGAACCGGTGCGATCCGGCCGCCGGCTACCTTTAGAGTAGAGTCGGCGCCTGCGGGCAAGCCCGTAATCCTGAATCAACCGATCCCGCGGCGATCATCGCGCGGGGCTCGGCCATTGATCGCCCACGCGGTGCTGCCGAGGCCCGAGCGGGAAGCAACGCTGCCGCTCCACCGTACCACTATTGATTTCTCTACTCTTTTCAACGCTGTTCGGAGCCATCCAACACGGTCCGTTCACGGTCATACGGTGGTTATCTGGTGGTTGGGATCTGCAGGCGCGGTGACTGGAAACGACGTGGCGCCCCTGCATCGCCTGTCCAGCGAACTCGGAAGCACGATCGTAATGGGCGCATGGTCGGCGCTTCCGAGCTTCCGCTGGACCAGCGGCGATCAACCACTCAACCAACGATCGAATTATTATCGTGAAAATGTTATTTCACGATGTATTGACGTTTGCCTCCATCTGCAAAGTGCCCTAAGTCTGTTTTACGTTGTGACGATGTGATCAAACATATGAACGGATTTTACCTCAAATGGATAAACTCTCCCCAAAGACTGAAATCAACACAGCCGAGCGCGCCCAGATCTTCTTCGAGCAGTACGGCAATGACTTTGACGGCGCCGCAGCGCTGCCTGATTTTATCATCGCTGCCGGCGACTACATCAGCCGGATTGTTGGCCAGGAGACCACTGACGCTGGAATGGCGCTGATCGTGCAGGGCGTGGTCAATACAAGCGGCCACATCATGCACTCGCCCGGCGACTGGCGGGAGGCGCTCAAGGACAGCAGCTCCAGTTGCTATTCCGAGTGGCCCATCGGTGAGCAGCTTTTCGAACTCGCTGCCTACGCTGAATACGGGATCGTGCTGGACGGCGACGGCGCCATGCAGACCAGCGACGCCCCCAAAGTGCTCGCCGGCAAGATCAAGACTCTGTTGGATCACGCCCAGGAGCTGGAAGCCTCGACGCCGATCGCCCAGTGGCAGATCAGCGCCTCCAATGAGCTTTCACGCCTTGTCATGGTGGCCCGCAATCGCTGGGCGCTCGACAACAACCAGCCGGTCGAACCCGCCGCCCTCGCGCATTTTGGTGGCATCTCGGAAGGCCGTATCCGCAACATGATGTCCGGGGCTGAACGCGCCTTTACACCGGCTGACGGCCGTATCCCGGTCGCCGAGGCCCAGAAATGGTTGCAGGGTCGTCCCGAATTCTGGAACTCGATCTGGAAAGAGCAGAGCCTGGTTCAATACGACGACACCAGGACAAGCCCCCTGCAGCAGCCTGTTTTCGTCCCCGTCGCGCGGGACGGCACGCTTTTTAATCCGGGACTTCAGCGGGCGGGCTCTTACACCATCGGCAAACGCGGCGAGGAAGAACGGGTCGCCGACTTTAACGCTGCGCTCGACAAGCTTCATCGCATGCCCGTCGCTTACTGGCGCCGGCCCAACGACAAGGGCAACTGGGGCATTGTCGTCGCCGACCATTGGGAACGGGTCGATGCCACGGACTTCAAGATCGCCAACTAGCGCGACGCCAACGCCGGACGCCACAGCCCATCCCCTTGCCTATTTTTCACTTGGACGGAGGACCATCATGCGCTCGCCCTATAAATACACCCGCCACGCCAATGAGAGGTCAAGCGCGCGGGTTATCCCGCCGATGATTGCGGAAATCATTATCGAGTACGGCGAACCGCGAGATGCCGGCGACGGAGCCCTGAAGTACGCACTCACCAAACAGAGCATGCGACAGCTGCGGCAGGTGGCAGGCCGACAGCTCGCCAAGGCGATCGAACCGTACCGGAACCGGAACGCCTACGTGGTCGCCGCTGGCGGCCGCATCATCACCGTCGCCTACGCCTCCTATCCCCTTTTTCATTGAGAGATCCCATGGCCAACAATCTTTTCTCGACCTACGCACCCAAGGTTCTCGCCAACGAGCGACGCGGGATGACCTGCGTTCCAGGAAACCGCTTTAGCCGAACGACTCCGCTCATTAAGCTCCATTGATACGCGTCGCGAGCGCCACGGCGGTGGCTTTCGTTCCCAGGCGCCCGCCGACATCCCTCGTCGCATCGCCGCTTGCGATCACCGTTTCGACGGCGGCTTCGATTGCTGCGCCCGCAGCGACGAAGCTTTGCGCGCCAGACCGGCGTCCGTGCCAGCCAAGCAGCATCGCAGCGGACAGAATCAGAGAGAATGGGTTGGCGACGTCCTGGCCGGCAATATCAGGCGCCGAGCCGTGCGCAGCCTGCGCCATCGCGTGGCTGGTGCCTGCATTCAGCGAACCGCCGAGCCCAAGGCTTCCGGACAGTTCGGCCGTGAGGTCGGACAGGATATCGCCGAACATGTTGGTGGTGACAATGACATCGAAGCGGCGGGGATCGCGCACCACGTAGGCCATCATCGCGTCAACGATTGCGGTGTCCAGCGTGATCTCGGGATACTCCGCCGCCACTTCGCGGCAGGCGTCAAGAAACATGCCATCGCCGATTTTCAGCACATTCGCCTTGTGCACGGCAGTGACGCGCCGGTCGCGCTGCATCGCGAGGTCACAAGCCGCGCGGGCAATCCGCAGACAGCAGGACCGCGTGATGCGACGAAGCGAGATCGCCACATCCGGCGTGACCAGAATCTCGCCGTTACCCATCTCCATGTTGCGATCGGCGTAGAAGCCTTCGGTGTTTTCGCGGACCACCACCAGATCGAACTTACCGACCTTGCCGGGCAGCCCGTCATAGGTGCGCGAC
Organism: Tardiphaga sp.; assembly: GCF_025356345.1. Taxonomy (GTDB): domain Bacteria; phylum Pseudomonadota; class Alphaproteobacteria; order Rhizobiales; family Xanthobacteraceae; genus Tardiphaga. Next base: position 34,609 of record NZ_JANXTC010000099.1, read on the forward strand.
GGCCGGATGTTGGCGAACAGGTCGAGACCCTTGCGAAAGAATTTCGACGGATTGATCTCACCCTTGCCCTCATCATGGAAGTCCATGCTGGCGGTGGGACCAAGGATCAGTCCGTCGGCTTGCCTTGCCGTTTCCAGCAGCTCAGGCCGCACGGTTGTCCCGTGCAGGCTGTAGCTGGCGTGGCCGACGACGTCGTGGACGAAGTCAAGCTTGACCTTGAAGCGTTCGCCTGCGGCCTGCAGGGCGATGACGGTGGCGTCGGTGATTTCGGGGCCAATGCCATCTCCCGGCAGGACAAGGAGTTTCACTTCGGAACGTCTCCGGCGATGGTCACGCGATGCATGATGCGGCGATGACCGTGATAGTCGTTGATCGGGTTGTGCAGGGCACAGCGATTGTCCCACAGCGCGATCGAGCCGGGCTTCCAGGAGAAGCGGCAGGTGAATTCCGGCTTCGACTGGTGCTCGAACAGATAGGCCAGCAGGCCGGCGCTTTCCTCTTCCGTCATGTCGGCAAAGCGCAGGGTGTGACCGATATTGAGGTAGAGCGCCTTGCGGCCGGTCTCGGGATGGGTGCGCACCACCGGATGTTCGGCTTCCAGCACCTGGCGTTCCTGGCCGGGCTTGCGGTCTTCACGGGTGCGGGTCTTTTCCGCCTTGGTGGAGCTGTTGAGGGCGCGCAGCGGGTCCAGCATGCGCTTCATGCCATCCGACAGCGCCTCATAGGCGGCATAGCCGCTGGCGAACAAGGTATCGCCGCCATAGGGCGGCACTTCACGCGCGACGAGCATGGTCGCCATCGGCGGCTTGTCGAGATAGGCGGTGTCGGTGTGCCAGAGGCCGCCGAAATTGACGCGCTCGTTCTCGAGCTTGGCGACGGTGATCACTTCCGGCGCTTCGTCGAGGCCCTTGAGGAAGGGGTAGTGCACGACGTCGCCGAAACGGCGGGCGAATGCGGCGAATTCCTTTGGCGGCAGCGGCTGGTCGCGGAAGAAGATGACCGAATACTGCAGCCAGATCTTACGGATTTCAGCGACTTCCGCATCGGAGACTCCGCCCACCAGATCCACGCCATGGATCTCGGCACCGATCGCGCCGGCAATGGGATGGACCGTCAAATGGTTGGCGGAGTGGCTCGCCGGCCGTGCGGCCTGGGACGCTGTTGAAGTCATCGGAATTTCCTCCTTGGTCTCTTCGATAATGCACAATGCACAATCTTGTTTGAGGCGTCAATGCCGTAGTGTGGTGTGCTTGTCGTTTAATGCGCTGCGCCGAGATAGCTCTCGATGGCCTGCTCGCGTGCTGCCGGCCCCTGCAGCTCAGCCGCACCGCGGTGTCCGACAATGCCGCCGCTGCGCACGAAGTAGACGTCGTCGGCGAGTTGCATAGTCATGCGAAAGTTCTGCTCGACCAGCACCACCGACAGCGCACTCATCTGCCTGATGGTGTTGAGTCGCTCGAACACGCGCTTGACCAGCAGCGGCGCCAGGCCGAGCGAAGGTTCGTCGAGCAGCAGGAGGCGCGGACCGGACATCAGCGCGCGACCGATGGCCAGCATCTGCTGTTCGCCGCCGCTCAGCATCCACGCGGGCGAATGCACGCAGTTGGCAATCTCGGGAAACAGGCCGAGCACCATCTCCGAGCGCTGCCGCAGCGTCGGGCGATCGAGATGATAACCACCGAGCGTGAGGTTCTCGCCAACCGACAAGGTCGCGACGATCTGACGGCCCTCCGGGACGTAGACGATGCCGCGGCGGACGCGCTGCCGGGTGGAGAGCGTCCCCAAGGTTTCGCCATCGAAGATGATCTCGCCCTGAGTCGGCACCAGGCCTGCAATCGCCTTGAGGATCGTGGACTTTCCCGCACCATTGGCGCCGAGCAAGGCGACCACTGCGCCGGGGCCAACGTCGATGGCCACATCGCGCACGGCAGGCAGAATGCCATAGCTCACCGAAAGCCCCTGGGCCTGTAAAAGCTTACTCATCGTCAGTGCCCAGATAAATCCGCACGACCTCGGGATCGGCACGCACCACGTCCGGCGGGCCATGCGCCACCAACCGGCCGAAATTCAGCACGTAGATGCGATCGCAGATCTGCATGATCAGATCCATGTCATGTTCGACGATGATCATCACCAGGTCGGGCGTGATCAGCCGTCGCAGCGCTGTGGTCAGCTCACGGGTTTCCGCGGCGTTCAAACCGGCGGCAGGTTCATCAAGCAACAGGATGCGCGGCGACGCGGCGATGGCGCGGGCGATCTCCACGAGGCGCAGCGTTCCCGGCGGCAAGGCGGCAGGAAGCACATCGGCGATGGCTTCGATGCCCAGGCGCGCGAGTGCTTCATTCGCCTTGGCGCGGGCTTGCTTCATTTCGGCGCGCGCCTTCGGGAGGCCAAGCAGTGCAGAAGCCCAGCCGGCGCGGCCCTGAATGGTCAAGCCGACCATGACATTTTCGATGACGCTGAGATCGGGGCACAGAGCGACATGCTGAAAGCTGCGCGCCAGACCCTGGCGGGCGCGCACCGACGCCGGCAGTTTGTCGAACGCCTTGTCGCCGAACACGATCGATCCGCTTTGCGGGCGGTACAGCCCGGTCAGGCAGTTGAACAGGCTGGTCTTCCCTGCCCCGTTCGGTCCGATCACGCCGGTGACTTCACCGGGGTGAAATGCCACGTCGAGATCGTGCAGTACGGTCAGACCGCCAAAGGCCAGTGACATGCCGCGGGCTTCGAGAACAGCGCCGCTCATGACCGTCGCCCCATCATGGCACGGAGGCGCGGCGCGTAGTGGCCGCCGAGAATGACGATGAGCAGCGCCGAGCCATACAGCACCGGAATCCAGTTGCCGGCGCCGGCGAGCAGCTGTGGTACCAAAGTCAGAAACATCCCGCCAATTAGTGCCCGCGCCAGCGACAGGCCGTAGAGACTGACCACCGACCCGACCAGCAGGAAGATCGAGGACCACAAGGTAAAACTGTTCGGCGAGACGGTGGAGCTGGTGAAGGCGAGAATGGCGCCCGAGCATGCAGCCAGACCGCCGCTGAGACCCATGACGCTGAGTCGCGCCCAGTCCCGCGTGATACCGAAAGATTCAGCGGCTGCCGGATGCGATCGTGTGGTCAGCAGAGCCAGGCCTTGCCGCGAATGGCGCAGCCGGTCGACCGCCAGCACCGAGCATACCAGAACGGCCAGCGCCACGTAATAATGCTGCATGGTCTTGCTGACCCATGGGACCAGCACGCCGGAGACGTACAGACCTTCGAAGCCCCCTGCGACCGGCCCGGCGTGTAGAATAATCTCCGGCAGAGCGAGCGCCATCGCCATGGTGGTGACGGCCAGATAGACACCGGACAGCCGGCGCGACGGATAGGCCAACGCCAGACCGAGCGCCGCGCCAAATGCCAGCGCCACGGGAAGACTCACCAGCAGCGACAGGCCAAACTGCTTTTCAAGAATGGCCACCGCATAGGCTCCGGCGGCCACGAACACGCTATGGCCGATGGACACTTCGCCGCCAAACCGAAGCAGCAACGTGACGGCGAGCACGCCAATGCTGTTGGCGAAGCACAGGCCCAGACTGTAGAGCCAGAAGCCGCCGACGGCGAAGGGCAGCAACGATAACAGCGCAAGCAGCGGCAGCATGCCGTCCTGGCCGAGCACAATGTTGAAGGCCGGTGCCGACCTGCGCGGAACCGTAGTGGTCATATCAGACACGCGAGCCCACCCTGTGCTGCAGCAGTCCATTGGGAAACAGGTTGAGCGTCACCAGGATGAGGCCGAGCATGAAGGTGTTGTTGAATTCCGGCGAGACATAGAAGGTGAACAGGTTGACGACGATGCCGACCGTGATGCCTCCCACGGCGGCGCCAGGCAGACTGGCGAAGCCGCCGACGACGGCAGCCGCAAAGGCATTCAGCATGAACGACGGCAATGTGGTGGAGCTGAGAAACGTCGTCGGCACGATCAGCAGCGCGGCGATGACGCCGAGAAGCGATGCTGCCACCCAGGCGAACAAATGGACCGAGCGCATGTTCAGGCCGCAGACCTCGGCCGCGAACGGGTTGCTGGAGACGGCGCGAAACGCGATGCCGAGCCGGGTGCGATCGATGATGAAGAACAGTCCACCGATACAGATCAGCGTGGTGGTCAGAATGGTGAGGTCATAGCTGGAGATGCGCAAGCCGAGCACGACCATACTGAAACGCGGGATCGGCAGATCGAGGTTGACGATATCCGATCCGAACAGCAACTGGATCGCGCCCTGCATGATCAGGCCGATGCCCAATGTGGCGATGGTGCTGGTGAGATCGGATTCGAACACGATCGGCGCGATCACGGCGTAGCTAAGAATAGCGACCATGATGCTAATGGTCAGCGCCAGCAGCACGGCGGAGCCCCACGACAGGTTGAGAAACCAGCCGCCGGAGAAGCCGTACACGAGAAACGCCGCCAGCCCCGCGGCATTGCCGTGGGAAAAATTCACCACCTTGGAGCACTTGAACACCATCACCAGCCCCAGCGCGCCGAACGCATAGAGGCAGCCGGAGATCAGACCGCTCCAGACCAGTGAAAACAGATCACGGCCGATGCTGGCAAATGTCGTCATGGCTTGCCCTGCTTCTCGATCAGCTCGAGCACCACCGGAAAGTAACGGCCGCCGAGACCGGCATCGATCGCGCCCTGGTAGTAGCGCTGAGCGGTCTCCGCGACATTGGCCTTGACGCCGCTGGCTTCGGCCAGCTCGAGCACGTAGCTGATATCCTTCAGCACGTATTCCGGCGGAAATGCCTTATCGGGAAAGCTTCGCGTCAGCATCGCCTTGCGGCCGTGATTGCGCAGCACAAAGCTGTCGCCCGAACCTTTCGAGACGGCATCGAGCATCACTTCCGGTGCCACGCCGGCACGTTCCGCCACCACCATCATCTCGGCCAGCGCCGCCACATGCTCGAACACCAGCATGTTGTTGACCAGCTTCAGCACCTGGCCGGTGCCGACCTTGCCGCCATGGGTGATGTCGGATGCGATCATGTCGATGAACGGGCGAATGCGGGCATACAGCGCGTCGGGCGCGCCGACCATCACGCTCAGTTTGCCCTGCTGCGCCGCCTCTCTTGTGCGCGCCACCGGCGCATCGGCGAAAGCGATGCCGTGGCCGGCCAGCATGGTGTCCACTTCCCGCGCCACTGCTACCGACGTGGTGCTGAGATCGACGATGGTGGTCCCGGATTTTGCGTGGCGGGCGATTTCAGCGGTTACGGCTGTGACCTGCTTGCCACCTGGTAGCGACAGGAAGATCACATCCGAATGTGCCGCAAGTGCCTCGATGGTGGAGACGAATTCGGCCCGCGTGTCCTGCAAAATCGAGAACGCGGCGGAGTCGAGGTCGAAGGCCACGAGCCGGCCGGTGTGCTTCACAGCCATGTTGCGGCACATGGGACCACCCATGACGCCGAGGCCGATGAAGCCGATCGTTACTTGCTTGTCCATGCGCTCAATCCATCAACATGCCGCCATTGACGTCGAGCACCGTGCCGGTGATCCAGTTCGACGCTGGCGAGCAAAGAAACAAAATGGCCTGGGCGATATCTTCAGGCTGACCGTAGCGACCGAGCGGCACGCTGTTATGCGCGGACGGCGGCGCACGCTGCGTCACCTTCTCCCACATCGGCGTTTCGACGGGACCGGGCGCAACCACGCTGGCATAGACACCCTTGCCGGCGCCGGCCTTGGCGACCCACTTGAACAGGCCGTGCACCGCAGATTTAGCGGCGACGTAGGACGGACCTGCGGCAACGCCGCCGATTTTTGCTGCGATCGAACCCACGGCGACCATCTTGCCGTAGCCCTGCGCCGCCATCACCGGGAACATCTTGCGCACCGGATTCAGCACGCCGAAGAGATTGACGTCGAGAATCGACTGCCATTCCTCGTTGGTGGATTCCGTCAACGGACGGTGCGAAATGCTGCCGGCGCAGAGGATCAGAACGTCGATCCGTCCGGTCTCCTTGAGCACATCGTCGATGACCGTATCGGTATCGGTCAGCGAGGTGACGTCGTAGCGACGATAGGTAATGCCTGCGGCACCGCCGAAATCACCAGTTTCGGCGATATCGGTGGCAATCACCCGGGCCCCTGCGGCGGCCAGCGCCAGAGTAGTGGCACGCCCGATGCCGCCGGTCGCGCCTGTGACCAGCGCCACCTGTCCATCGAGACGCGCCGGGGCGCTAAGCGGGATATTTACCATTGGTGCTCCTTGGTCTTTTCGTCTGGTTGGTCGCGAATACCTGGCGCCGTACTGGACGCCAGGTACCTGTTTGGTGTCGAAACTTACTTGGCGTCGAAAGCAACCGCCGGATACGGCTTGAACGTACGGACCAGTTCGAAGCTGCCGTTCTTTGCCTGGATGATGGCTTCCTGACGGGTGCCGCGATGATCGCCCGGCGCGAAGGTGACGCTGTGAGCACCACCCACCGTCGCATCCTTCAGGCCATCAAGCGCAGCCACGAGGTTCTCGCGAGTCAGAGGCTTGCCGCTGGTCACCAGTTTCTCGAAACCCTGGCCGAACAGAGCCGCGTTGCTCCAGCCGTTGAGGCCGAACACGCCGATCGGATCGTTGGGATAGTATTTTGCCACCGCTTCGCGATAGGCCTTGATTTCCGGATCGTCGCCAGTCACCGGCAGCAGCCACGACGAAAAGAACACGCCATTCAGCAGATTGCCGGCGAGCTTGAAGGTGGAGGGATCCGCGGTGAAAAACGGCGCGAACCACTGGGCCTTCACATCCTGGCGGTCGGCAGCCTTCAAGGCGGAAGCGAGGTTAGCATTCGAGCCGAACAGGATCACAGCCTCCGCGCCGGAATTGGCGATGCGGCGGATCTGCGGGCTGAAGTCGGTGGCGGTTACTTCGAACGACAGCGATTCCGCCGGAGTCACGTTCTTGCTCGCCATGTAAAGATCGAAGCCGCGCTTGGCGGAGCGTCCAAGTTCGTCGTTCTCCCACAGCAGCGCGATCTTCTTCAGCTTCAATTCTTCCAGCGCATACTGGGCATTGGATGCGGCGGACCAGCCGTAGTCGGGCAGCAGCGGAAAGACGTTCGGTTCGTTGAAGAACGCGCTGGCGCCGCCGATCGGTCCGATCATGGCGAGCTTGGTTTCCTTGGCGTAGGGAATGACCGCCATGTTGGTCGCCGTGCCGACCGCGGCAACGAGGGCAAAAATCTTGTCGTCCTCGACCAGCCGCTTGGCGACGCCGACGCTGCGGGCCGGCTCGTAGCCATCGTCATAGGTGACGTACTTGATCTTCCAGCCGGCGATGCCGCCTTTGTCGTTCATATGGCGGAAATAGGATTCAGCCGCATGGGTGAGGATCGCGTAAAACGGCACCGGGCCGGTGATCGGCGTGAAGCCGCCGATGGTGACGGTCTTGGTGACGGTGTCGATCCCGACCGACGCGTCCTGGGCATGCGCTGACGGCATTGCGCCGAAGGAGCAGGCGGTGACGACGGCCAGAGTAGCTGCGATTGATCGCATTGTTCCCCCCTTTGTTTATATCGTTACCCGACTTATACAACGGTTCTAAAAACGCACAATGCACAATGCGTCATTTCCGTAGAATTGCTCAGTATTTCCGCACCGGTGCGCACCTCCTTTTTCAGGTGTTCGGAAATGCCTGCTACTTGCGCGGCTCTTCGATAGTGTCGCGCAATTCTTCCCAGCCGGATTCGATGTGGCGCCGCATCGTCAGCGTGGCGGCAGCCACGTCACCGGCACACATCTGCTGCAGCAGTTCCTTATGCTCGGCTGCAGCCCGGGTGGCCCGGCCGTCGATCCGGTTGATGACATCGAACGGATAGCGGGCCCAGAGAATCTGGACAAAGTGGAAGGTCTGTTTCTGGTCTGCGATCGTATAGAGTCGACGATGAAACCGGTAGTTCACGCCGCGCGCGAGGCTGCTGTCCTGATTCACCGCAGCTGCCTCGAATTCAGCCGCCAGAGCCTGCAGCTCCTTGACGTCCTCGGAAGTCAACCGCTCAACTGCGCCACGGACGAGTTCTGCTTCCAGCAACATGCGCAGGTTGATGATCTCGCGCGAAGTCGTGGCGTCGAACGAGACCACCGTGGCCCCCTTGAAGGAACTGCCGCTGAGATAGCCTTCGGCCGCCAGTAGCTTCAATGCCTCGCGCACCGGGGTAATGCTGGTCTTCAGCAGTTGCGCGATCTCCACCTGCTTGATGCGCGCGCCACGCGCGATGCTGCCGGAGATAATGCCTTCGCGAAGGAAGTCCGCGACCTGCTCTTCCTTGGTTCGATATTCCATCGTGATCCTGCGTTCATGCGCCGTTACGAGTCCCGGGTCGCCAGGAACTTCCTACGCACGATGCGGTGCGCCATCAACCCCCGTGAGCTTGCGGCGGCAAATCCAGCCGCACCACAAAACCTTCCAGGTCGGCCCGCGGTGCCCGATAGCGGCTCATGACCAGCGGGTCATGGGCCGGCACGATATGGTCGTCAGAGTCAGCCAGTTCGCGAATGGTCGCATGCGCGGCCAGCATCCTGGAGATATCATGCGCCACCGCGAACGGGATCGTCCGCTCCAGTTCCTCGTAATAATGCAAGGCATCGGAGGCCAGCACAAGCCAGCCGCGCTGCGTGCGGACCCGGACAATTTCCTGGCCGGCGGTATGGCCGCCGACATGATGCAGCGAGATGCCCGGCATCAGGTCGAGCACCGGTCCATGCACAATTACGCGCTCCTGATACAGCAAATCGATGACGCTGTTGATCTCCTTCGGCCCATACGGACGGCGCAGGAAATAATATTGCATGTCCGGACCGGTCGCATACTGCATCTCGATCTTTGGCACATAAAAGCGAGCGGCCGGGAACTTGTCGAGATTGCCGATGTGATCGTAGTGCAGATGGGTCAGGATGACGGTCTCCACCGCAGCCGCGTCAAAGCCTAGCGCCGTCAAAGCCTCGGTCGGACACCGCAGAAATTGCAGATTCTGCCGTTCGATGACCGTTTGCGAGGTGCCGGTATCGACCATGATCGCGCGGCGGCCTCCAACCAGCAGCCAGCAGAAAAAGTCCATCGTATGCGGCTGCAACGGGTTCGCGTCGGAGATGAAGTTCTGGCCACGAAGCCGTGCCGTGTTGGTGGCAAAGCGGATGGCGTAGACTTCGTAGGTGGTATCGTCCATGCCGGTTGTCATCACGTGCTGGCGAAACTGACGTCGCGGGAAGTCGTCACTTCCGCATAGCGGCGCAGGCCGCCCAAGGCGAATTCGTGCTCCTCGTCGGTGGCGCCGCAGCAGCAATCCTCGAGAATGGTGCAGGCATAATCGCGATCATGGCCTTCGCGGGTCGCGCCCTGCACGACGCCGTTGGTCGAAACGCCGCACAGCACCAGGCGGCCGATGCCCTGCGCGCGCAGGATCGGCTCGAGGCTGGTGCCGTAGAATGGGCTGACGCGATGCTTGACGATGTCGAAATCGCCGGGCTGCGGCGCGAACTCGTGATACACTTCTGTGCCCCAGGTACCCAGCTTGAACAGTCCGTTGTCACGGGCCTTGGAGAAGATCGGCGAATTCGGCGGACACTCGCGATAGTCCGGCGAGAAGCCGACGCGGACATATCCGATCTTGACATTGGCTGCGCGGGCGGAAGCGATGGCGCGCACTGTGTTGGCGTACATCCCGCGCTCGGTTCCACGCGCAACGTAGGTTTTGGCGTTCACGCCATCGGAATGAACGAGATCGTTCATCATATCCATGACCAGCAGCATCGATTTCATATTGGTATCATCCTCTGAAAAGTTCTCAGGTCAACGCATCGATCACGCTGGAATCAATGACATCCTTGTAGTTTACGGATTTCACCTCGTCGCCGAATGCCTGCATGAAATCCTTATTCTGGTCGAAAGCCTGCTGCGTCAGCGTCATCCGGCGCGCAAAAGCGGTGCGTTGATCGGTGACCGCATGCTGCACCAGCGCCAGATCGGTCTGGCTCCAGATCGCCTTCTGGACCGCAGCTGCGGCTTTCGCCGGGTCATCGTGGATCAGCACATTGGCTCGGGCGAGGCCACGGGCCAAACCACTTAGTTCTTCGCGCTTCGACTTCATCGCCGTCGGGTTGGCCGACAGAATGGTGTAGACGAAGTCCCGCAACCCAGGCACCTGGCCCTGCGACGGCCTTGCGACCCAGACGGCGAGTCCTTCATCGATGGCACGGATATTCGCCGGCGCCGTGGTGTTGTAGCCGTCGATCTGGCCCGCCCTGAGTGCCGGATACATCTGGTCGAGCTTGATCACCGTCAGGGTCACGTCTTTGTCCGGATCCATGCCGGCTATCTTGAAAAGGTATCGCCACATCTTGTCGATACCGCTGCCGCGTCCGCTGACCGCGAGGGTCATGCCTTTCAGACAGCGGATCCGCTCGATCAACGGCATGTCGGGCCGCAGCCCTGCTTTGTCGGCCGCGGCCTTGCTGATGATCGCGTCACTGGCATATTGCGTCATCAGCGGTGCAAACACCGAAATGCGCTGGCCTTTGGTGGCCGCCAGGATCACATCGCTGAGCACCAGGCCACAGATATCAAAACTGCCGCCCAACATCGCCGCCATCGCAGTGGTGCCGCTTCCGGTCTGTACCAGTTCGACGTCCAGCCCCTCCTCCACTAGAAAGCCTGCGGCCTTGGCGACAAACAGCGGCAGATAGGCAAAGGTAAAACCGCCAACGCCGATGGTTAACTTTCGGACCGGGGCGGCAGCAAATACGGGACGACCGAGTCCCAGTGCGACACCTGCGACAGCGCCTTGAATCAACATCCTTCGTGTTGTCATCGTGACCTTCCTGAAAAATCTGTTATTTCAATATCAGCGCCAGCGGAATAGCCAGCGCTCCAGCCAGCCAAGTCCTTCGTTCAGCGTCGTGGTCACGGCCATCAGCGCGAACAAGGCGGCGAACACGCCGGCTGTATTGAACTGGCCGGCCGAATCCTGGGTCAGGAAACCGATGCCCTGGTTGGACGCCATCATTTCCGCCGCCACCGCGCCGACAAATCCGTAGGGTAATCCAAGCTTCAGCCCGGTGAAAATCCACGGCAGCGCCGCAGGCAGCACGACGTTTTTCTGGATATAGAACTTGCTGGCGCCCATCAGGGTCATGGCCTCGATCAGCCGACGATCGACTAGGCGAACGCCGCTCATGGTGTTGAAGAACATCAGGAAGAACACGCTGACCGCGGCGAGCACGATCTTCGGTGTCATGCCGATGCCGAACCACATGATGAACAAAGGCGCCAACGCCACTTTCGGGACACCATAAACAGCCGTCACGAACGGATCGACCGTGCGGCGGGCCGTTTCACTGCGGCCGATCGCGAGCGCTGCGGCGATCGCAGTGACCGACCCGATCAGAAAACCGATCAGGGTTTCCTGGAACGTCACCAGCAAATGTCGCTGCAGCAATCCGGAGCGCGTCCATGTCACCAGCATTGTTGCGATCTCAAGCGGGCTGCTTAGCCAGAACGGGCTGACCAGTCGGCCGGACGCGCCTTGCCAGGCAGCGAGAAAAACAACGGCAACGATGATCCGATAGAGGACGACGCGATCCTTGACCGGCGTTTCGTCATGCTCGACAGGAGCGATGTCGCCTCCAGCCTGTAGGATTGTTGAAATGGTGCTCATGCGACAGCCTGCTCGCGGCGCAACTCGATCGCGTTCCACAGCGCGCGGTAGTGCGCTTCGAAGTGCGGCGAGAACCGCACCTCGTGCACGTCGCGGGGCCGCGGGATCAGAATGCGCTCTTCATGTTTTATGACAGTGGGTTGCGACGACAGCACCAGCACCCGGTCTGACAGTGTAATGGCTTCGGCGATGTCGTGGGTGACGAACACGATCGTCTTGCCGGTGCCGGTCCAGAGACGCAGCAACTCTGCCTGCAATGCAAGTTTCAACTGCGCATCCAGCGGGCCGAACGGTTCATCCATCAGGATGGTTTTGGGATCGTAGATCAGCGTGCGCGCCAGCATGGTACGCTTCTGCATGCCGCCGGAAAGCTGCCGCGGGTAGTGCTTGCCGTAGCCTTCGAGGCCGACCTTCGCGAGAATGCCGTCCACCGCGCGAGCCCGCTCCGGCGCAGGCACGTTGCGAATTTCGAGCGGCACGCCGACATTCTCGGCCACCGTGCGCCACGGCAGCAGACTGTCGTGCTGCGTAAGATAGGCGATGGTTTTGCTGACGCCCCTGACGCGGCTTCCATCATAGGTGATGGAGCCCGATGTTGGCATATCGATACCAGCCAACAGATTCAGGATGGTGGATTTGCCGCTGCCGCTCGGACCGATCACCGAGACGAACTCGCCCGGCGCGATATCGATGTTCACATCGCTGAGAATTTCCGAGCGCTTGCCAGCCGAGACGAAGGATTTACCGACATGCTGCAGCCGGGCAAGGAATTGGCCATCCGCAACAGCGGATTCCCGGTTCGGCAAAATCATCTCTCCCATGCGTGTCGCGCTCCAATGACCGACATCGTATTAGTATGCATTATCCACGATATATTCTGGCGCAGCAAGGATTGTCGTCGAGCGTGCGGATCTAGTTCAGGCGATTGATCAGGCCGCGCGCGATCACCTGTGCCTGGATTTCCGCAGCGCCTTCGAAGATCGACAGGATGCGCGCGTCGCAGAGCACGCGGCTGATCGGATATTCGATGGCGTAGCCGTTTCCGCCATGAACCTGCAGGGCGCAGTCGGCGTTCGACCAGGCGACGCGCGCGGCGAGCAATTTGGCCATGCCGGCCTCGATGTCGCAGCGATGACCGCCGTCCTTCTGCCGTGCGGCAAAATAGGTCAGCTGACGCGCCATCATAGTTTCCGTCACCATGAACGCGATCTTGGCGCTGACGCGCGGAAAGCCGAGAATGGCCTTGCCAAACTGGATGCGGTCGCGCGCGTAGTTGGCCGCGAGTTCCAAAGCATTCTGCGCCACGCCGAGCGCGCGGGCGCCGGTCTGGATACGCGCGCTTTCAAAGGTCTCCATGAGCTGCTTGAAGCCCTGGCCTTCGACGCCGCCGAGGAGATTGCCCACCGGGACCTTGAAGTTGTCGAAGCCGATCTCGTATTCCTTCATGCCACGATAGCCGAGCACGCGGATTTCCGTGCCGCTCATGCCCTCGGCTGGAAATGGATTATCATCAGTACCGCGTGGCTTTTCCGCCAGCAGCATCGAGAGCCCGCGATAGCCGTCGGTGGCCGGATCGGTGCGCACCAGCAAGGTCATCAGATCGGAGCGCGCGCCGTGGGTGATCCAGGTCTTCGCTCCGGTGACGTAGTAATAGTCGCCGTCGCGAACCGCGCGGGTGCGCAGGCTGCCGAGATCGGAGCCGGTGTTCGGCTCGGTGAACACAGCAGTCGGGAGCACGGCGCCCGAAGCCAGCTCCGGTAGCCAGCGCATCTGCTGCTCCGGTGTACCGGCAAGACCAATGAGTTCAGCGGCGATTTCCGCCCGCGTGCCCAGCGAGCCGACGCCGATATAGCCACCGCTCAGCGCTTCGGAGACCACGCACATAGCGATCTTGCCGAGGCCCGACCCGCCATGCTGCTCGCCGACCGTGAGGCCGAATACGCCCATGTCGCCGAGCTGTTTGACAATCTCGATCGGAATTAACTCGTCGCGCTGGTGCCAGCCTTGCGCATGCGGCGCGATCTCCGCGGCCGCATAGCGCAGGAACTGGGTGCGGATCGCATCGATCGTTTCGTCGGCGAGTCCGACCTCGCCAAACTCTCCCTTCGACGCCGACTGCGCGAGCAGCACCCTAGCTTCAT
>NZ_JANXTC010000105.1:0-4057 GCF_025356345.1 Tardiphaga sp.
GCCGAGCATGGTGCCGTCGCGCATCTTCACCGGCTCGGGACAGGGAATGCCACGGGCGGCGAGATGCGACATCAGGCCGAGGAAGAACGGCAGGTCACCAACCGCCGTGCGCTTTTCATACAGCGTCAGGAAGAACGAGCCCGCCGTGGTGTGCATCAGAAAGTTGGAGTTCTCCACGCCTTCGGCGATGCCCTTGTAGGACAACAACTGGCCGATATCGTAGGCCGCCAGAAACTCCGACAGTTCATCGGCGCTAACGTCGGTATAGACCGCCATGGAAGTTACGCCGCGTCGGGACGCAGCGAGCGCGGCAACGGGAAGAATTCGTTTTCCTCCGCGGCCGACACTGTCTCGACATGCAGTTCATAACGCTCGGCGAAGGCGCCCATGATTTCCTCGACGATCACTTCCGGCGCCGAGGCGCCTGCCGTGATGCCGAGGCTGGTGATGCCTTCGAACATGCTCCAGTCGAGGTCGGAGGCGCGCTGCGCCAGCACCGAGACCTTGCAGCCCTCGCGCTCGGCCACTTCGCGCAACCGCTGCGAGTTCGACGAATTCGGCGCGCCGACCACGATCAGCGCATCGACCACCGGCGCCACCTTCTTCACCGCCAGCTGGCGGTTGGTGGTGGCGTAGCAGATGTCTTCCTTGTGCGGTCCGTTGATGGTCGGGAAGCGCTTCTTCAGCACCTCGACGATTTCCGCGGTGTCATCGATCGACAGCGTGGTCTGGGTCACGAAAGCCAGGTTGTTGGGGTCCTTCGGCGTGAAGGTCGCCGCGTCATGGGCGGTCTCGATCAGCTCGACCGCGCCGGGCGGCAGCTGGCCGAGGGTGCCGACCACTTCCGGATGGTGCGAATGCCCGATCAGAAGGATTTCACGGCCGCGCTTGAAGTGGATCGCCGCCTCGCGGTGCACCTTAGTGACCAGCGGGCAGGTGGCATCCAGCGAGAAGAAATTGCGCTGCTTGGCGTCGGCGGGAACCGATTTAGGCACGCCATGAGCGGAAAATACCACCGGAGCCGAGGTGTTGTCGGGGATTTCGGCCAGTTCCTCGACAAAAATCGCGCCCTTGGTCTTCAGGCTGTCGACCACATATTTGTTATGGACGATTTCATGCCGGACATAGACCGGCGCGCCATGGATCGCCAAAGCGCGTTCCACCGTATCAATGGCCCGGACCACGCCGGCGCAGAAGCCGCGCGGTGAGCAAAGCACGATTTTCAGAGGCGGTTTGGCCTGCATATTGGGCAATCCAGCGATCATTTAAGGTCCGAGCCACCCGGGATGTCGGGTGCGAGGCGCTCAGATCCAGGGGGACAATAGGCCAAAGAGCCTGTTTCAGGAAGCACTTGGCGTCCAGTAAGAGGACTTGGGGCCGTCTGGCCGCCCTGTCAAGGCCGAACAGTCTTCCATTGCGCGGCCAGCCCCGGACAGACTATATACAGCTTGAATTCCCCGTCATCCCCGATGACCAGACGGCTCCGCCTCCAAAAAAGGTGGGCGGAGCGTAAAGGAGATTTGCCATGAGCAATGCACCGCTGATGCCAAAGGCGACTGCCGTGTGGCTGGTCGACAACACCGCTTTGACCTTCGACCAGGTCGCCGATTTCACCAAGATGCACCCGCTTGAAATCCGCGCCATCGCCGATGGCGACGCCGCGCAGGGCATCAAGGGCATGGACCCGATTTCCAATGGCCAGCTGACCCGCGACGAGATCGAGCGCGGCGAGCAGGACAAGAATTACCGCCTCAAGCTCGAGGAGAGCAAGGTGATCCTGCCGCCCGCCGCCAAGAAGAAGGGCCCGCGCTACACCCCGGTGTCGCGCCGCCATGAGCGGCCGAGCGCGATCCTGTGGCTGGTCCGCAACCATGGCGAGCTGAAGGACAGCCAGATCATGCGGCTGGTCGGCACCACCAAGACGACGATCGCCTCGATCCGTGACCGCACCCATTGGAATGCCTCGACGCTGACGCCGATGGACCCGGTGACGCTTGGCCTGTGCTCGCAGATCGAACTCGATTTCGAAGTGCAGCGCGCCGCCAAGGAAAAGCCGACCGACACCGCTTACGGCGGCGCGACGCTGCTGCCGGCCTCGGAAACCACCCGCAAGGACGAGTTCGAGCCCTCCGAGCGCAACAGCGACGACCTCAATGTCGACGCCGTGTTCGCCAAGCTGAAGGGTATCGGCGCCGGCAAGAAGCAGGACGACGAGGAATAGGCGCAGGGCGCCCCTCGGAAGCCTGTCTGAAATTCAGCGCGGCGGTTCATCCCGCCGCGTTTTTGTTGGCGCGTCCTTGGAGAGGCCGTGCGAATCCGTCCTCGCGGCGCATCCGCGCCCGAGTTTTGCCCAGCCCCCTGCCCTGCAACCGCGGGGGCGGTGGAGCGGCGGGAGGCGCCAAGGCGTTTGCGAGACGCCCTTGGGGCAGACCATGACGCGGTCCGCCCGGGCAGCTGATAACGCCAGCCGCCCGCGCCCAATGACGTAGGGCGCGGCGCCTCCCGGCGCTCCACCTTGGTCATCGGCCCGGCCCCTCGCTCCGCCGCTCATGAGACGGCGAAGTGCGGCGCCTTCGATCTAGGACTATAATCTAATATGGCCAAAGTCAATCGAATCCTGCGAGATCGCAGCACGAGCCGGCATCAGGCTCGCACGGAGGTCCGGGATGGCGTCGCTCTGGCTGGGACTGATGCGGCTGTTTGCGGGGCTTGGCCGCGGCCTGCGCGATCCTGAATTCCGCGCCATCATTTTCCTGATCGCGGTCGCGATCGCGTGCGGTTCGACATTTTTCCGCATCGTCGAACATTGGGAGTGGATCGACGCGGTCTATTTCAGCGTGATGGCGCTGACCACGGTCGGCGACGCCACGCTGGCGCCGACCACGGCGGTCGCGAAGATTTTCACCATGGTGTTTTCGGTCTGCGGCATCGGCCTGATGCTGGCATTCCTGTCGCGGCTATCGACGTTCCGCGACCATGAAGATCGCCAATAAGGTTTTCGTCAGCTGGCCCAGGCGCAGCGGTTGCCTGCTATCAAGCCAACGGCGGACGACGCTTTGCTGTTTCGCCCTACGACTTCTTCAGAAACTCGACGCGCAGCACCAGGCCCTTGACCTTGTCGGTGCGGCCTTCGATTTCTTCCTCATTGTCGGTGAGATGGATATTCTTGATCACGGTGCCGCGCTTCAGCACGGTCGACGAGCCCTTCAGCTTGAGGTCCTTGATCAGCGTGACCGTATCGCCTTCGGCGAGCAGCGTGCCGTTGGAGTCCTTGACCTTGATATCCATGGTGTCGTCCCTTTTGCCTTCTCCCCTTGTGGGAGAAGATGGCGCGGACGCAGTCCGCATCGGATGAGGGGACGAAACAGAACACGACCCCTCACCCGGCTGCGCTTCGCGCATCCCCCTCTCCCACAAGGGGAGAGGGGAAGCAAGAAAACACAGCCATAAAACGGGGCCGATTGGCATCGGCCCCGTGATCGCCGAATGCTGGCCGTCGATCCAAAACTTGTAGGTGATGCCGGGGCCGATCAGCCACGGATCAAGATTGACCTTGCCGGTAATCGCCGTGCCATTGGCCAGCGTGCCGTCCCAGTTCGGACGCAACCAGCGCTTCTTCAGGTCGACGTTCCAGCCCCAATGCTTGTCGATCAAGTAGTCGAAACCGGCCCGCACCACCGGCGCGACCGTCGGAGCGGCCTACGGACGACTCGGATTGTTCAGCATGTATTCGCCGAGGTTGCGCTGCGATCGATCGGCACGGGCGATGGCATTGCCTCGCTGAACGTCGCGGTTCTTCAGGCAATTGGCATATTCGGCGGAGCCAGCCACCGCTCCGGTGGCGCGGCAGGTCGCATCGTCATCATCGCCCAGACTCGAGACCGGAATATCGCTGCGCCGCGCGCAGGAGGCCAGCGCCAGCGCGGCCAGCAGCAGCGCGATCAAATGGGTGGGGGGCGGTCGCATGCGAAATCCTGGGCCAGTCGTCGATCGCGCCGTGTTTAGCGCGAAATGCGGGAATTGTAAGGTGCATCCTGCCGCGTCATTCCGGGGCGCG
>NZ_JANXTC010000121.1:0-21220 GCF_025356345.1 Tardiphaga sp.
CGCGCAGCATGTCGAGCGCATCGCGGCCGGTTGGCACGCCCTGCAGGAAGGGATGGTCGCCCGGCGTGCCGAGCCCCTCATAGTCGGATGCGACGATGGCGTAGCCCTTTTTGACAAAGCCATCGAGCAGCGTGCGGATCGATGCGATATATTCATGCTCGGGCCCACCCTCGGTATCACGCGACGGCGCGCAGACCGGCGCCAGGCCGGTGGTGCCGTGAGCCCAGACGATCACCGGCCAGCCGCCCCGCGGCATCTCGCCCCGCGGAATCGACACGGTGCCGGACACGGCGACGGAGCCCCCCCGCGCGCCGGTCGATCGATAAAGCAGCAGGCTGTTCTTCGCCGCGCTGGGCATCGCCATGGTGCCTACGAGCGGCCGCGCCCAGATCACCGACCCGCGCGCCCCTGGCGGCAGCGGCGAAGGCGGAATGTAAAACGCGTCGCCAGCGGGGCCTACCGCGATCGAAGCCGCCATCAAGGGCGAGGTCAACATCAAGGCCGCGCAGATAACGGCGGCGATCATTCGGCTGGCGATGGACATGGCATTCCGGGGTTTGAGGCTGCGGGTACCATGGCGCCTCAATCGTTGAGGAGCGATGAATGACGGCGCCGCGACGGCGGGACGGCGCGATCGCCTACTGACGAGGTATTCGATCGCCATGTCCCCGGAAAAGGCAAAGCTCCCACCTTGCACGAGCGCGCAGCCTCGCGGCGCCAGCGGTGGCGCGCGACCAGCGCACTGCACCATCCAATTGGCTTGCCTGCGGCCGGCAGTCGAACCATGCTGCCCGCGCGACGCCGAAAACGGCGCGCATAAAAAATCGGGAGGACGGGATGATTTCGCACCGCGCATTTGCGGCGACGACACTAGCTGTTGCGCTGCTGCTGGGTAGCCCGGCGCAGGCCCAGCAATCGACTTTGCCTCTCAAAATCGGCCTTATCGCCGATTTCTCCTCGGTCTATTCCGACATCGGCGGCGCCGGCAATGTCGAAGCGGCGAAGCTTGCGATCGAGGAGTTCGGCGGCAGCATGTTCGGAAAGCCGATAGAGCTGATCACGGCGGATGCCCTGAACAAGCCGGACGTCGCGGGGGCCCTCGCGCGCAAATGGTACGAGAACGAGAATGTCGACATGATTATCGATCTGCCGACCTCGGCCACCGCGCTTGCCGCGATGGAGATGTCGAAGCGGTTCGAGAAAATCATGATCGTCACCGATGCCGCGAGCTCCGACATCACCGGAAAATCATGTTCGCCCTTCACCGCGCACTGGACCTACGACACCTACGCCAATGCGCACACCGTCGGCAGCGCCATTGTCAAAAGCGGCGGCGACAGCTGGTTCTTCATCACCGCGGATTATCTGTTTGGCCATTCAATCGAGCGTGACACCGGCGACGTGGTGCGCGTCGCCGGCGGCAAGGTGCTGGGCAGCGCGCGGGCGCCGCTCAACACCGCCGATTTCTCCTCGTTCCTGCTGCAGGCGCAATCCTCCAAGGCCAAGATCATCGGCCTCGCCAATGGCGGCGCGGACACCATCAATGCCATCAAGCAGGCGGCCGAATTCGGCATCGTGGCAGGCGGTCAGAACCTGGCGGGGATCGTGATGTTCATTTCCGACATCCACAGCCTTGGCCTGAAGATGGCGCAAGGCCTGATCATCACCGAGGCCTATTACTGGGACCTCAACGATCGTACCCGCGCATTCGGCAAGCGCTTCTTCGCGCGCACCAGCAAGATGCCGACCATGAACCAGGCGGCGACCTACAGCGCGACCCTGCACTACCTCAACGCCGTGAAGGCAGCCGGAACCCGTGACACCACGCCGGTGCTGGCCAAGATGCGCGACACGCCGGTCCGCGATGCCTTCACCGACAACGGTACGCTGCGCGAGGATGGCCGCATGGAACACAGCATGTTCCTGTTCGAGGTCAAGAAGCCGGAAGAATCAAAGGCGCCGTGGGATTACTACAAGCTGCTTGCCGAGGTGCCCGGCGACAAGGCATTCCGACCGATGAAGGGCGGCGGCTGTCCCTTCGTGAAATAGCGAGAACACGGCACTCCCTTGCCCTGCTGTATCGAGGTTAGGGCAAGGGAGCGCCAGCGGGGCGTCGATCTAGCCCCACTTCGCCAGCTGCAGCGTGTGCTGGATCGGCGTCGCCTTGTTGCCGTCGCCCATGGTGGCCAGCTTGCCATCGCGCCCGAATACGCGGACCGTCAGCGTCGCTGTGCTCTTGTCGAGGTCGAGACGGGTAAAATTGTCCTCCTGCGAATATCCGAACGATTTATAGTGCATGATCTTATCGGTGCCGAGAATCGGAAATGGATCGCTCTGCTCCGGCTGCCGTGAGTCATGGACGTAGTTATTCGGGTCACCGTCGGCGAACGGGAACGGCCAGTAAAACGCCGACGACGTCACCGAGAATGCCTTGAGCTTCTTTGCAGCGGCGTCGCCGTCGAAATCTATCACCGCCGTGTTCGAGCAGTGAATATCGCCGGCCAGAAACACGACATTTTGGATCTTGTTGTCGACGATGTGTTTCAGCAGTTCGAGCCGCGTATTCGGATAGGCCGGCCAGCTGTCGCTGTCGTCGCGGCGCTTGCTGTTCCACTTGTCGCCATAGATTTGATCCTCCGGCTTGATCCGGCTTTTCGGCGGCGCGGTTCCGCCGCCAGGCTTGCTGTCATCGAAGAACGCGATGCGCTCGCCCATGTCGTTGGGAACGAACACGCTGGAAGTGACGATGAATTTCGGCACATTACCGCGGGTCTTCTGCTGCTCAGAGAGCCAGACACACAGCCGCCGCAGCTGGCCGGGATGATTGTCCGGATCGAGCGTCGGTCGCCCCAACATATGATTGTCGCGCAGACCGACCTGATCGTCCTTGAAGCGCTGAGTGCGGGTGTCGAGCACGAAGGTCGGATAGCCGCCGCATTCGAACGTGTAATAAAACAACCGCCCGAAAGTACGCGGGCTATGACTCCACTGGTAGCTCTGATAGGCGCCGATCGCGATGTTGAACAGGTTGAGCTTGCCCTCATGGATGCGGTCCTGGGTCCAGTTATCCTCGATCTCGTGATCGTCGAGGATCATGTAGGTGGTGGCACGGCGCAACAACCCGCGCAGATTTGGCGCGCCATAGGCCGCGAGGTAACGCTGCTGGAATTCATCAAAGGAGTCCGCGCGCAGGATCGGCACCATGCGGTTGAGCATGTCGGCATAGATCTGGTCGCCGCACATCACGGTGTAGCGCGCCGCCTTGCCAAAACCGCTGTCACTGAAATGCTCCTGCATCGGCCCAAAAATCCGATCGGCCTCCTTGATCTTCCACAGCAGGCCGGGATAGCGGCATGACCCGAGCAGAAACGACATCCTGTCTTCGACCTGGCCGGCAGCCGCGGCCGGAAAGGTCC
This sequence comes from Tardiphaga sp., assembly GCF_025356345.1. Lineage (GTDB taxonomy): Bacteria > Pseudomonadota > Alphaproteobacteria > Rhizobiales > Xanthobacteraceae > Tardiphaga. Next base: position 3,417 of record NZ_JANXTC010000121.1, read on the forward strand.
GAAAGCTGGCTTCGCATTCCTCTGCCTTGAAGGCAGGTCCGAGCAGTTCCTGCTTGATGTTGTCGATCAGCGGCAGCCGGCGGATCAACTCCCAGTCCGCCAGCGTGGCGGCGTTCGGCAGCGGGTCGTCGATCGTCAGGGTGCCGCAGCGCACAGTGTAGGCGGTGTCCGGCGTCAATGGCACCGGAATGGCTTCCGGCGGCAGCGAAGACGGGAAACCCTGGAGTTGGCCGCTGTCGATCTGGTCCTTGAAGTCCTGCGGGTAGAAACCGAGCTGGACGTCACTGCCTATCAGGAAGGTGCCGGTGCGGTCGAATTCGCGCTGCAACCGAAAGTACCATGCCTCGGCGATCTTGTTGTCACGGCCGAGCATGCCGATGATGCCGACGGTTCGGCGGTCTTCGTCGAGATCGCTGCGGCTGTCGCCGGGGTCGCCCGCCCGGATCCAGATGCGGCAGGTGGTGTCGGTTGTCGCTCCGACAACGGGACCCAGTCCCGGCGGACGCAAGCTTGCCATCGCACTCTCCCATACAAGGACGCCCGATTTTATAAGCGAGTACGCGAGACAAATTCAATCTAAAGTCGTTAACGAGGCTGGCGGGGCCGCACGCCGCGCACAGCTTTTCCGCCAAGCAAAACGACGACCGCGCCTTTGTTCACGCCACCTGAGCGCGTAATGCCATGCCCGTCTCGGGAGCGATGACGCATTGCGCGTTCAGCAGTTCGACGATCTCGCTGTTCGGCCGCGCCTTGCTGAACAGGAAACCCTGCGCCTCATGACAGCCTTCGCTGCGCAGGCAGGCAAGTTCGGCTTCGGTCTCGACGCCCTCGGCGGTGATAGTCACGCCAAGCCCGACGCCGAGACTGATGATCGAGCGCACGATCGCCTGCGCATCGCGGTTCGATCCGAGATCGCGCACGAACGACTGGTCGATCTTGATCTTGTCGAACGGAAAGCTGCGCAGATAGCTCAGCGACGAATAGCCGGTGCCGAAATCATCCATCGAGATCCGCACGCCCAGCGCGCGCAGCGCATGGAGCGTTGCCAGCACCTGGCTGCTCTTTTCCAGTAGCAGGGTCTCGGTGATTTCCAGCTCGAGCCGCCGCGCCGGCAGGCCGGAATGTTTCAGCGCATCCATCACCAGCGACAGCAGATTGCCGACCCGGAACTGGAGCGGCGACAGGTTGACGGCGACGCGGACGTCATCGGGCCATTGCGCCGCGTCGTTGCAGGCGCGGCGCAGGATCTGCGCACCCAGCACATTGATCAGGCCAGTGTCCTCGGCGACCGGGATGAAATCCGCCGGCGATATCATGCCGCGCTCGGGATGCGACCAGCGCACCAGCGCCTCGAAGCCGGTGACGCGGCCGCTCTTGAGGTCGACCAGCGGCTGGTAATACGGGCGCAGCAGGTCGCTCTGGATCGCGGCGCGCAGCTCGATCTCGATCTTGCGGCGGGTCTGCGCCCGAGCGTCCATGCCGGACTCGAAAAAGCTGAAGGTGCCGCGGGAATCATTTTTGGCGCGAGACAGCGCCATGTCGGCGTTTTTCATCAGCCGTTCGGAATCGTCGCCATCGCTAGGCGCCATGGCGATGCCGATGCTGGCGCCGATCACGACGGAATGGCCGTCCAGCAGAAAGGGCTCGCCGAGAGCCTCCAGCAGCCGGCGCGCCAGCAGCACGATCTCCTCCGGCCGGTCGATGCCGCTCTGAACGATGGCGAACTCGTCGGAATTGAGCCGCGCAATCGCATCGTCGTCGCGCAGCGAGGAACGCAACCGGCGCGCCACGCCGCGCAACAGCTTGTCGCCGACGCCGTGGCCGAGCGTGTCGTTGACGGCTTTGAAATTGTCGAGGCCGAGAAACAGCACAGCGGCCTTCTCGCCGTTGCGCCGGTTGTGCGCCAGCATGTCGTCGAGCCGCTGCCGCAGCAGATTGCGATTGGGCAGGCCGGTCAAGCTGTCATGATGCGCCATGAAGGCCAGCCGCTTTTCAGCGCGCTTGCGCTCGGTAATGTCCATCAGCGCCAGCATGACGGCCGGCTCGTCGCCATAGCTGAGATGACGCGAATAGATGGCCAGGTCGATCAGAGAGCCGTCGGCCCTGACGTGTTTCCACGTCCGCGCCGCCTGCTCCTCGCCGCTGCGCGGGTCAGCCCATGGCGGCTCGGCGTCGAACGCCTGCAGGTCGCGGATCGTCCGCCGCTCGAATTCCGCGCGTGTATAGCCGTAATGCTCGATGGCAGCGTCGTTGACGCCGAGTATACGCTGATCCTCCAGTGCGCAGACGATCATCGGCACCGGATTGCTGTCGAACAGCAATCGGAACGAGGCCTCGCGCTGTTTCAGCTCGGTGATATCGACGCGCAGGCCAACCACACCGCCATCCTCGGTCAGCCGTTCCTCGATGAGAATGACCCGCCCGTCTGCCAGCGTCTGTTCGTGACGTTCGCCGGGATGGAACAGTTTGGCCACCCGTTCGGCGATCCATTCATCCTCGCGACCTAGCGCTTCCGGATAGTCGCCGCGCTCCACGCCGACGCGAATCGTATCCTGCAATCGCGCACCAGGGGCAAACTGATCAGAACTGCGATTGTAGATTTCCGCGTATTTTTTATTCCAGAGAATATAGCGGCCTTCAGCATCTAGAAACACGATGCCCTGCGGCAGAATGTCGATCGCCTCACGCAGCCGCTCGTGCGACTTGCGCGCATCGGCAATGGCGGCCCCGGCCTGCGCGCGGGTGCGGACGATTTCGGCGATCTCGGACCCGAGCCGCCGCCCTCTCGGCGCCAGTTTCGGCGTCGGGTTGGTGCTCCGGCTGGGCCGTGTGCCACGGGCACTTTTTGCAGAACTCTGTTTTTTCTTAGCCACTGGCCGGAATTTCGGCATGTTTGTCCCACTCGCGCTCTGCGTGTACGAGGTTGTGCCTGATGATACTGAATAAAAGGTATCAATCACCTATAGTTAGAGGGTAATAACAGGCCAATTAAAGCCCCGATGATTGTCCTTGGGTACAAGGCCTGCCTGCCTGTTAGGCACAACCGGCCAAACCAACGTTAATCATTCCTTACCAACGAGGGATCGTGCCGTGGAAATGCGGGTGTACCGGGCAAGTGTCCTGAGACGCATTGGGGATCGCCGGCAGAAACCTTGGGGTAGCCTAAATAAACACCACTGGCCGACGTGGTAATTAAAACGTTAACAGCGCCGTGCTGAAATGCCCGGTGAAATCCGGTAGCGTTTGTCGATATGAAACTTCGCCTGATTCTCTTTTTGCTGCTTTTGCCAACGGTGGTCGGCTCGACCGGCGGGGCGTTTGCGCAGGACAAGGGCAGCGTCGTGCCGCGGCCACTACCCGCTTTGGCCAATCCCGACGACCCGCATATCGGCGCCAAGGAATTGTTTGGTCGCAAGACGTTGCCGACCCGGACGGCGACGCAGGTAATCGGCTTTTACGCCAGGGGCTGCATCGCCGGCGCCGAGGCATTGCCGATCAACGGACCGACTTGGCAGGTGATGCGGCTGTCGCGCAACCGCAATTGGGCTCATCCGCGGATGATCGAATTGCTGGAGCGGCTGTCGACCAGGGTCAGCAAGGTGGCGGGCTGGCCGGGACTTCTGGTCGGCGACATGTCGCAGCCGCGCGGCGGGCCGATGATTACTGGTCACGCAAGCCATCAGGTCGGGCTGGACGCCGATGTCTGGCTGACGCCGATGCCGAACCGACCCTTGTCACGTAATGAGCGCGAGGAAATGTCCGCGGTGATGATGGTGCGGCGCGACCGGCTCGACATCGACCCGGCCGCGTGGACGCCAAATCATCTGTCGGTGATCCGTGCCGCGGCGCAGGAGCCCAGCGTCGAGCGGATTTTTGCCAATGCCGCGATCAAGAAGGCGCTGTGCCGCGAGGCCAAGGGCGACCGCGGCTGGCTTTCCAAGGTGCGGCCGATGTACGGCCATGACTATCACTTTCACATCCGTATCAAATGCCCGGTGGGCAGCACGAACTGCGAGCCGCAGCCGCCGCCGGCCGACAGCGAAGGCTGCGGCGCCGGCGATCTCGCGTACTGGTTCAGCGACGCGGTGCTGCACCCCAAGCCGCCGCTCGTCCCACCGACGCCGAAACCACCGATGACGCTGGCCGAACTGCCCGCAGCTTGCCGGCTGGTGCTGGCGGCACCGTGATCACGGCCACTATTGCTGAAACAGGGCTGTCATTCGGGGGCTTTACCCAAAGCCACAGCCTGATAATATTGGCCTGCGATATCCGCGATGATCGTAAGTCTCGCGGACTGCTGGAACGGCGCTTCCGCCTGTCGCATGTCCCACCCAACCAACGCCTGATTGGCGCGCTTGGCGCCGTGATCATGCATGGAGCGCCAGATGAATCGCCTTGTCAGTCCCCTCGCCGGAATTTTGACCGCTGTTTCGATCCTGCTGGGATTGTCGTTTTCGCCCGCGCTCGCGCAGGACAAAAGCCTGACGGTGTTTGCCGCCGCCTCGATGAAGAACGCCCTCGACGATATCAATACCGCCTATACCGCCAGGACCGGGGTCAAGGTCACGGCCTCCTATGCCGCGAGCTCGGTGCTCGCCAAGCAGATCGAAAATGGAGCACCAGCCGATGTCTTTGTTTCCGCCGATACCGACTGGATGGACTACGCCACCTCCAGGAAGAACATCGCCGAGTCGACCCGCGTCAACCTGCTCGGCAACCGCATCGTGCTGATCGCCGCCAGGGATTCCAGGCTCGACAACATCATTATCGCGCCAGGCTTTGATCTCGCCAGGCTCGCCGGTGACGGCAGGATCGCCACCGGCGACGTCAAGTCGGTTCCGGTTGGTAAATATGCCAAGGCGGCGCTGGAGAAGCTCGGCAGCTGGACCGCGGCAGAGCCGAAATTCGCGATGGCGGAAAGCGTACGTGCCGCTTTGACCCTGGTGTCGCGCGGCGAGGCACCACTCGGCATCGTCTATGCGACCGACGCCAAGGTCGATCCCGGCGTCAAGATCATCGGAACCTTCCCGGCCGACTCGCATCCGGCCATCATCTATCCGGTTGCCGCGACCACGACCGCCAAGGCCGAAGCCGCTGATTATCTCACCTTCCTGAAGACCACGGCTTCGAAGACCATTCTCGAGAAATACGGCTTCAGCTTCCTGGTCAGCCCGACGACCTGACGTCGCTAAAATTTGACGCCAACCCATCAGCCGTCATTGCGAGAAGCGAAGCAACGCGGCAATCCAGAAGGCCGCAAGCGAAGACTGGATTGCTTCGTCGCAAAGGCTCCTCGCAATGCCGGGGATGGTGCAATGCTCCCGTCTTCCGTCTGCGAGAAACCCTGATCGCATGTTCGATATTTCCCCGACCGAATGGACGGCGATCCTGCTCTCGCTCAAGGTCGCCGTGATTGCCACGCTGATCTCGACGCCGCTCGGCATCGCCGTCGCCTGGCTGCTCGCGCGGCGGGAGTTCTGGGGCAAGGCGATCCTTGATGCGGTGATCTACCTGCCGCTGGTACTGCCGCCGGTCGTGACCGGCTATCTGCTGTTGCTGACGCTCGGCAAGCGCGGTCTGATCGGCGGCTGGCTGGCAGAGCATCTTGGCATCGTCTTTGCGTTTCGATGGACCGGCGCGGCGCTGGCATGTGGCGTGATGTCGTTCCCGCTATTGGTGCGACCGATCCGGCTGTCGATCGAGGCGGTCGACCGCAAGCTCGAACAGGCCGCCAGCACGCTGGGCGCGGCGCCCTGGAAAGTATTTGCCACCGTGACCTTGCCGCTGGCGATGCCCGGCGTGCTGGCCGGCATAGTGCTGGGTTTTGCCAAGGCGATCGGTGAGTTCGGCGCCACCATCACTTTTGTCTCGAATATACCAGGCGAGACCCAGACGATCTCGTCCGCGATCTATTCGCTGATTCAGACCCCAGATGGCGATACGGCGGCGCTGCGGCTGGTGATGATCTCCGTGAGCATTGCCGTCGCGGCGCTGATCGCCTCGGAATGGTTCGCACGCCGCGCGACCCGACGTCTGCACGGGAACTGATCATGCTGCGCGTGGATGTTGCCAAGAAGCTCGGCGATTTTTCGATCGATGTCGCCTTCACCAGTGCCGGTCAGGTGACCGGCCTGTTCGGCTCCTCCGGGGCTGGCAAGACCTCGCTGGTATCCATGATCGCCGGCCTGGTCGAACCAGACCGCGGCACCATTGCGATCAACGGCGATGTGCTTTTTGACCGCGCCGCCGGAACCGCCATCCCTCCGCATCGCCGCCGCATCGGCTATGTGTTTCAGGACGCGCGGCTGTTTCCGCATCTCAATGTCGGGCAAAATCTTGATTACGGCCGGCGCATGAACCGGCTGGCGCGCGATGCCGTCCAGGAGACCCGCATCACCGAATTGCTCGATATCGGCGATCTGCTGAAGCGCCGTCCCGGCGGCCTGTCCGGCGGCGAGCGCCAGCGCGTGGCGCTGGGCCGCGCCTTGCTGTCACGACCACGGCTGCTGCTGCTCGACGAGCCGCTCGGAGCGCTCGACGACGAGCGCAAGGCCGAGATCCTGCCATACTTGGTGCGGCTGCGAGACGAGGCCGATGTGCCGATGGTCTATGTCAGCCACGACGCCGACGAGATGCGGCAACTGGCCACGAATGTCGTGCTGCTGAAGCGCGGCCGTGTCGCCGCCTTCGGCGGCGTCGAGGTGTTACCGCGAGCGACTTAGAATTCAGTCGGCCTGCGCCTCTCTCCGCAAATTTGGCGAGGGCAAAACAGTCACGCTCCCGACAGCGACTTCCAGACCTTCAACAATTTGCGCCTGGCGAATTGCCGCCGGGTCGGCTTCACCGGCGCGGGATCCTCATCCTCCGGCAATCGCAGGCCGACCACGTTGACACGGCCGCCGCCCAGGCTGCGGGCCACCAGATCGATGGAATCTACCGGCAAGGCGGCGCCAACGGTGGGCGCGTGGTCGAGATGGACGTCAAAATAATCCGCCAGCGTCAGCGACGCTTCCTCGGGATCGACGGCAATGCCGTAGATTTTGGCGAGATGGCCCAGCGTGATCTCGCCGGACACCACGAAATCGCCGAGCAGATGCGGGTCGGGCGCGGAGCTCGGCGGCATGTCGACGAAGAAGCGGTCCAGCGACTCCGCCTTTTCGGGTGGCGCCAGCAGATATAGATAGTCGCCGGCGGCGATCGGATCGGCCTCGATCGGAGACAGGATGCGCTGGTCGCGGATCACCAGCGTCGGCTTCGACCAGGACGGGATCAGGCCGCGCTTCAGATACAGGCTCTTCGGTCGCACCGAATAGCCAACCAGTTGCTGCTCGAGCTGTCCCGGCAGATCCAGTTCGATGCGCCGCGGCCCCTTGTCGGTGCGCGGCAGCGCGACATGGAGTTTTCGCGCGGCGACTGCCAGCGTCCAGCCCTGCAGCAGCAACGAGATGATGACGACCACGAAGGCGACGTCGAAATAGATGTAGGCCTTCGGCAGGCTGACCAGCATCGGTATCGACGCCAGGAAGATCGCCACGGCGCCGCGCAGGCCGACCCAGGCGACAAAGGCCTTTTCGCGCCAGTTGAAGCGGAACGGCGCCAGGCACAGGAACACCGCGACAGGCCGCGCTACCAGCATCAGCGCGAAGGCCACCGCCACCGCGGGAAGGATGCTGCCGACCAGGCGCTGCGGCGATACCAGCAGGCCGAGCATCACGAACATCACGATCTGCGCCAGCCAGGTCGCGGCGTCGAGAAAGGCCACCACGGAATTATGTGCACGGGTCGGCCGGTTGCCGATGATGATGCCGGCGAGATAGACGCCGAGGAAGCCGGAGCCATGGAGCATTTGCGCGAGGCCAAAGATCACCAGCGCCGCCGTACAGACGAAGGGGGCGTGCAGCCCCTGCGGCAGCGACACCCGGTTCAGCGCCAGCACCACGAGACGGCCGCCCACCACGCCGATCAGCGTGCCGAGCACGACTTCCTGGATGAATTCCAACGCTACATGGCCAGCCGAACTGCCGCCCAGCGCGATTAGCTTGACCAGCATCAGCGTGAGAAACACTGCGAATGGATCATTGGTGCCGGATTCGACTTCGAGCGTGGCGCCGACGCGGGGCCGCAGCCGCAGCCCCTGCGCATGCACCAACAAAAACACCGCCGCCGCGTCGGTCGAGGCGACCACGGCGCCGATCAGCAAGGCTTCGGTCCAGTTCAGGTCGAGGGTATATTTGGCAACCGGCGCGGTAATCAGGGCGGTCAGCAGCACGCCGACGGTGGCCAGCATCGCGGACGGCGCCAGAACGGTGCGGATGGCTTGAAATCTTGTCTTCAGCCCGCCATCGAACAGGATCAGCGCGAGCGCCACCGAGCCGACCAGATAGGTGGTGTGAACATCATCGAAACGCAGCCCACCGGGGCCGGATTCTCCCGCCAGCATGCCGATGAACAGGAAGAACAGCAGCAATGGCGCGCCGAAACGCAGCGCGAGCAGGCTCGACAGAATTCCGGCCATCACGAGAACCGCGCCAAGCAGGATGGCGATGCTGACTGTGTCGAGTGAGGCCATGAAGCTCCGCGTTCGTAATATCCTGCAGGATCATGTCTATCGCCGGCTCCCGGCATCGCCAACCCATTTCTGCCCACCGAAAGATATCGGCCGACGCGGCTGTGATTCTGCCGCCCGACGCCCCTGCGATTCATGGCCATCAGGCAACGCTTGTGTGAATCTACCGTGCATTCGAATCAATTTGCAGCGCGGAACGAGACGCTCCATGTTTGAACTCCACGCCCCCTACGAATTTATGCTGGCCACCGCCCGCTCGCTCGGCGCCGAGGTGACCTCGCCGTGGTTCTATCTGCAGTTCGGGCTGATGCTCGCCGCCGGCGGCATGGCCTTGGCGATCGGCGCCGCGATCCGCGCCCGTCTCGACATGACGTCGCTGGCGATGGGCTGGCCGGCGCCGCTGCGGATGTTCATCCGCGTCCTGATCGGCAGCGCCTCGACCGCGGCCTTCGCGGTGCTGATCACGCTGGCCCGCATCGTGATGCTGAATTCAACCTGGCCAAGCCGCAGCTATTTGCTGGCGGTCTCCGCCAAGCTGGCGCTGGCCTGGCTGGTGCTACGGCTGGTCACGAGTGTGATCCGCAATGAATTCATGGTCCGAGTAGTGTCGATCTCGGCATGGCTGGTCGCGGCGCTGTCCATTGTCGGCCAGCTGCAGTCAACCGTCGACATGCTGGACTCGGCGGGCATCGACCTCGGCGGTTTCAAGCTGACTCCGCTGCTGCTGATCAAGCTCGGCGTCCTGCTGGCGGTGGCGCTGTGGATAGCGAACCTGGCGAGCAATTTTCTCGAAGGCCGGATCAGGCAGACCCATGACCTGACGCCGTCGGTCCAGGTACTGCTGATCAAGCTGGTGCGATTGCTGCTGATGATATTCGCCATCGCGCTGGTGATGGGCGCCGTCGGCATCAACCTTTCGGCGCTGGCGGTGTTCTCCGGCGCGGTCGGCGTCGGTATCGGTTTCGGCCTGCAGAAGATCGTCGCCAATTTCATTAGCGGTGTGATCCTGCTGGCGGACAAATCGGTCAAACCCGGAGACCTCGTCACCATCGGCGACAGCTCAGGGCGCATCAGCGCGATGAACACGCGCTATATCTCGGTAGCGGCTGGTGATGGCCGCGAATTCCTGATTCCGAACGAGGATCTGATCACCCAGAAGGTGGTGAACTGGACCTACACCGACAAGGACACGCTGGTGAAGGTTAATTTCGGCACCAACTACGATGCCGACCCGCGGCTGGTTTGCAAGCTTGCCGCCGAGGTTGCCGCGGCGTCGCCGCGCGCCGAAGCGCACCGACCGCCGAACTGTCTGCTGGCCGAATTCGCCGAAGCCGGCATGAAATTCTCGCTGACGTTCTGGATCAATTCACCGGATGGCATGGACGCCGTAAAGAGCGACGTGATGCTCTCGCTGTGGGACGCGTTCAAGCGTGAGGGAATCCGTGTACCCTATCCGGTGCGAGAGTTGCGGATTCGCGGCGGCGCATTGCCGGTGGAAACCACCGTCGTTGAAGTCCCTAGCTGAAATATTTTTTTGCGCCGCCGCGTCGCATCGACAATAAAATTCCACCGCGCGCGTGCCTTGCGTCTGAACGTCGCACTGCGCATTCCGCATCGGCGCATTCGTTCATGTGCCTTCGTCTGGATCAAATGATCCATTCCCTAGCTTCCATCGCCGCAACTATCTTCCGCGCACTCTGCGATCCATCCGTTCGTCGCGCGGGGATCGCAAATCGAGCGCATGATTCATCGCGACGTGACCGGGAAGGAAGTCAGCCATGGTGTCACCATCAAACGGATACTATCCACAAAGCGCACCCCCACTCGGCGCACTTGCGGCGCAGCAACTCGCAGCCCAGCAGCTTGCAGCGCAACAGCAATTTTCGCCACAGGGCGCGATTGGAAACTGGCTCGGGCAGAATGCCGGACAGCTTGGCGGCGCGATTGGCGGCGCCTTCGGCAATCAGGGTCTCGGCCAATCGATCGGCAGTGTCGCGCAACAACTCGGACGCTATCTACCATTCGACGCCTCCCCGCAATTCGCACCACAGGGCGCAATCGGAAACTGGCTCGGACAGAATGCCGGACAGCTGGGCGGCGCGATTGGTGGCGCCTTCGGTAATCAGGGTCTCGGCCAATCGATCGGCAATGTCGCGCAACAGCTCGGACGCTATCTGCCGTTCGATGCTGCCCCGCAATTCGCGCCGCAGGGCGCGGTCGGAAACTGGCTCGGGCAGAATGCCGGACAGCTTGGCGGCGCGATTGGTGGCGCGTTCGGCAACCAGGGTCTCGGCCAGTCGATCGGCAATGTCGCGCAACAGCTCGGACGCTATCTGCCGTTCGATGCCGCCCCGCAATTCGCGCCGCAAGGCTTCTTCGGCAATCTGCTCGGTCAGGTCGGAGCGCCGCTCGGCGGCGCCATTGGCGGAAGGTTTGGACATCAAGGCCTCGGTCAGACCATCGGTGGCATTGCCGGGCAGCTCGGTCGCTTCCTGCCATTCGACGCCGCGCCGCAAGCCTATGCCGACCCATCCGGACAATATCTGCCACAGGATGCCAGCGCTCAGTTCGCGCCGCAGGGCTTCTTCGGCAATTTGCTCGGTCAGGTCGGTGCGCCGCTTGGCGGCGCCATTGGCGGACGGTTTGGCCACCAAGGTCTCGGTCAGACCATCGGTGGCCTTGCCGGGCAGCTCGGCCGCTTCCTGCCATTCGAGGCAGGTCCTCAATATGCTCCGCAGGGCTATGCCGACCAGTCCGTACAGTACCTGCCGCAGGATGCCGGCGCACAATTCGCCCCGCAGGGCTTCTTCGGTAATCTCATCAGTGGCATTGCCGGACCGGTGGGAGGAATCGTCGGTGGCCTCGCGGGCAACCGGCGCCGGACAGTTCGCCGGTGGAATCGCCGGCAATCTCGCGCGCTTCCTGCCGTTCGAAGCCGGGCCGCAGCTCGATCCCGCCCAGTTCCAGCCCTACGACGCCTCCGCGCAGTTCCTACCGCAGAATTATATTCAGGCGGCGCCGTACCAGCCCTATGAGGCGGGTCCGCAGTTCGCACCGCAAGGTCTGTTCGGAGGCTTCCTCGGCAGCGCGCTGGGCGGGCTCGGTGGCGGCGCGCTCGGGAAAGTACTGGGCAACCGTAATCTCGGTCGTACCATCGGCAGTACGGCTGGTGGCATTCTCGGCGGCATCCTGCCATTCGAGGCGGGCCCGCAATATGTCCCGCAGGGAGCCTACGCGCAGAATTATCCCGTCTATGGCGGGGGCTATCTGGGCTAGCCGCGGCAGACCGTTGCAAGGAAGCGTGATCCCCTTGCCTGCCACACGACGGACCTGACACATTGAGAGCCCCTCCGACCAGTCGATCGGCGCGAGGGGCTTTCATCCAGACAGGAGAGTACCATCATGCCGAATGGGTCAGGTGATTTCGACCAATTCCTGGTTGCCGCGCGAACCAACGCCAGCGACCTCTCCCGCTTCGAACAACATCTGAAGGACATTCCGGGCGCTCACATCGTGGAGCGCGCGGGGCGTCCGGATCAGCCGCGCCTGATCGTGAACCTGCCGACCGGTTCGTTCGAGCAATTACGCGCGCATTTCAACGACACCCTGATCATCGAACGCAATGCCAAGCTGACCCCGTTTTAGCTGAAGCGGGACGTGCTTGGATTTCATCCAGCAACCCAAGTCAGAGGAGAACGCCATGGCCGAGCCGACCAACAACAATGGCAGCAACAATCAGCCCGCGGCGACGGGCAGCAACAACGGCGCCACACAATCCGGCAATAGTGGAACGCCGTCGCGGCAGACCGTCGAGGCCACCGTCGCGGTGCGACCGGAACGCTACCTGGTAGCACCACGGCCGCAGGCCGGCGTTCAGCCAATGGCAGCGGATGTCATTCTCAATACATTGAGCAACATGCCGGATGTGCGGATCGTGCGAAGGATGCAGCCGCGCGGCTTCGGCGCATTTTCGGCGGGCGGCGGCGGCGCGGCCGAGGTCGTCGTCGCGGAAATGGATCCGGCGCGTGGCGCGGCGCTGGTCGCGTCAGCCGGACCCAATATCATCGTCGAGCGTGATGCGCTGTTGCGACATGCCGATGACGGCGCGATCTCCGCCTTCAGCAACGCAATGTCGATGCTCCCGGGACCCGGCGTCGATGTCCGAGTCCGCGTCGTCGGCACCAGTGGACGCTTGCTGCCAAGGGCCACAGTCTATGTCTACGGCCTCGGCTTTCCGGCCCAGGGCCTGACCGACGACAAGGGCGAGGTCACGGTCACCGTATTCGGCGGTTCGATCGAGACCATCCAGGCGATCTATATCAAGCCGTTTGCCGACCACTGGGATCGGATGATCCGGGCGCCATCGCTATCGAGCGGGGTCAATACCCTGCAGTTGCGGCCATTGAGCGAGACCTATGACGGCTTCCCGCAGACCGGCATGGTCGGCTGGGGCCAGCGCCTGATGAAGCTGGATCAGATCGCGGCTTCGCTGGGCGGGCAAGGTGTCAAGATCGGTATCATCGATTCCGGCTGCGATAATGCGCATCCGCAGCTGACTCATGTTACCAATGGCGTGGATCTCACCAACAACCGCGACAGTCGCAGCTGGAACCACGATACGATGTCGCACGGCACGCATTGTGCCGGCATCATCACCGCCGCCTCCAATGCGCTTGCCGGCATCCGCGGCTTCGCACCGCTGGCGGAAGTGCATGCGTTGAAAGTATTTCCAGGCGGCCGCTTCAGCGACCTGCTCGACGCCCTGGACCAGAGCATCGAGCGACGGCTCGACATCGTGAATATGAGCCTGGGCAGCGGTGAGGCCTCCGAACTCATCGTCAACAAGCTGGCGGAAGCGCGGCGAAGCGGCGTCGCCTGCATCGTCGCAGCTGGCAATGCCAGCGGCCCGGTGCAGTTCCCCGGCGTGGTGCCATCGGTGTTCACGGTGTCGGCGCTCGGCCAGCTCGATCAGTTTCCGCCCGACAGCTACCATGCGCAAAACGTGGTGCCCGGCCTCGTCGCCGGACAGATGTTCTCGCCCAAATTCACCTGCTTCGGACCGCAGATCGCGGGCGGCGGTCCTGGCGTGGCGATCATCTCGACCGTGCCGGGCGGCGGCTACGCCGCCTGGGACGGCACCTCGATGGCAACACCACACGTCACCGGAATGGGCGCTCTGTTGCTGGCGCATCATCCGCTATTACGCGACAGCGCCCGAATTCGCGGCGAACAGCGGGTGGCGCAGTTGTTTTCGCTGCTCGCCAATTCCGGTATTCGCTATCTTGGCGACCCGACCCGCGAAGGCGCCGGCATGCCGGATCTGCAAAGCGCTGGGCTCGCCGGCGTCACCCAGGTCGCCTCGGCGCAACCGGCCGCCGCGTCGCTCAGCCCTGCCGCAAGCGCCGTATCCCCGTTTGACGCCGGTCCGCAATTCGCGTCGGCGGCGTTTCAGGCCAATCCCTTTGCCCAGCCGGTGTCGGCGTTTGGCCCGTTTTCCAATGGATTGCCCCCGGGCTTCGGCTTCAACCCGGCGCTGATCCAGAGGCTGGCCCAATTGCGCGCCGCGGGCCTGTTGTAACGTCGCAGCCCATCGATCCGCCGCGGGAGTGGCGGCGGATCGATTCGCATCAAGGGCGAATCACGAGGCGGAAGGTCGCGCGCGAATGCGATGAGCGGCCTGATTGCGTCGGCTCACCTGCAGCTTTTCCAGAATATTGTGGACGTGGTTCTTGACAGTGCCGACCTCAATCCGGAGATCGCGGGCGATTTCCTTGTTGGAAAGGCCAAGTTCGATGCATTGCAGGATTTCGCCCTCGCGCGGTGTGAGATCCGCGACCTCGGTCCTGTTCCTGCCATCGCCATTGGCCAGGTCGGGAGCAATCGAAACCGGGATAGGGCGCACGACCGGCTCGTGGGGGCGCACCGCCAGACGCTCGATCACGGCAAGAACATCTTCGATCGATCCGTTGCGCGGCACAAAACCGGAAATCCCGCGCAGGGTCGCGGCGATAGCGAGACCGGCGATCTCGGGCAACGCGATCGCCACAACTTTCAGCTCCGGTCGCAACGTCACCAGTTTTTGGGCAAGTTCGAGGCCGTGCCAGTCGAACACGTCCAGCAACACCAGTTCCGGCGCGACGCGCTCGACGTCGAACAATGCCCCCGCGTGGTCGGTAGAGCCCACAATGCTCAGCCACGTATTCCGGTTGAGACTTGCAGCAAGTGCATCGCGGTACAGCCGGACGTCGCTGACAATCAGCATGCGAAACATGACGGCGTCTTCGTTGGCATGCGGGGTCTGGGTGACGGCCCTCGATGTCGAATCAGCGTCAGCGGGACGTCGCGGCATCTGGGCCTCCTGAAATGCGGAGCGATTCGGCGGGGGGCAATTTGGCGGGTAGCCGAAGCCGACTGAACGACGGTAAAAACAGCAACCCAGAGCTGCATCATCATCAACAATCATGACAACAACATGGTCGGAGTACCAGTCGAAATCGCCGCAGGCCTGTTTTCGTAGTTACAGCGGTAAAATCGTTCAAATCAGGTCGATGATACTCCACAACCCTGGGTGAACCGCGGCTGGCAACTGCGGCTGGGTGGATTATTGAGAAGAAACCCATTTTATAGGAGCATCCGAACACCGCCAACGTGCTTGCGCTGACGGCGACGATCACTAAATTGGGCTCATGATAGATTTCACGTTCGCTGCCCGCCGCGCGATCAGCCCGAAGATCACTCCATGAGCTATGTCGACGCCTCCGAAACCTCGCAACGCAAGACCGGGCAGATCAAACTGCACGGTCCCGGTGCCTTTGCCGGCATGCGCAAGGCCGGTGCACTGACCTCGTTGTGCCTCGACGAGTTGACGGATCTGGTCAAGCCAGGCGTGCTGACTTCCGTAATCGACGATTTCGTCCGCGATTTCGCTTTCGGTCATGGCGCCTACCCTGCCACCCTCATGTATCGCGGCTACCGCTATTCGACCTGCGTCTCGATCAACCATGTGGTCTGCCACGGCATGCCGGGCGACCGCGCGCTGAAGGAGGGTGACATCGTCAATATCGACGTCACTTTTATCGTCGACGGCTGGTACGGCGATTCCAGTCGGATGTACGCGGTCGGACCGATCGCCCGCAAGGCGGAGCGGCTGGTCGATGTCACCTATGAATCCTTGATGCGCGGCATCGCCGCGGTGAAGCCCGGCGCCACCACAGGCGATATCGGTCACGCGATCCAGAGTTTTGTGGAACCGCAGCAAATGAGCGTGGTGCGCGACTTTTGCGGCCACGGTCTCGGTCGCATGTTCCATGACGAACCGAACATCATCCATGTCGGCCGTCCCGGCGAAGGCGTGCCGCTGAGACCCGGCATGTTCTTCACCATCGAGCCGATGATCAACCTGGGCAAACCGCACGTAAAAGTGCTGTCGGATGGCTGGACCGCGGTGACGCGCGACCGCTCGCTATCAGCGCAGTTCGAGCACACGGTGGGCGTCACTGCCACCGGCGTGGAAATTTTTACGCTTTCCAAGCGCCATCAGGAAAAGCCGCCGGCGGTGGATTGATGAGGCGCTCGGGCTTTTTGATCTGATCCAGGGCTTTTCCCCTAGCCTGACAATTCCCGGTTGCAAAAGTTGCCGGGCACGGCATGCTGGTGAGTAACGTTCACCGACAGTTGCGTCCATGCCAGCAGATGCCCTCGACCCTCACGAACCGTCAGGCCTTGCCGAAGCGCCGCATTACCATGGCCACCGCGAGCGGCTGCGCGAGCGATTCCGCGGCGTCGGCGCGGATGCGCTGAGCGATTATGAACTGCTGGAGATGGTGCTGTTCCGCGCGCAGCCGCGGCGCGACGTCAAACCTCTGGCAAAAGCGCTGATCGTCAAGTTCGGCTCGTTCGCCGAAGCGGTCCATGCACCGGATGCGCGCTTGCGCGAAGTTGTCGGCCTTGGCGAGGCCGCGATCACCGAAATCAAGCTGATCGCCGCCGCCGCGAGCCGGGTCGCCAAGGGACAGTTGAAGCAACGCACCGTTCTTTCCTCCTGGGCAACGGTGATCGACTATTGCCGCACCGCGATGGCCTTTGCCGACAAGGAGCAATTCCGCATCCTGTTTCTCGATAAGCGCAACCAGTTGATTTCCGACGAGGTCCAGCAGGTCGGTACCGTGGACCACACACCGGTCTATCCACGCGAGGTGGTGAAGCGCGCGCTGGAGCTATCGGCGACCGCGATCGTCATGGTGCACAACCATCCCTCCGGCGACCCGACGCCGTCGCAGGCCGACGTGCAGATGACGCGTTCGGTCATCGACGTCGCAAAACCGCTGGGGATCGCGGTGCACGACCACATCATCGTCGGCAAGAACGGACACGCGAGCTTGAAGGGATTGAAGCTGATTTGATGATTACTGCCGCACCAGAATCAGCGAGTCGGCGCTGTCGGGCACGCGGCGCCATTGCGCGTTGTCGTCGGCCTCGAAGTGCCAGATCTCGCCTGACGCGGACATCAACAGCATCTCGCCGCGCTCCAGCCGCCACTGCGTGGGCTTGAAGCCCGCCACCAGCGGGTCGCAGCGCGGCTTCAGAAACACCGCGAAATTATCCGGCGAGACTTCGGTGTTGGTCAGCGTCAGACCGCAGATGGTGCGCCCGCTGCCGCGCATGATGGACCAGTCTCCGATCATCTGGTCCATCGACTTGGCCAGGGATCGCGCGGCGGCAAGGTTCTGCAGGATGTAGACGCCCTCACCCGTGCGCAAGCCTTCGAAAATACCGCTTTCGACTTCGGTGAAATCGATAACCGGCAACCCCGCCGCATCCTGCAGCCGGACGATGTCGAGACCCTTGATGGTCCACGCCGCGATATCCCGGGTAAACGGCAGCGCCTTGGGACATCCAGGCTCCAGATCCAGCTTAAGGCCCTGCGCCGAACTGTCAGGTTTCAGCGTGACCACGCAGGTTTTGCTCCGCTCGGTGGTGGACAGTTCCCATTGCCCGACCATGTCCTTCTTCAAAGTAGTCGCGTCCTGCGCCCGCAACGGCGCGCCGAGCATCAGGGCGGCCACGGCCAGCCCGACGATGCTTCGGCGGCGTCCCAACAGGCGCATGGTCAGCGGCCTTTCACCGGGGTCTCCGGCAGCGGTGTCAGCGGTGCCTTTCCGGCAAACCACAGCTTGAGATTGTCGACCACTAATTGATCCATCGCGTTGCGTGTCACCACCGACGCCGATCCAATATG
>NZ_JANXTC010000234.1:0-26558 GCF_025356345.1 Tardiphaga sp.
GTATCAACGCTCAACTCGGCCATCAGCATCGCATTGCCGAGCGCGACCTGCCAGCCCTCGACCCGGCCCGACGCGCCCTTGCCCGACGACGAGGAAAATTCCGCGATGTCGCCCGGCTTCAGCTTGCGCTGCTTTGCCGCCTGCAGGATGGCCTGCGCCAGCGGATGTTCGCTGGCCTGCTCGACGCCGGCGGCCAGCCGCAGCAGATCGTTGTCGTCGAAACCCGGTGCCGATGTGACGGCCACCACCTTGGGCTTGCCTTCGGTGAGCGTACCGGTCTTGTCGATCACGATAGTATCGACGGTCTCCAGCCGCTCCAGTGCCGCCGCGTCGCGGACCAGAATGCCGGCCTGGGCGCCGCGACCGATCCCGACCATGATCGACATCGGCGTCGCCAGGCCGAGCGCGCAGGGACAGGCGATGATCAGCACCGTGACCGCCGCGACGAGTGCGAAGGTGAAGCGCGGTTCCGGCCCGAATGCGGCCCACGCCACGAAAGCCAGCACCGCCGCCAGCATCACCGCCGGAACGAACCAGCCGGCGACCTGATCGGCGAGACGCTGGATCGGGGCGCGCGAACGCTGCGCCTTGGCGACCATATCGACGATGCGTGCCAGCATGGTGTCGCGGCCGACCTTGTCGGCTGTGAGCACCAGGCCGCCGCTCTGGTTCACGGTGCCACCGATCACCCGCGCACCTTCGGCCTTGCTGACCGGAAGCGACTCGCCGGTGACCATGGATTCATCAACCGACGAGCGGCCCTCGGTCACCACGCCATCGACCGGGATCTTTTCGCCGGGCCGTACCCGCAGGCGGTCACCGACCACAATCAAATCGAGCGCGACATCCTCGTCGCCCGCCGGGCCGATGCGTCGGGCGATCTTCGGCGCCAGGCCGAGCAGCGCGCGGATCGCCCCGGAGGTCTGGTTGCGTGCGCGGAGCTCCAGGATCTGGCCGAGCAGCACCAGCACGATGATCACGGCCGCCGCCTCGAAATACACCGCGACCGCGCCATGATGATCGCGAAATGCCGGCGGAAACAATCGCGGCGCCAGCGTCGCGACGACGCTGTAGACCCAGGCCACGCCGGTGCCCATCGCGATCAGCGTGAACATGTTGAGGTGCCGCGTCACCACCGAGCGCCAGCCGCGCACGAAGAACGGCGTCCCGGCCCACAGCACCACCGGCGTCGCCAGCACGAATGAAATCCAGTTCGAGGTTACCGGCGACACCAGATTCATAATGCCGAGATGCGCGCCCATCTCCAGCACGAATACCGGCACGGTCAGCGCCAGCGCGACCCAGAACCGCCTGGTCATGTCGATCAGTTCGGGATCGGGCGCGTCATCGAGCGAGACCTGCTCCGGCTCCAGCGCCATGCCGCAGATCGGACAGCTGCCGGGGCCGATCTGCCGGATCTCGGGATGCATCGGACAAGTGTAGGTCGTACCCGGAGGCGGCGGCGGCGCGGACGGTCCTGGCTTCAGAAAAGCGTCGGGATCAGCCGCGAAGCGCTCCCGGCAGCGGCCAGAGCAGAAGAAGTAATCCTGGTTCTTGTAAGAGAAGCGATGCTTGGCGGCGGCGGGATCCACCGTCATGCCGCAGACAGGGTCGAGCAGCCGCGCGGTCGTCGGTTCGTCGATGTGGCTGTGCGAGCAACCGGGGCCATGGACGTGCCCCTGACCATGCGCGGTCTGATGTCCGTGATCGTCCTTCACCATCGCAATCCCTCTTGATCTATATACCCTAGGGGGGTATATGAGACTTATGCGCAGCGAGATCAAGGCTTCATGTTTAAAACGTCTGAAACGCGTCGAGGGCCAGGTTCGCGGGCTCGCGGGAATGGTCGAGGACGACCGCTACTGCATCGACATCGTCACCCAGATCGCGGCCGCTCAGGCCGCGCTGCGGCGGGTCGAGGAAGAAATCCTGCGGGACCATATAGCGCATTGCGTCGAACACGCGATTTCGTCCGGCGACAAGGCCGACCAGCGCAGGAAGATCGCCGAGTTGATGGACGTACTCAGCCGCGCCAGTCGCTGAGGCCGCGCGCCTCGACTTGCAATCAACGTTGATCCATCTTTAGCAAGCGCTCGCGACTTAGCCGAAACAGCACCAAGCATACCTCCGGGCAATACGACTGCGCCCGAAAACTGGTCGCACGCTAGATTTCGCCGCCGGCACTGGTGGTGACGTTGATCGGGCTCGGTGTGATGGCCGGCGCCATCGCCGCTGCCGGTGGGCCTGCGCGGCAACCAGCAGCGCTGGAAGATCGGCGGTGCTGCGCTGTTGCCCCTGACGATCCGCAGCCATCATTTCACCGCGATGAGCGCCGTGACCATCACGGCGAACCCGGCCATCGCGGTGTCGTCGGCCGGCCGCGATCGATACTTTCCGCTACATCACGGAAGGCGCTAGGCCGGACCACAGCGTCGCCGATCCGGCGCCGCTGGCCCGGCGGGCCTGACGACAACGACGAACAACAAAAAGACGCGCCGGACCGGCGCGTCTTTTTTGTTGGCTGCGACAGCGGTCGATCAGGCCGCCTGTTTGTGCATCGCGCCGCTGGCCGAAACCGTACCGCGGATCGCCCGGATCGAGCGCTCGATCGCCGCCCACAGCTTGGCAATTTCGCCGGCCGCCCGACCCTCGGCGGCATATTCCCGCGCGCCGTCGCCTTCGGCCAGCGCCAGCAGCAGATCGGCGCGGTTGGTGATCTGTCCAGACCAAACCGGGGCCTTGAACTTGGCCATCGCTTCGCGGGCCACGCTGACGATCGGGCTTTCGACCTCGTCGCGGCGCGCCGGCGCGCCGTTGATGACGACGGCGTAGGGCTTACGCGCCGAGCGGCAGTTCAGGATGGTGTCCTGCACGGCATTGACGTCGAACACGCCGGGGCGCGCCGGGATCACCACCATGGTGGCGTTCTTGATGGCGTCATCAACAACGGCGGAGACATTCGGCGGGGTGTCGATGAAGACCCATTCGACGCCGTCGCGACGAGCGGCGTTGATGATCTCCGTCACCGAGCGATTGGCAATCTTCAACGCCGGCTCATTGGTTCCGCGAAGCTTGTGCCACAGGGTCAGCGATCCCTGCGGGTCGGCATCGATCAGCAGACATTTCTTGGATGATTTCTGAACCTGGGCGGCGAGGTGGGCGGCCAGCGTGCTCTTGCCCGATCCGCCCTTGCGC
Organism: Tardiphaga sp.; assembly: GCF_025356345.1. GTDB lineage: Bacteria > Pseudomonadota > Alphaproteobacteria > Rhizobiales > Xanthobacteraceae > Tardiphaga. The sequence continues at coordinate 3,196 of NZ_JANXTC010000234.1, forward strand.
GATGCGAAAACAATTACATTCATATGTCTGCCTCCAGATTGACCCCGGACTCGAAAATGAATCAACGGCCTGATTCGTTAAAGGCAAATCTGTGGGGAATTGCCGGCGACAACACGGATTTATCGTGAAAGTTTCATTTGAGTCACACCGTGTGACGCGGCAAATCGAAATGTGTCATTGATAGTTCGCTGTGAACCACATCGCCTCGCTTGATATCAACCGACGCGGTCAATGTTCTTGACGCGTTCTTGCGCGGTTCGCTTTTCGGCCCTGGCACGTTGCCGCTCGGTCCATTTGCGCTCGAGCCAGCCGAGAAAATGCGCAACCGGTTTCTCGAGAAACGGAATATCCTGCGCGATCAGGATCAGGCCGAGCGGCAGCATCCACAACCCGAGTACCGGCAGAATGCTGCAGATGCCGCCCAGCACCAGCAATAGCGCCAGCGGAACGCGTACCAGCTTCGACGTCGGCTTGCGCAGCCAGCCGGCGAATTTCGCAGGCCCCGGCGGCAGCTTGGTTTCGAACCACGCAAAATGCCGGTCGATCTCCGCGCGATAATCCGTTTCGTTTCGTGTGGTCAAAATGGCACTCCCTGCCGTCCGCAAATGGAGATGAACATCGACAAGGCCAAGGTGTCAGTTTGTCACGTCGTCCCTGGTTCGCATCAACACCCTGACAAACTTGCCGCGGCGCCACAGCTTGCATTTGCGACGGCCATGTTGTTTCTCCAGCGCAGCAAATGTCAGACGGGATTGGGCATGAATCTGAAATCGGAACATCCGCCGCTGAACCACCCTGCCGCGATCCCGCCACGGTGAACCCGATCAGGATTGCGATCGTGGTTCTGGTCGCGCTCTGCGTCTGGATCGCCTGGCCGAAGGGAGACGCCGTGCCGCCACGTCCGCTGCTGATCAAGGCCGCGCTGAAGCAGGTCGACGATCCCGTCATCATTCTCGGCGACAGCATCGTCGAATATGCCACGCTGCCGCATACGGCCTGCGGGCGTTCCATCATCAATGCCGGCATTGCCGGCTCGACCACGGCGAGCAACCTGCCGGACATGCTGAACAAGGCGCTGGCTGGCAAGAAGGCCGCGATGATCGTGGTATCGCTGGGACTGAACGACGCCACCGCTTCATTCAGCGCCGAAAAATACCGGACGAATTATCAGGCCATACTGGCGGAACTGGCACCTTCGACGCGGCGCCTCGGCATCATGGCGGTAACCTCGGCGGAAACGTCGTCGCCGACGCGGCGCGCCGAACTCGACGCGGTGATCGCCAGCTACAATATGGCGCTGCGGTCGCTCGCCATTGAGCATCGCGCAACCTTCATCGCGCCGCCGCAAATGCCGACGCCGCACACCGTGGACGGCATCCACCTCAACCCCGCCGGCTATGCCGTATGGTTCCAGGCGCTGCTGTCCGGAATCGAAACGTCGCTTTGCAAGAAAGCCTGATTGGGCAACGGCCATCCGGGCCTGTCAGGACTCGTTAGCGCCGACGCCGCGCGCATCGAGCAGTCTTTGTCCATCCGCGGTGAGGGCAAATCTGATGCTCTCGACCGGCCTGGCGGGCTGCGCGACTTCGACGAGGCCGCCGGCGATTAGGCGATCCAGTACCAATTGCTTGTTGTCGTCGAGATCAAGACCCGAGGCGCGTGCGATGTCACACATTACGGCAATGCCGGCGTCGCTGATTTGCTGGTCGGCCATGCCGCGCTCCCTGCTGGTTCGCAAGGTAACGGAGCATGGTGATCGCGGTTCCCGCGTGGCAGACGTCGAGCGGAAGGTGGCAGGACATTTTTGGATCAGTCAAACGCCAGCGCCTGAGAACCCAATGTGTCAGGTGACACATCGCACAAGGCGGATGCCCCAAAACCGCATCACGCCACAATCCGGGATGAGGGTGGTACAGTTGGGTGGTCTCGAACCACCGACCTCCTGCTCCACAAACAGGCGCTCTAACCAACTGAGCTACAACTGCATCCTTGATCGCCCCTGAAACCAAGGTCGCGAACAGCCGGGAAACTAGGTGCAACGGTGCGCTTTGGCAAGGCCGCCGAGCGACCATCAATCACGATTTTTGCCGGCAAACGAAAGCCCGGGCCAATGACCCGGGCTTTTTTGACAATGTGGCAGCGGCGCGGCTCAGACCGCTGACTCAGGCCGCGGGCTTGAACAGCTTGGCAGCGCCCGACTTGATCGGCTCGGCGGTCTCGGTGACGATCTTCTGGGTCAGTTCAGCCAGTTCCTTGGTCTGACCGGTAAAAGTCTCGATTTGCTTGCGGGCGAACGAGGTAAACAGCTCCATCGCCGCCGACGGCGACTTCACGCCGACCATTTCCTGCGCGAAATCGAGCGTGGCGCCGGTATTGGTCTTCATGATGTCGAGCAGCTTGGTCGAATAATCGGTCGCGCCCTTGGTGGCGCTGCCGAGCACAGCCTCAACCGTGCTGTTATGGGTCTCGGCGGCGTCCTTGAGCTTCGCGTAGCCTTCGCGGGCCTGCGAGACGCCCTTTTCGGCGAATGCGCGAACCTGCTCCGGAACCTGGAACGGAATTATGGATGATGAGAATGGATTGGTCGATTCGGCCATGACGTGCATCCTTCGGTTGATCGAATGAATTGCGTCCCGCAGATGCTGTCGGCAGCGTCCCTGCTGACGCCCGCTGGAAGTCAAAACGCCTGTTTAAAAGGCGCTGGACATGATAAAAGTAATATCATGTCCGTTTTGTGCGATGCAACAGAATATTGCACCGCGCAATTGCATAGCAGACGGGCAGCAGCGCACGTCATGGTATTATACCACACATAACGCAACCAAAAAGGTGCCTGGCTGCCGCTAACTGGTCGGCTTGACCGCTTCCGTGGCGGCGCGGCTCACGATCTGGCCCATCTCGCTGGCCTGCTCGGCCAGCGATCGCATCTGGCCCTGCACGTACTCGCTGTGCAGCCGCATCACCTCGCCGAGGTCCTTCGCATGCAACAGCTGCTGGGCATAATCCAGCGACGCCGCGACGTTATTCTCGGCAAAGGTAATGGCCTTGGCACTGACATCCTTGGCGCCGGCGCGCACCGTGGCGCCACGATCCTCGATGGTGGTGGCCGTGCTATGCGCGCTGGCCATGAACTTCTCGAAGGCCTGCCGGGCCTGCTCAAAGCTAGCTTCCGCCATCGATCGCATTTCTTTCGGAATTTCGAACTTGTCGCTCATATCCCACTCCCATGCGTTGACGAAGCCATCCAGCCTCGATTGGTGTTCCTTGACCCTAACGATGACAGACATCACCGGTGTGACGCGGTTGCCCTGCCCCGCGGGTGCATCGTGAACCATTGTTTTTGTTTTGCAACTGGCAACGCGAAGGCGGTCCGAAGCATCGAAAGCCGCAAGAACTCGTAAAATCTTTGTAAAATCGAGAGACCGGGGAGCCATTCATGGCTGGCGGAATTAAGGTTACCCGGGTTTTAAAGGTGTGAAACAGCCGAGAGCGTGGACCTGTGGACCGGCGCGCGCGATACTAAAAAAAGTGTTAAATTTTTAATGGTCTGCGCGGCGAGCGTGCCGCCCGAACCCTGCGAGCGCCCACCCTGTCAGCCCATGAAGTGCAGATGAACAGTGCCGAATTCCAGTTGCGGGGCGTCGATGACGCCAGGCTGGCCGTGCACGCCACCAGCAACCAGCCAGCCTGGCTGTGGTCGGTGGACGGCAGGCGAATCCTGTGGGCCAACCCGGTCGGCGTACGACTGTTCGGCGCGCGCAACGCAGCGGAGCTGTTCACGCGACCGGTCAGTCCCGCCGATTCACATCGACGCCAGATGGCACAACTGGCTGCCCGGCTTTCGCCGGCTGGCACGGTCCGGCTGGAGCGACTGCGCGGATTTGGCGCGGCATTGGGCGGCCTGATGACCTGCGCCTGCAGCCGATTGCCATTTGCCGGTGGCGGCGAAGGCATTCTGGTCGTGGCCGCCGAGCCGAGCGGACGCGGCATGCCGCTGGTCGAACGGCTGCAAAATCTGGTCGAAGGGCTCGACATGCCGATCGCCACCTTCGCCCGCGATGGCATGTTCGTCAGCGCCAGCGCGGCGGCCCGCACCTTGCTCGGCTTTCGTAGCCTGTCCGATGCCGGCCTTGAAACCGCGCGCGCCGAGGCGCTGAAAGACGGCCACGTCAGAATCCCGATCGGCTTCGGTCACATGGTGCTACGGCGTGTCGGCAGCGGCGCCGATGTCGGCCTGGTCGCGCTGATCGCGCCCGGCGCCTTGTACCCCGCGCCGGATGAAGCCGGGATCGATGACCAGACCGACCCCGTGAGCGCCGTCCAAGAGCAGCCGACCGATACGGCGACAGAAGCCGCGGCCATGCTGGCCGAGGTCGTCGAGGTTGAACCTGCTCTGTCACCCAGCGCGCCAAGCGAAGCCGCGATGCCGAGCGAAGCCACCGTCGCGGCGGAGCCGGCGAGTGCCCGCGATGCCAACGTCTTCGAAGCTGGTCCGGATCTGGAATCGGTGATCGCCGAGACGATCGCGCAGGCTGATGATCCGGCGCCGCGCGAGCCATCTCCCTATGTCGAAGCCGTCGCCGACGAGCCGGCGCCCGAGCTCCCCCCGATCGACCCGCGCACGACGCCCTTGCGCTTTGTCTGGCAGATCGACGCCGAGGATCGCTTTTCGTTTGTGTCCGGTGAATTCACCCGCCTGATCGGCCCGCGCGCAGCGTCCGCTGACGGCCGCGCGTGGCGGGAAATCGACACGGAATTCGGGCTCGATCCTGACAACCGGATGGCCCGGGTCCTGGCGGCTCGTGAGACCTGGACCGGCGTCACGCTGCGGTGGCCGGTGGATGGCGGCGGCCGGTTGCCGGTTGAACTTTCAGGCGTTCCGGTGTTTGACCGCCAGCAGGATTTCGCCGGCTATCGCGGATTCGGCATCTGCCGCGACCTCGACGGCCTGACGCAGCTGACGCAGGCCCGTCGCGCCGAGATCGTCCCCGGCCCACCGCCCAGCGCATTATCTGCCGATGTCGTCCAGAGCGGGCCGGTCGGCGACAGCCTCGACGAGCCGGTTACGCTCGTTACCAACGCCTCCCCACCCGAAACACTTTCACCAGAAGCAGACCAAGCCTTGGAAACCCCAGAGAACGTCGTTCAGTTTCGTCCCGGTGATCCGAGATCGCCGGCGCTGACGCCGGTCGAAAACAGCGCCTTCAACGAGCTGGCGCGACAATTGTCGCAGCGGCTTGACGCCGAGACCGGTCTGACCACCGACCAGCGCGAGCCGCCGCGGGTCGAAGCGGCCGACGCCGACCCGCGGCCGCTGTCCGCGCGGCAGAACCCGCCAAACTGGCTGATGACGCCGCCGCCGCCCGCGCGCGGCGAGTGGCAGCGCGATCGCACCCTGCTCGATTTGATGCCGGTCGGCGTGCTGATCTACCGGCTCGATCGCCTGCTGTTTGCCAATCCGGCGTTTCTGGAACGGATGAACTTTTCAACTTTACAGGCGCTGGAAGACGCCGGCGGTCTCGATGCGCTGTATGTGGCACCGGATGTATCGCGCGCCTGCAGCACCTCCGACGGCGGCACGGCGGTGACCATCTCGGCGACCGAAAACAACCCGGGTGTCGCGGCACCGACGGCCGCCGAAGCCCGGCTGTTCACCATTAGCTGGGACAACCAGCCGGCACATGCGCTGATCTTTTCCGCTTCGCGCGCCACCCCCGTAGCTGTCATGCCGGCGACGGAATCGGCTGGCGGCCAGATCGATGCGGAGGAACTGGCGGCGATCCTCGATACCACGGCCGAGGGCGTCATCATGTTCGACGAAGAAGGCAACATCACCGCCTGCAACCGCAGCGCCGAGGCGCTGTTCGGCTTCGACGGCGAACAGATGACCCAGCGCAACATCACCAATCTGTTCGCCCCGGAAAGCCACCGCGTGGTCCGCAACTATCTCGAAACCGTCAAGGAGGCCGGCGTCGCCAGCCTGCTCGACCATGGCCGCGAAACGCTCGGCCAGACCCGCGCCGGAGGCCTGATCCCGCTGTCGATCACGATGGGGCGCACCCGGCCGGACGGCGCCAATTTCTTCGCCGTCTTCCGCGACCTGACGCAGGCCAAGAAGACCGAGAGCGAGTTGCTGCAGGCACGCCGCCAGGCCGATCGCGCCGCTACCGCGAAGGCCGACGTGCTGGCGCGGATCAGCCACGAGGTTCGGACCCCGCTCAATGCCATCATCGGCTTCGCCGAAGTGATGATCGATGAACGCTTTGGCGCGCTCGGCAACGAGCGCTACGGCGAATACATGAAGGACATCCGCGCGTCCAGCGAGCGCGTCATCGCCATCGTCAACGACCTCCTCGACCTCAGCCGGATCGAGACCGGCAAGCTCGACCTCGCCTTCACCACGCAGAACCTCAACGAGATGGTAGAGCAATGCGTCGCGGTGATGCAGCCGCAGGCCAACCGCGGCCGCATCATCATTCGTACATCGCTGGCGCATCAACTGCCGACCATCGTCGCCGACGCCCGCGCGCTGCGCCAGATCGCGCTCAATCTGATCGGCAATTCGATCCACCTCGCCAATCCCGGCGGCCAGGTGATCGTCTCCACCGCGCTGTCGGATTTCGGCGAGGTGGTGCTGCGGGTGCGCGACACCGGGCACGGCCTCAATGACAGCGAACTCGCCGCCGCGCTGGAGCCGTTCAGCAACCACGCCCCGGCCGATCAGTCATCGGAGGGGGCCGGCGTCAGCCTGTCGCTGACCCGGGCGCTGGTCGAAGCCAACCGCGCCCGCTTCCAGATCAAGACCGCGCCCGGCGCCGGCACGCTGATCGAAGTGCTGTTCGCCAATGCCATGGTGAAAGCGTAGCGACAACGTCCTTCTCCCTGCGGGAGAAGGAACGGGAAGTGTAACTACACATATTCCCGCCGCTTGGAATCCCTCTAGAACCGGCGAATCGCGACATTCCGTCACGCCCGCCGTGCGGTCCGCTGCGCTACTCCATTCGGCATTGTCGCAGCCTTGCCGGAGCCGTTCATGATCCCACGCCAGATTCTTGCCGCGGCCTCCGCGGTCGCCTTCATCGCGCTTGGCGCCCCGGCGCTGCGTGCCGCTGAAGAAGTCAATGTCTACACCTATCGCGAAACAAGACTGGTGCAGCCGATCTTCGAGGCGTTCACGAAGGACACCGGCGTCAAGGTCAACGTGATTTCGGCCTCTTCCGGCCTCGAGCAGCGCATCAAGGCCGAAGGCAGCAACAGCCCGGCCGACGTGCTGCTGACGGTGGATATCGGGCGCATCGATGACGCCGTACAGGCCGGCGTGACGCAGACCATCACGTCGGAAACCATCGACAAGATCGTGCCGGCGCAATATCGCGACCCCGCCGGCCAGTGGGCCGGCATCTCGATGCGCGCGCGGGTGATTTACGCGTCAAAGGACCGCGTCACGCAAAGCGCCATCACCTATGAGGAACTCGCCGACCCCAAGTGGAAGGGCAAGATCTGCATCCGCTCCGGCCAGCACATCTACAATAACGGCCTGTTCGCTGCCTATGTCGCCCGGCATGGCGAGGCGAAAGCCGAGCAATGGCTGCGCGGTGTGAAGGACAATCTCGCGCAAAAACCATCGGGCGGCGACCGCGAGACCGCGCGCGACGTGGCCGCCGGCAAGTGCGACCTCGGCATCGGCAACACCTATTACTGGGCGCTGATGATGAATGCCGATCCGGAGAAGAAGCCATGGGCGGAAGCCACCCGGGTGATCCTGCCTACTTTTGCCGACGGCGGCACCCATGTGAACCTCTCCGCGGTGCTGCTGGCCCGGCATGCGCCGAACAAGTCCAATGCGTTGCGACTGATCGACTGGCTGGTCGGCGAAACGGCGCAGCAGATGTATGCCGACGCCAATTATGAATACCCTGTCCGCGCCGGCATCACGCTCAATCCGACCATCGCCGGCTATGGCAAGCTCAGTGCCGACCCGACGCCGATCGCGAGCATCGCCGCCAACCGCAAGGCCGCCGCGACGCTGGTCGACAAGGTCGGGTTTGATAATTGAGGATAACGGCGCGGAGCGCTCTTCTTCCTTCCCCTCTCCGCTTGGGGGAGAAGGAAAGAAAATATCACTCGTGACCCACTCCCGTATTCCACTGGTCGCCACCACCATCGCCGCCGTCACCGCACTGGCCGTCGCGGCGCCCGTCATCAGCATCGCGCTGCTGGCGCTGCAGCCGGAGCCGGAACTGTGGCAGCATCTGATCGCCTATGTGCTGCCGCAGGCGCTTCACGATACGGCCCTGCTGTTGATCGGGGTCGGGATCGTTGCGCTGGGCATCGGTACCGGCTCGGCATGGCTGATCTCGTCGCATGACTTTCGCGGCCGCGCGCTGCTGCTCTGGCTGATGCCGCTGCCGCTGGCAATCCCGACCTATCTCGCCGCCTATGTCTATGTCGACCTGTTCGAGCCGCTCGGCCTGGTACACCGCGCGCTTGCCACGGCGATCCCGTTGCGTGACGCGATCAACTGGCTGCCGAACCTGCGCTCGCTGCCCGGCGCGGTGTTGATCATCGGCCTCGTTCTGTACCCGTATGTCTACCTGTCAGCGCAAGCGAGCTTCCAGCACCGCGGCGCCGAATTTGCCGAGGCGGCAAAAATGCTCGGCGCCGGTCGCTGGACCACGTTCCGGTTGATATCATTGCCGATGGCGCGCCCGGCGCTGGCGATCGGGCTGGCGCTGGTATCGCTGGAGACGCTCAACGATATCGGCGCCAGCGAATATCTCGGCGTGCGGACGCTGACTGTGTCGATCTTCACCACCTGGCTGAACCGCGGCAGCCTGGCCGGTGCCGCGCAATTGTCGCTGTTCATGCTGGCGATCGTCGCCGTATTGATCGCCATGGAGCGGTTCGGCCGCCGCGAAATCAGCGTGGAGTTCTCGGCGGAAAACCCGCGGCTGGCGCCGCGCACGCAACTCACCGGCGTCAAAGCCTGGCTCGCTCTGCTGGCCTGCCTGCTGCCGGCCCTGCTCGGCTTCGCGGTGCCGCTGCTCTACCTGCTGCGCGAGACGCTTCGTCGCGGGCTGCTTTCGGCCGACACTTCGGTGTGGCGCGACGCGTGGCAGACGATCGCGCTGGCCTCGGTGGCCACCGGCATCGCGCTGCTGCTCGGCCTGATTGTCATCGTCGCGCAGCGCTGGCGCGCCTCGCGGCTGACCGATTTTTCGCTGGCGGTTGCGCAGACCGGCTACGCGCTTCCCGGCCTGGTCCTGGCGCTCGGCCTGCTGACGCCGGTGCTGGCGATCGATGGCGCCCTCAACACGCTGGCTGCCTGGCTCGGCCTGATGTCGCCGGGCCTCGTGATGGTGGGCTCCGGCGCCGCCGTCGTGATCGCCTATGTGATCCGTTTTCTCGCCGTGCCGACCGGTTTTATCAAGGCCGGCTTCGAGCGGATTCCGCGCGACTATGACGACAGCGCCCGGGCCGCCGGCGCGCCCGAATGGACGACGCTGCGCCGTGTTCAACTACCGCTGCTGCGGCCAGCGCTGTACGGCGCGGCGATCGTGGTGTTTGTCGATTGCCTGAAGGAATTGCCGGCGACGCTGCTGCTGCGACCGCTCAATGTCGAGACGCTGGCGACCTCGATCTACCAATATGCCAGCCGCGGCAGTTTCGAAGACGGCGCCTTGGCGGCACTCCTGATCGTGGCGGCCAGCGTCGGACCGGTGATATGGCTGACGCGTTTTGCCGACGTGCCGCGGGGGCCGGTGTGATTACGCGTCGGCGAGGCTTTGATCGTTCCGGGACTTCGAGAATATCTGCCAGGCGGCGATGAACATCGCCGCGATCACCGGACCGATCACGAAGCCATTGAGACCGAAGGCCTGGATGCCGCCGAGGGTCGAGATCAGCACGATATAGTCCGGCAACTTGGTGTCCTTGCCGACCAGCATCGGGCGCATGATGTTGTCGACCAGCCCGATCACCAGGAAGCCATAGGCGATCAGGATCGCGCCCTGCCAGAACGCTCCCGTAGCCAGCAGGTAGACCGCCACCGGCATCCACACCAGCCCGGCACCGATCGCCGGCAGCAGCGACAGGAACGCCATCAACACCGCCCACAGCAACGCCGCGTTGATGCCCAGGATCCAGAAGATCACGCCGCCGAGCGCGCCTTGCGCCAGCGCCACCAGCAGGCTGCCCTTCACGGTGGCGCGGATCACGACCGTGAATTTTTCCAGCAATTCGTCGCGCAAGCCGGGCGCCAGCGGAATCGCGTCCTGGATGCGGCCGGCCAGTCTGTCGCCATCACGGAACAGGAAGAACAGCAGATACAGCATGATGCAGAGGTCGAGGACGAAATCGAACGTGCTCTGGCCGATGGTCAGCGCCTGCGCGGCAATGGTCTGGCTGCCCTTGGCGAGGCCGTCGGCCAGTTTTGTCTGCATGTCACCGAGGCTGGCGACGCCGAAGCGGTCCAGCAGGCCGGTGGCCCAGGCCGGCAGCACGTCGAGGATCTGCTGGAAGGATTTGACGAAATCGAGTTCGCCCGACTTGATCCGCCCGACCACCGTCGCGGCCTGCTGCGTCAGCGATGCGCCGATCAATGCCAGTGGGAGGATCACGATCAGAACGATGAGCATGATCATCGCCAGCGCCGCCGGCGTACGGCGCTCCGGCATCTTGCGCAGCAGCCAGCGGTACACCGGCGCGAACATGATGGCGATGACGACACCCCACAGGATGGCGCCGGAGAACGAGGCCAGTATCCAGCCAAAGGCCAGCGACACCACGATGATCAGGATAAGGAAGAACTTGTCTTCGAGGCGATCGCGCATGGGGGCTCGGTCTGTGAGAGCGCGTGCCCCGGATGCTGCGCACTACGTCGCACTTGCGACGTGGTGCGCTGCTGATCCGGGGTCCCGGTATTGCGCGGAAAACCGGGATCCCGGATCCGCGGAGCGGCACAAGAATGCCGCACCGCGTCCGGGAAACGGGACTTGCCGCTTACGCGTTCGTCAGCGCGACGCGGAATTCAGCTTCGGTCTTGGCCTTGACCTCGTCGAGGGTGACGCCATCGGCGAGTTCGATCAGCGCCATGCCGTCATGGCCGTGCTTGTCGATGGTGAAGACCGCGAGATCGGTGACCACCATATCGACCACCCTGGTGCCGGTGAGCGGCAGGTTGCAGCTCTTCAGCAGCTTCGGGCCGTCCTTGGCGGAATGCTCCATCACCACCACGACGCGCTTGACGCCGGCGACGAGATCCATCGCGCCGCCCATGCCCTTGACCATCTTGCCGGGGATCATCCAGTTGGCGAGATCGCCATTCTGCGCCACCTGCATGGCGCCGAGAATCGACAGGTCGATATGGCCGCCGCGCACCATGCCGAACGAATCCGCCGACGAGAAATAGCTCGTCTCCGGCAGTTCGGTGACGGTCTGCTTGCCGGCATTGATCAAATCGGGATCCTCTTCGCCCTCATAGGGGAATGGGCCCATGCCGAGCATGCCGTTCTCGCTCTGCAACAGCACGTCGACGCCTTCGGGAATATAGTTCGACACCAGCGTCGGAATGCCGATGCCGAGGTTGACGTAAAAGCCGTCCTTCAGCTCCTTGGCCGCGCGGGCGGCCATTTGATCGCGGGTCCAGGCCATCAGACTTCAACTCCGGTTGCTGCTGCGGGGGTAGCGTCGCCCGGACGCTTGCGCGTGGTGCGCTGTTCGATCCGCTTCTGCGCGGTGCCGACTTCGACAATGCGCTTGACGAAAATGCCGGGGGTGTGGATGTGGTCGGGATCGATCTCGCCCGCCGGCACCAGATGCTCGACTTCCGCGACGGTGATCCGGGCGGCGGTCGCCATCATCGGGTTGAAGTTGCGCGCGGTCTTGCGGTAGACGAGGTTGCCGGCGGTATCGCCCTTCCAGGCATGAACAATCGCGAGGTCGGCGAACAGCCCGCGCTCCAGCATGTAGGTCTCGCCGTTGAAATCCATGGTCTCCTTGCCTTCCGAGATCAGCGTGCCGACGCCGGTCTTGGTATAGAAACCCGGGATGCCGGCCCCGCCGGCGCGGATGCGCTCGGCCAGCGTGCCCTGCGGCGAGAATTCCAGCTCCAGCTCGCCGGCCAGAAACTGTTGCGCGAACAGCTTGTTCTCGCCGACATAGGACGAGATCATCTTCTTGATCTGGCGGGTTTCCAGCAGCCGCGACAGGCCGATGCCGTCGACGCCGGCATTATTGGAGACCACGGTGAGATCCTTGACGCCGGATTCGCGCAACGCATCCGACAGCGCCTCGGCGATGCCGCACAGGCCAAACCCGCCGGACATGACCATCATGCCGTCCTTGAGAATGCCTGCGAGAGCCGATTTGGCGTCGGGATAGACCTTGTTCATAAATATCAACCTGGTGAGGGATGCGCTGAATGGCTTGAAAGCCGGTCTTATTGTCCGGGATTATTAGGCGAATTCGCCGCAACAGGTCAAATCAAAGCCCCCGTTTTCCACCCGGCTGCGACCCCATCACCCCGGCGACGGCCTTGAAAGCGTCAAGAAAACCGATCAAGTTGCCGCTTTGGAAGCGGGGCGCGCACAGACAAAGACGCCCTCTCCGGATTTGCCCCTCAACCAACCCGGATAGTTCATTGACGAGTGCCCAAGGAATAAGACGCCTGGGGATGCCGATTGTGGCGCTCCTCGGCGCCGCGCTGATCGGGCTGTTCGCCGTGTCCTGGCTGCTCAACCGTGACGCGCTGCGCGAAGCCGTCGAGGCGCAGATCCGTGCCGTGACTGGACTGGACCTGGTTGTCAGCGGCGACGTCGACGTGTCGGTATTTCCGGGTAGCTATGTCTCGTTCCACGAGGTCGGGCTGCGCGGCGGCGGCGACATCGATCCGGCGCTGTCGGTCGACGTACTGACCGCCAATCTGCGGCTGCTGCCGCTGCTGATGCAGCGCTTCGAGATCGCCGACGTGATGATGCTGCGGCCGCGCATCCGCGTCAGCCGCGACGCCGCCGGCAACAGCAACTGGACGCCGTTCATCGACAACATTGCCCGCACCATGCGGCCGGATGCCGACCATCCGCTGTCGTTCTCTGAAATCCGCATCCAGGACGGCGTGCTCGACTATCTGGATCCGAGCAATACCGAGCGGCTCGACGACATCGACCTGTCACTGGCCTGGCCGTCGATCTCGCGTTCCTTCGCCGCCACCGGCCAGTTCGATTGGCGCGGCGAGCGCGTCGACGGCAGCCTGAGCGTCAGCGATTTCATCGCCGCCCTGTCCGGCGACCGCTCCGGCCTGAAGGCCCGAATCACCAGCGCGCCGATCAAGGTCGCCTTCGACGGCACTGTCGCCAACCGCGCCAGTCTGATGATGGAGGGCACGCTGACCGCCGACAGCCTGTCGCTGCGCAATGCGATGCGCTGGATCGGCCAGGCCCCTCCCGGCAATGGCGGTTTCGGCCGCTTCGCGCTGAAAGCGCGCGCCAGTCTGGTCGGCGCCTCGGTGGCGCTGACCAACGTCAATGTCGAGCTCGACCGCAATCTCGCCGAAGGCGTAATGACCTACAGCAATAATGGCCGCCAGACCCTGCAGGCGACGCTGGCCGCCGGCGCGCTCGACTTCACGCCCTATATCTCGACGGTCCGTCTGCTGGCCTCCGGCGCGCGCGACTGGAACCGGCAATTGTTCGACCTCAACACGCTCTCCACCACCGACCTCGACATGCGGCTTTCGGCCGCCAAGGTCACCGTGGGCTCCTCGGTGCTGGGACGCACCGCGCTGGGCGCCAATCTGCGCAACGGCACGCTGGCGCTGTCGATCGGCGAAGCGCAGATGTATGGCGGCATTGTCCGCGGCTCGTTCGGCATCGCGCATTCCGATGCCGTGGCCGATGTGAAGGCGCAGTTTCAGTTCACCGACGTCGACCTGCAGGCCACGGCCTCCGACCTGTTCGGCATCGACAAGCTCACCGGTCGCGGCAATCTGGGCATGGCGCTGGAAGCTTCCGGCTCGTCGCCGTTCGGCCTCGCGCAATCGCTCGACGGCACCGCCACCCTGACCGGCCATGACGGCGCCATCAGCGGCTTCAATGTCGAACAGCTCCTGAAGCGGCTGGAACGCCGGCCGCTGTCCGGCGCCGGCAATTTCCGCTCCGGCTCGACGCCGTTCTCGACGCTCAACATGAGCGTCAAATTCAATGACGGTATCGCCACCGCCGACGACATCCGGATCGAAGGCCCGGCCGCCACCCTGACCCTGACCGGCACCGCCTCGGTGCCGGCGCGCGAATATGATTTCAAGGGCGTCGCCAGCCTGAACTCGGTGGCAAACGCGCCCCCCGGCTTCGACCTGCCGTTCGTGATCCAGGGTCCGTGGGACGATCCGCTGATCTTCCCCGATCCGGAAAGCCTGATCCGCCGCTCGCCCGGCGCCGCGCCGCTGCTCGACGCGGTCAAGGACCGCAAGACCCGCGACGCGGTACGCTCGGTACTCGACCGGTTTACCGGCGGCACGAAGCCCGCGGCGGAAGCCGATAAACCAGCCGTCGCGCCGGCGGCAACGGCGCCCGCGGATGCCGCGAAGGCGAACTGAGCCGGCGGTCGTTGCAACAGCGACAGCCACGCCGCTTGGCGGGGCAAGACGAAGGGACACCCGGATGGTCGTAACGCAGGCCCGCATGTCGGCCGAGATCGATGGCGACTTTGTCGTGTTTCTGATCGGAGTGCAGGTCAACCGTCTGTGGAAGATATGGAAGTGGGCCCCGGTGTTCGCCGCCATGCCGCGCATGCTGGACGAACTGGGAAAGCATCCGGAGCTTGGCCTGCTTCATGCTCGCGGGCATTTCGGACTGAACTCGGCCCTGATGGTGCAGTACTGGCGCAGCTTTGAACAGTTGCAGGCCTATGCCACGTCGCAATCCCAAGCGCATTTGCCGGCGTGGAAAAACTTCAACAAGACTATCGGCAGTAACGGCGACGTCGGCATCTGGCACGAGACCTATCTGGTCCGCGCCGGCGAATATGAAACCGTCTACAACAACATGCCCGCCTATGGCCTCGGCATCGCCGGACGCCTGCAGCCGGCGTCCGGCCGGCGCCGGACGGCAAAAGGCCGCTTGAACCGCGGCGACGGCGGCGATCAGCCGGACCTATAGCGGCGCCGCGCTCTCGCCGCGTCCTCTCGACAGCTTTGACGCCAGCGAGGCGCCGACGATCAGCACCGTGATGAAGCCGATGATCAGCGTGCAGATCGCGTTGATCTCCGGCTTCACGCCCAGCCGCACCTCGGAATAGATCCGGATCGGCAGCGTCGCCGCGCCCGGGCCGGTGGTGAAGCTGGCGATCACCAGATCGTCCAGCGACAGCGTGAAGGCCAGCATCCAGCCCGCGGCGATCGCCGGCCACAGCAGCGGCAGCGTGACCGCGACAAAGGCCCGCGCCGGCGCGCAGCCGAGATCCATCGCCGCCTCCTCGAGGCTGCGATCGAGCCCCGCCAGCCGCGACTGCACCACGACGGCGACAAAGCACATCGTCAGCGTGGTATGCGCCAGCGTCACGGTCCAGAAGCCGCGGCCGGCGTCCAGCGCCACGAACAGCAACAGCAATGACAGGCCGGTGATCACTTCCGGCATCACCAGCGGCGCATATAGCATGCCGGACATCAGCGTGCGGCCGCGAAAGCGCTCGCCGCGGGCCAGTGCCATCGCGGCCAGCGTGCCGAGCCCCGTCGCCAGCGTGGCGGAGAGCAGCGCGACGCGCAGGCTCATCCACAGCGCCTCGAGCATGGCGCGGTCGTTGAACAGCTCGCCGTACCAGCGCGTCGACCAGCCGCCCCACACCGTCACCAGCCGTGAGGCGTTGAAGGAATAGACCACCAGGATGACGATCGGCAGGTACAGAAACGCCAGGCCGAAAGCCAACGCGGAGACATTGAAGCGCGACAGACCGCGATGGGCCATCACCGCGCCTCCAATTGCCGGCGCTGCAGCCGGTCATAGACCAGTAGCGGCAGCAGCAGCAGAACCAGCAGCACGATCGCAATCGCGGAGGCGACCGGCCAGTCCTTGTTGGTGAAGAATTCCAGCCACAGCGTCTGGCCGATCATCATCGAATCCGAGCCCGCCAGCAGGTCGGGAATCACGAACTCGCCGACGATCGGGATGAAGCATAGCAGCACGCCGGCGCCGATTCCGGGCAGCGACAGCGGAAACGTCACCAGCCAGAACGCCTGCAGCCGCGAACTGCCGAGATCGCTGGCGGCTTCCAGCAGCGCGCCATCCTGCTTCGCCAGCGTGGCGTAGAGCGGCAGGATCATGAAGGGCAGATAGGAATAGACGATGCCGAGATACATCGTGCGGTCGGTCGACAGCCACACCACCGGCGCGGAGACGATGTGCAGCGCGAGCAGGATCTGGTTGAGCAGACCGTCATGCTGCAGGATGTTGATCCAGGCATAGATCCGGATCAGGAACGAGGTCCAGAACGGCACGATCACCAGCATCATCGCGAGGCCCTGCGCGCGCGGCGGCAGCCGGGCCATCGCATAGGCCACGGGATAGCCGAGCGCGAGCAGCAGCGCGGTCGATATCAACGCCACAACGAGGCTGCGCAGATAAGAGTCGATGTAGAGATCGTCGGACACCAGCAGCCGGAAATTATCCAGCGACAGGGCGGCGAGCGCCGCTTTCCATCCAGCGATGCCATCGGTCCACGCGAACAGCGGCAGATAGGGCGGCTGCGCCAGCGCGGTCTGCGACAGGCTGATCTTCAGCACGAAGCCGAACGGCACCAGGAACAGCAACGCCATCCACAGCAAGGGCGCGATCGCAGCCCGCCGGGCCAGCGCCGTGAACAGGCGGCGCGCGATCATCGCGGCAGCACCACGCAATCATCCGGCGAAAACCATGCCACCACACGCTGGCCGACACTGTAGGCATCGACATCGAGCCGGGCCGTGTTGGCCAGTGCCGCGCGCAACGTCGCGCCGCGGTCGAGCTTGACCTGGTAGATCGACAGCCCGCCGAGGTAACCAACCTCGCTGACCACGCCTTCGAGGCTGTTCATGCCGCCGCCATGAAGCCGGTCGGAGGCCGGGGCCTGGCGCGACAGCCGGATCTTTTCCGGCCGGATCGCGACGCAGATCAGCTTGCTGCCGATTGGCTGCCGCGGCTCCGCCGCGCTGAGCGTGCCGGCATCGGCGGTGGCGATGGTCAGCCGGTGATCGTCGTGGAATGTCACCTCGCCCTCGATGATGTTGATGTCGCCGACGAATTCGGCGATCCAGCGCGACGTCGGGGCTTCATACAATTGCCGCGGCCTGGCGACCTGGCGCAGCCGGCCGGCATCCATCACGGCGATGCGGTCGGCCATGGTCATGGCCTCGTCCTGGTCGTGGGTGACGATGACGAAGGTGGTGCCGAGCCGGCGCTGCAACGCCATCAATTCGATCTGAGTTTCCTCGCGCAGCTTCTTGTCGAGCGCCGCCAGCGGCTCATCGAGCAGCAACAGCCGCGGCCGCCGCGCCAGCGCGCGGGCCAGCGCGACGCGCTGCTTCTGGCCGCCGGACAGTTGATCCGGTCGCCGCTTCTCCAGCCCGGCGAGCTTGACCAGCGCCACCATCTCGGCGACGCGGCTCTCAATCTCGGGCTTCGCCAGCGCCGCCCGCTTCAGTCCGAAGGCGATATTGTCCTTCACCGTGAGATGCGGAAACAGCGCGTAGTTCTGGAACATCATGTTGACCGGACGCTGATGCGGCTGCAGCGACGCGATGTCATCGCCGTCGAGCAGGATCCGCCCGCTGTCGGGCGTCTCGAAACCCGCCAGCATCCGCAGCAACGTGGTCTTGCCGCAGCCCGATGGGCCGAGCAGTGCGAAGAACTCGCCAGCCTGGATGTCGAGCGAGAGGTTGTCGACAGCGCTGACATGGCCGAACTTCTTCGTCACCGCCTCGATGCGCAGCAGCGGCACGGGATAGGCCGCGACCACCGGCGGGGGAGTCGCCGCAGGCTGATCCGACGTGATATCAGCAAAACTCGTCATCGCCGCACGCTAGCGGCGGATCGTCGCCGGCTCAACCGTCGCCTCGCTGTCATCCCGCCTTGCGCGCCGCCGCGGCCGGGCGGCCGACGAGGCTGGCATATTGCGCGATCGGCGCGGGACGACCGATGAAGAAGCCCTGCACGCCGTCGCAGCCTTCATGGGCCAGAAAGCGCAGCTGCTCATGGGTCTCGACGCCCTCGGCAACGATCGAGACATCAAGCCCGTGGCCAAGCCCGATCACCGCCCGGACGATCGCCGCCGATTGCGGATTGAGCCCGAGATTGACGACAAAGGCGCGGTCGATCTTGATCTTGTCGAACGGGAACGCCTGCAGGTAGGTCAGCGACGAGTAGCCGCTGCCGAAATCATCCATCGAGATCCGCACCCCCAGCGCCTTCAGCCGCCGCAGCAGCGCCACGCCGCGCTCGAAATCCTCGATCAGGACGCCTTCGGTGATTTCCAGCTCCAGCCGCCCCGGCTGCAGCCCGGTCTCGAGCAGGATCGAATGCACCAGATTGACGAGATCGCCGTGCATGAATTGCGCCGGCGACAGATTGACCGCGATCTGCAGCGGCATCGGCCAGGACGCCGCCTCGAGGCAGGCCTGCCGCAAAATCCATTCGCCCATCTCGACGATCAGGCCGCTCTCTTCCGCCAGCGGAATGAAATCTCCGGGCGGCACCGGTCCGCGCGTCGGGTGAGACCACCGCGCCAGCGCCTCGAAACCGGTGATGTCGGCATCCACCACGTCCTCGACGGTGCGCGCCTGCGGTTGGTAATGCAGCGAAAGCTCGCCATGGCGGATCGCCACGGAAAGGTCCTGGTGCAGCGCGCGACGATCGCGCAGCTGCTGATCCATCTCGGGCTCGAACAGGCTGATCGAACCGCGCGACATCGCCTTGGCGCGAAACAGCGCGGCGCCGGCATTGGCGAGCAGCGCTGCGGGGCTGCTGCCGTCGCGCGGAAACAGCGCGATGCCGGTGGTGACGCCGGTCCGCACCGTCTTGCCGTCGATCAGGAACTCCTCGGCCAGCGTCGCCGCGATCCGTTCGGCAACGGCCAGGCCCGCCGTCGGCTGCCGGCCATCGATGATGACGCCGTATTCGTCGCCGCCGAGCCGCGCGACGACGCCGCCGCCCGCCACGATCTCGATCCGGCGTGACACCTGGACCAGGAGCTGATCGGCGATGGCGTGGCCGAACACGTCGTTGATTTCCTTGAGCCCGTCGAGGTCGATCGACAGCACGGCGAATTCCTCGGAGACGTCGGCGCAGGCATCGATCATCTGCGACAGCGCCTTCAGGAACGCCGCGCGGTTGGGCAGATCGGTCAGCCCGTCATGATAGGCCATATGCGCCATCTGCGACTCGGTCTGGCGCCGGTCGGTGACGTCCTCATGGGTCTTGATCAGATATTGCGGCTGGCCCTTCTCGTCGGGGACCGCGACCCGTCGCGTCAGGAACAGCCGCAATCCGTCGCGGGTGCTGATCGGGTGCTCCTCGGCCATGAGACCGCGGCTCCGGATCGCGGCCTGGTCGCGATTGTTGATCAGCCTGGCCTCTTCCGGCTTCAGCATCTCGGAAACGGTTCTGCCGATGGCATCCTCGCGCCGGCAGTTCAGGATCACTTCAGCGCCGCGGTTGGCGAAGACATATTTTCCGTCGCTGACCCGCTGTACCATCAGCGAAACCGGGATGTTATCGACCACCGTTTCGAGGAATTTCTTGGTGCTTTCCAGTTCGCCGGCGAGCTGCCGCTGCTCGGTACAGTCCTCGTGAATGCCGATCGACCCGCCATTCGGCAGCCGGTTGAGCTTGACCTGGACCTGCCGCCCGTCCGGCAGATCAGCGATGAAACTGTCGGCGTCGTTGCTGTAGCGGTAGTGCCGGTCGCTGACCTCGTCCAGCATGCCGTGCTGGCGGCGCAGTTCGCGCAATCCCGACCCGGTGATGTTCTCCGGGATTTCCGCGCGGGTCAGACCATAGATTTCAAGATAGCGATCGTTGCAGAACACCAGCCGTTTTCGCGCATCGAGCATCACGATGCCCTGGCCGAGATGGTTCAGCGCCGAGCCGACAAAGGCGTTGCGGCGGCGCTGCTGGTTCTTGACCGAGCGCAGCACCGATCCCACCCAGAGCACGATGGAGCCGAGGAAGGCGATCACGACCAGCGCGGTGATCAGGTTTTCCCAGATCACCTCGGTATCCGCGTGGACGCCGAATTGAGGCAATGAAAAACCGCCGCCCGCCCAGGCCGGATCCGTCATGATCGTCAGGCCGATCACACAGGCAGACGCCAAGGCGAAAATGACCGCCTTGCTGTCTATTTGCTCTTGCTTGCCACCCATCATACACCCGCGTATTCGCAAGTGAGTGTCTCGCCGCAGGCATTTGGTTCTGGTAAACGGATACGGCTGCAACCGCAAAATGTGACTAAATTTGCTTCAAATCTTTTGAATGCTTAATACCCTCTTAATATCACACGGCCGATCTCGGGCGTTGTGCGGCCACATACTCGCAGCCCTGGCGAGCAGACGGACGGCGCATGGACAAGGTTGAATGTATCGTGGTCGGCGCGGGCGTCGTCGGGCTCGCCATTGCCCGGCAACTGGCGCAGTCCGGACGCGAAGTGATCGTGCTGGAGGCGGCGGACGCGATCGGGACCGTGACCTCGTCGCGCAACAGCGAAGTGATCCATGCCGGCATCTATTATCCCGCCGGCAGTCTGATGGCTGAGTTCTGTGTCGCCGGCAGACGGGCGCTCTACGCCTATTGCGCCGCGCGCGGCATTGCGCACCGCAATTCCGGCAAGCTGATCGTCGCCACCCGTCCGGACGAGATCGCCAAACTGCAATCGATCAAGGCCCATGCGGAAGCCAATGGTGTCGATGACCTGCGGGTTCTGAGCGCCGCCGAGGCACGCGCGCTGGAGCCGCAACTGCGCTGCGAAGCCGCCTTGCTGTCGCCTTCCACCGGAATCATCGACAGCCATTCCTACATGCTGTCGCTGCGCGGCGAAGCTGAGGCAGCTGGCGCTGCTTTCGCCTTCATGGCGCCGCTGGAGCGCGGTCGCGCGACCGCCGGCGGCTTCGAGGTCGAGGTTGGCGGCGAAGCGCCGATGCTGCTGGCCTGCGACCTGCTGATCAATTCGGCCGGGCTGTCGGCCACCGCGATCGCGCGCGGCCTCGACGGCATGCCGCTCGACCTGATTCCGCCGGCCTATCTGGCGAAGGGGTGCTATTTCAGTTGCAGCACCAAGGCGCCGTTCTCCCGGCTGATCTACCCGGTGCCGGAGCCGGGCGGACTGGGCGTCCATCTGACGCTGGATCTGGCCGGACAGGCGCGCTTCGGCCCCGACGTCGAATGGGTCGATCACATCGATTACGCCGTCGATCCCGCGCGCAGCGAGAAATTCTATCCGGCGATCCGCCGCTATTGGCCCGAGCTACCGGACGGCGCGTTGATGCCGAGCTATTCCGGGATGCGGCCTAAAATAGTCCCGCCGGCGGTCGCGGTGCAGGATTTCATGATCCAGGGTCCGCAAAGCCACGGCGTCAAGGGCCTGATCAATCTGTTCGGGATCGAGTCGCCCGGCCTGACATCCTCATTGGCGATCGCGAACCATGTTGCGACAATGGCCGCGGCCTGACGCCACCAGCATCCCGGCAGCGGCGGATTCGCCGACCCTTGCGTTTGCTCGTACGCCGCGCGAAGCAACCCGGCCCGTCCACCGGAAACCGGATCACTTCGTCGCAGATACGCTGGGAAGACTCGCAGCCATCCCTTGCCAGGACTCAACGAGCTATCGCGTTGAGACTGACCGGTAATGACATCACGCGTATTTTCAGGTGGGGAAGGTTCGGCTGCTAATGCAGCGTTTCGCTGGCAACCAGCTTTAGCCTGGCAATTTCGTCGCGCACCATGAGCTTCCGGCGCTTGAGTTCGACAATACGGAGATCGTCTGTAGATAGATGTACGAGAGCTTCGTGCAGTTCGGTTTCCAAGACCTTGTGTTTGCGTTCAAGTTCGACGAGATGCGACTGAAGTGCCATTCGAAATCTCCTGGGTAGGATTAAACCTCGGATTCGGTGGACAATGAAGTCTACATGACAGTGGACATCTGTCGATGGGTCTTGAAAATTGAATTTTTAATTTCGATCCGCATATGAAACGAATCGTGACTGGAATACCCGGCATATCGCCGGAACCGAATGCTTGCACGGTGCGCGCGCACCGGCGATAGTCCCGAAACAATTTTCTCGCCAACAACCCGCGAATCCAGTCAGCTAGCGCCATGAACGACGACGAAGATCGCGCACTCCCGGCCGAGCTGGCGAAGCTGCAGCAAGAACACCGCGACCTCGATGTCGCAATCGACGCCCTGCATCAATCGCCGGCGCCGGATCTGTTGCGGCTGCAGCGGCTGAAGAAGCGCAAGCTGCAACTGCGCGATCGGATTTCCTTCATCGAAGACCAGATCACACCCGACATCATCGCCTGAGCGCGTCACTATGGCGCGGGGCTCACCGGCGTCCTTGTGGCACGGCGTCCGATCGTCGCGGTCAGCCAGACCCGGCTCTGGATGCCGGAATTGCCCTGCGCACGCTGTTGGAGCGCGAGGCCGTATTGCGCGGCCGGACAGCGCGGTGCTACTCGGTCGCGGTCTTCGCGATCATGCGGCCATCAACGACATTGTGGGAGACGGCTCTCAGGCGCGCGCCGGCTTCAATCACCTTGTCGATCGCTGCGAAAGCCGCGCCGATGGCGGATTCTCGGCGATGGCTGGCACCAGTCCTGGATTCGCTACCTTCCATCTGCACCGTCCAGGTCCAACCGGCGGAATTCGTTTGAACCACCGAATAGGCATGCTCGCGATAGATCATGGCGTCGCTCCGGATGGTTGCAGGTCGGGAGCGCCCTGCCTGATGGCCTCGAACTGCACAATGCGCCGATCCCGCTCCCAAAGTTCGATGGCGTGCATACCAATCATTGCGCGCGCGGCGATGATAGCCGCCGGATCATCGTCCTGGATGATGTCCTTGGCTTTGATGAAACGACCATCGCGGCCTATGAAATAAGCCTTGTAGTGCGCCATGTGATCCGCATGTGTGAAGGCGAGAGCGCTACCGAACTCTCTGTCGCCGGTCGAAGCCAAGGGGCAGCCGGGGATATCTTATCGTGCGCCAGCGGACATTTACTGTCTACCCGGTAAGCGACTCAGCGTCGTTTTGGCTGGGCGAATTATTGCATCGGGGTTTGTTCGCTTGACAAAGAACATAATAAGAACATTGTTCAGCAAAACTTACCCGAGAGGCCTGTCATGCC
>NZ_JANXTC010000261.1:0-8552 GCF_025356345.1 Tardiphaga sp.
CAGCGTGACCGCCAACGGCACGATGGATGCCGCCGCCGGCATGCCGCGCAGTTTGACCAGGTCCTTCTCCGTGGTCACCAGCATCAGCCCGTCACGCGTCGCCTGCGTGACCAGCGCATCGATCTCGGCGGCACCATAGGCGTGATGATCGGCGAAGGCCTTTTCGACGGCCACGTCCACCCCGGCACCGCGCAGCGTGCGGAAGAAGCGATCCGGATCGCCGATGCCGGCAAACGCCAGCACGCGCTCGCCGCGCAAGGCCGCCAGCGAGATGTCATCCGGCGTCAGCCACGCGGTCAACACCGGGATTCCTTTGCCCGCCACCATCGCGGCGACGCCCGCCGCCGCCACGCCGTTACCCACCACCACCAGCGCGTCGGTGCGCGCGACCTGCAGATCGAGCGGTGCCCGCAGCGGCCCGGCCGGCAGCACGCGGCCATTGCCGAGGCCGCGGTCGCCGTCGATCACGATAATCGAGGCGTCCTTGGCGACCGCGGGATTTTGAAAACCGTCATCCATCACGATGACGCTGGCGCCGGTGGATCGCGCCAGCGCGGCGCCGGCGACGCGGTCGCGCGCGATCACCACCGTCACCTGCCGCGCCATCATCAGCGGTTCGTCGCCGACATCGGCGGCGCTGTGCCTCGTCTCATCGACCTTGACCGGGCCGCGCAGCCGGCCGCCATAGCCGCGGCTCAGCACCACCGGCGTTTCGCCGATCGAGCGCAGCAGCGCGACCAGGGCCAGCGTGGTCGGTGTCTTGCCGGCGCCGCCAACGTGATAATTGCCGACACAGAGCACTGGAATGCCGACGACGACGCCCTGGCGTCCCATCCGCGCGCCGGCGATCTCGCCATAGACGGCGCCGAGCGGCATCAGCAGCCGCGACAGCCACGAGGATGGCCGCCGCCAGAACGCCGGCTCACGCATCGACCTGGCCCATTTCCAGCTGCATCTGCAGCAGATACGGCTCCAGCGCAGCCATGGTGCGGTCGAGCGCGCCGCCGAGCCGCAGCACCACCTGTTCGGCGGCCTCAACAGACGCGCTGCGCGCCGCTTCATTGCCGAGCATGTGGCCAAGCTGCTTGACGAGTTGCTCCGACGAATGGGCCTGCCAGGCGCCGCCGGCGCCATCCAGCGTCTGGTAGACATCCGCGAAATTGAACACGTGCGGGCCATGCACGATGGAGGCGCCAAGCTTGATCGCCTCGATCGGGTTCTGCCCGCCATGCGGCACCAGCGACCCACCCATGAAGATGACCTGCGACAGCCGGTAGAACAGGCCGAGCTCGCCCATGGTATCGGCGACATAGATATCGGTCAGCGCGGTCGGCAATTCCTCGCGCGACCGCAGCGCGACCTGCGCGCCGGTCGCGGCGATCATCCGGGCTACCGCCTCGCCGCGATGGGCATGGCGCGGCACGATCACCGTGAGCAACGACGGAAAGAAGCCGGCCAGCACCCGGTGGGTTTCGAGCAGGATTTCCTCTTCGCCGGCATGGGTGGACGATGCCACGATCACCGGACGGCCGCGCATCACCGAGATCAGCCGTTCAAGCTTCGCCGGATCGGCGGGCGGCGCCGCCACGTCGAGCTTGAGATTGCCGGTGACGACGACATTGCGCGAGCCGAGCGCGCCGAAGCGGTCAGCATCATTATCGGATTGCGCCAGACAAATATCGAAGCGGCCGAGCAGCGCGGCGATGGTCGCCGACATCTTCTGCCAGCGCGGAAACGAGCGCGGCGACATCCGGCCGTTGATCAGTACCATCGGCATCCGCCGCGCAAAACCGGACAGGATCAGGTTCGGCCACAGGTCGGATTCGATGAACAGCGCCAGGCTGGGCCGCCAGTGATCGAGAAAGCGGCCGACAAAGCGCGGCGAATCGAACGGGATGTATTGATGGATAATATCGGCCGGGAAGCGCCTGGCGACGATCTCCGCCGAGGTTACCGTGCCGGAGGTCAGCAGGATGCGAATGTTGAGGGCGCGAAGCCGCTCGATCAGGGCTGCCGCCGCCAGCACCTCGCCGACGCTGGCGCCGTGAATCCACACCAGCGGTCCCACGGGGCGCGCGGCTGTCGTCAAACCGCGACGTTCGCCGAGGCGCGCCGGATCTTCCTTGTTCTGTTTCAGCCGCCGCTGGATCAGGATCGGGGCCAGCGGCGCCAGCACCGCGGCTATTCGGCGATAGACGCGCAGCGTGATCGGCAGCGATTTAGGCATGACCGGCGCTTTCCGGCCGGCCGATGGCAATATAAGCGCGCTGCGTGGCATCGTTCAGCGTCGCCTCCAGCCTCGCCCGCAATGTCTCCATCATCGCCTGATCGGCATCGGCCGGCACGCTGATTGGTTCGCCGCCGACCAATATGCCGCGACCGAAGGGCAGGTTGATGGTGGTGCGGTCCCAATTCTTGAGCTGGACGAAACGGCTGGTGGCCATGGCGAACGGCATGATCGGCCGACCGCTCTCGCGCGCCAGCATGATGATGCCCATGCCGGCCACCCGCGAGCGCTTCGGCACGTCGGCGGTCAGCGCCATGTTGATGCCCTGCTCCAGCACCCGCACCATCTCCTTGAAGGCGCCGACGCCTCCCTTGCGGTGAAATGCGCCGCCATGGTCGCCGGAGCCGCGAACGGTGCCGATGCCCAGCCGCTCCGCGGCCAGCGCGTTGAACTCGCCGTCGCGGTGCCGCGAGATCAGCACCTTGCCCTTGTAATCCTTGCGCTTGATGAACGGCGTCATGAAGTGCTGGCCGTGCCAGAATGCCAGAATGACCGGCATTTCGGGCTCGACAATGTCATAAACATTAGGCGGATCGAGCGTGAAAGTGTTGGTCTTCCACACCAGCCGCAGAAATTCGGCCGCGATGAAGCCCGCGGCGCGCTGAACCCAGCTGCTGCGCAGCGTGTTGCGAAGCAGTCGTTTCAACTGGCAGGCTTCGAGTCTTGACCTGGATCGAGCAAACGATGGAGGTGGACGATGAAATATCGCATGTGGGCGTTGTCGACGGTCTGCTGCGCCCTCGCCTTCCATGCGGCGAAGGCCGAGGCGTAATTCGGGTAATAACCCACTGTCTCGACCTGGCTCAGATCCTTGAAGGTGGTGCCCTTCAGGTCGGCCAATTCGCCGCCAACGACCAGATGAAGCAATTGCTGCGCGTCCGACATCAATGTTTTTCCTACAGCTGCCCGGCTGTTGTCAGATGATTTGAATGGGTCGCGACGGATCAGAACCGGCGATTGCGAAATTGCTCAACGATGTGGGCATGACGATCGGTCCCCGCAGCCACCAGCAACCCGTGCGTGACTTCCTGGCGGTTATAGAGGATTGGTTCGTCGGAAAGCTCGCTCATTCTACCATTCGCTTCGTGGACGATCAAATCCGCCGCGGCGAGATCCCAGTCGCGGCTCTGGCCGCCGGCGAAAGCGGCGTCGAGCTTGCCATTTGCCACCCAGCACAGCCGAAGCGCCAGCGATCCGATCCGTGGATACAGCATGATCTCCTGCTGCGCCGGGGCGAGACGCTCGACCAGCGGCTTCGGCCCGGCGATACGGGGGAAATCCAGCCCGGCTCCCGGCGCCGCGGTAATCCGCGCACCGTTCCAGGTGGTGCCTTGGCCGCGGACAGCAAAGAAGAATTCATCGCTGGAGGGCGCGAACACCGCCGCCAGCAGGGGCCGGTTATCCTCCACCAGCGCCACGCTGACGCACCAGTCCTCACGGCCGGCGAGATAGCCGCGGGTGCCGTCGATCGGATCGATGATCCAGGTCAGACGCCTGCCAAGCCGGATTTCATCGTCGGCGCTTTCCTCAGACAACCAGCCATAATCAGGCGTCGCCGCCTGTAGCCGGGTCTGGATCAGGTCGTTGACGGCGATGTCCGCCTCCGACACCGGTGAGGACCCAGCCTTGGTCCACATCTTCAGTTCGGTACGAAACATCGACAGGCCAAGCGCCCCGGCATCGCGCACCGTCCGCTCCAGCAGGTCGGCGTCGCGGGTCAGCCGATCGGCGCGCGAGGCGTCAGCGTCCGGCAATCGTCAGGCCTTCGACGCGGATGGTCGGCGCGTTGACGCCATAACGGAAGCTGAGGTCGTTGGCTGGCTGCATCGACTTGAAGATCTCGAACAGGTGCCCGGCGATGGTGATCTCGCTGACCGCATAGGTCAGCTGGCCGTTCTCGATCCAGAACCCGCCGGCACCGCGGCTGTAGTCACCGGTGACGCCGTTGACGCCGGATCCGATCAGGTCGGTGACGTAAAAGCCTTCCTTGATATCGGCGATCAGCTCGGCCGGGGTCGGCTCACCCGCTTCCATGTGCAGATTATAGGCCCCCGGCGACGGCGACGACGACACGCCGCGATGCGCATGGCCGGTGGTGGTCATGCCGAGTTCGCGCGCGGTGGCACAATCCAACAGCCAGGTCGTCAACACGCCGCCGTCGATGATCGCCGTCTTCCTGACCGCGACGCCCTCGGCGTCGAAGGATTGCGAGCGCAACCCGCGCACCCGCAGCGGGTCGTCGATGATGCGGATGTTCTTGTTGAATAGCTGCTTGCCGAGACTGTCCTTGAGGAAGCTGGTCTTCCGCGCGATCGAGGCGCCATTGGCCGCGCCGACGATATGGCCGACCAGCGTATTGGAGACGCGCGGATCAAAAATCACCGGCACCTTGCAGCTGGCGACCTTGCGCGGATTGGCGCGCGCCACGGTGCGCTCGCCGGCCAGCTTGCCGATCTCGGCCGGCGAATCCAGATCGGACGCATGCGGCGCCGAGGTGTAGGCGTAATCGCGCTCCATATTGGTGCCGTCGCCGACAATGGCGGTTACCGAAATGCTCTGGCTCGAGCGCAGATAGGCGCCCTGGAAGCCAGTCGAGGTCACCAGCACCATGCCGCCGATACCGGTCGAGGCGGAGGCGCCGGACGACTTCGTCACGCCCTTCACCGCCAGCGCGGCCTGCTCGGCTTCGACTGCGCGCCGCTCCAACTCCTTGACCGACGGCGTTACCGGATCGAGCAGATCGAGCTGCGGAAAGTCGCGCGCCAGCAATTCGATATCGGCGAGACCGACATACTGGTCGTCAGGCGCGACGCGGGCCATCGCCACCGCGCGCTCGGCGAGTTGGGCGACGTTGTCGCCCGACACATCATTGGTGGAGATCACCGCCTGGCGCTTGCCGACGAATACCCGCAGGCCGACATCGTCGCCCTCGGAGCGCTCGGAAGCCTCGACCTTGCCGTCGCGCACCTCGACACCATGCGACACGCCGCGCACGGCAACCGCATCCGCGGCATCGGCGCCGGCCCGTTTCGCGGCCTCGACGAGGCGATGCGCCAGCGTCGACAGCGCGGACTGATCGAACAGGTCGGCATTGGCGGATTTCAACGAAGCAGGCGATGA
This sequence comes from Tardiphaga sp., assembly GCF_025356345.1. Lineage (GTDB taxonomy): Bacteria > Pseudomonadota > Alphaproteobacteria > Rhizobiales > Xanthobacteraceae > Tardiphaga. The sequence goes on from NZ_JANXTC010000261.1 coordinate 5,408, forward strand.
AGCGATTGGTGAAGAAATCACGAACAAAATCCCGGGCAATTGAAGAGTTTGGCAGCCAGACGGCCTGGTCAAGAGATGTGCTTATTTGACAGCGACTTCAAGCATTCGGAGCCCGAAAAGCTAAAGAATTTCAAGGCTCCGGCAAGGTCTCGTCAATCATGTCTGCCAAGCTTCCGTCAATCATGCGGACGGAAGCAAGGTCGATCGGATTCGATTAACCAGCCTTTTTAAGCGGTTTCCGATTCCGCTCTGGCATCCTCTCCCCATCGACCGAAAGCATAATTTCGGCGGGGAGATAAAAGCCGTGAGGCATCAAACAGTAACAGGCGGGAGAAATCCCGAAGGGTCGAGCAGCGCATTGCGGCTCGACCCCCACTCGCTACCGGTCCGCTTCGACGCGCATGACCAGCGCGCCGACGGCAGTGTCCGGCATATCGAACTGCACCGCGAACGCGTCGTGCTGCACCGCGCCGTGCGCGGCATGCGAATGGCGATCAACGTCCGCGTCAGCGACTTTCTCGGCGTCGCCCTGCGCGGCCTCGACGATGCCAAGACGCTGGTACTAGCGCATCGCGATCCGGCGCTGTCGATCCCGTTATGTGTCAGCGCCGATCGCGTCGAGATCGATACCGCGTGGCAGATGTGGAGCGAGATCTTCGCGCTTCCGCAACTACCGGAAGAAATCATCCGCGAACCCGCCATGCGCCGCCGCCGCCGCAACGCCATTCGCGAACGCCGCCCCAAATTCCTGGTACGTCGCCGTCCCGGCGCGCTGCTCAACGCGGCCGGTATGTATCACGGCGAGCGCGAGATTATCGCGCGGGATTGATCTTGCCAAAGGCGGCCTAAGCCGCCGCCCGCATCACCGCGTCGACCAGTAATCCGGCCAGCAGCAGTCCCCCCGCATCACGGTTCGATTTGAACACGCGCAGGCAGAGAATGGGGTCACGGATATCGACGCGGGTAATTTGCCAGACCAGATGCGTGGCGAACGCCGCGAGCCCGAGCCAGGCCGGCTCATGCGCGCCGGCGCGCGCCAGCGCCGCACCAATCAGCAGCACAGCGACGCCGTAGAACGCCATCAGGGCGGGTCGCGTGCGCGCGCCGAACAGCAGCGCCGTCGACTTGATACCGATCAGCGCGTCGTCCTCGGTGTCCTGGTGCGCGTAGATGGTGTCGTAGCCAATCACCCAGGAGATCGACCCGGCATACAGCAACAAGGCCGTCGCATCGAGTTGACCGAACTGGACCGCGAAGCCCATCAGTGCGCCCCATGAGAAGGCGAGGCCAAGCACGATCTGCGGCCAATAGGTGATACGCTTCATGAAGGGATAGGCCGCGACGATCAGCAACGAGGCGATGCCGGTCAGAACCGCAAAGCCGTTGAACTGGATCAGGATCATGAAGCCGATCAGCGCCTGCAGCACCAGGAACAACGCGGCGCGCCTGACGCTGACCTGACCGGCCGGGATCGGCCGCGAACGGGTGCGCTCGACCCTGGCGTCGAGGTCGCGATCGGTGATGTCGTTCCAGGTGCAACCGGCGCCGCGCATCACGAAGGCGCCGATGAAGAACAGCCCCAGCATCAGCGGCAATTGCTCGGTATCGCGGGCGATGCCGGTGGCCAGCGCCGCCGACCACCAGCACGGCATCAGCAGCAGCCATGATCCGATCGGACGATCGAAGCGCGCCAGCCGCAGATAGGGTCGCGACCACAGCGGCGCGACGCGGTCGACCCAGTTATCGGTCGCGTCCGCAACTCGGGAGGCCGCGTCGCTCATCGCGCTATCATCGCGCGAGCACGTTGCCGTTCAGCGTATCGAAGGTGGTACCGCCACTCTTCTTGGCGCCGGTCGAGGCCTCCGGCAGCGCCGCCGACGACCCCAGCAGGTCGCTGAGGCGCGGCGCGGCGGGCCCGCGCTGCTGCTGCTGGCTGGCGACACCGCAGACCTTCTGCCGCATGCCTTCGGTATTCTTGTGGCCGGTCTTCATCTGATCGCCGACCGCGGCCGGAATGCCGCATTTCTGCGCGTTGCCTTCGATGTATTTGATCATCCGGACCTCGACCTGCGAAAACGCGCTGATCAGCTTGCAGGCCTCTTCGGGCGGGGCCTTGCGTTCGCTCGCCGCCTTGATCGCAGCGCCGCGCTTTTCAGCCTCCTGCCGCAATGGCAGGAAGCCTTTCATGCAATCGTCGCCACCGGGCGGGCCGGCCTGCTGCGGTTGCGGCTGTGAAAAGCCGCCGCCGACCGGAGGCGCGCCGGTCGATGGAAAGGCGCTGGGCGCGGAAGGGGTGCCGTTGACCGGCGGAAACGCCGATCCTCCGCCGCCATTGACGGGCGGGAATGGCGAAGCACTGGCGGGCGCCGCCGCCCCGCTTGGCAAGGGCGCGGGAAACGCCCCCTGGGCATGAACTTCGAGGGCCTGCATGGCAAAGACGGCCATGGTCAGCGGCACAATCCAACGACGGATAATCACAGATATTCCTCCGACAAGCTTACCTGCCCCGAGCGCTTTGGGACGAAGCTGATCCCGATTCAGGGCTTTTTACGATTGTCGCCAGCGCTTAACAACCCGTGGAATCTGGCGGCAGCGCGGCGTAAACCGCGAAAAACACTGATAAATCGTCGCAGCTGCGCTAAAGCAGCCCACCTCAACGGAAACGTGATTCATGCCGCAAGCCGATTCTCGCAGCCCGCGCCTGTTCGTCGATGCGCCGCTGGCCGCCGATGCCACGCTGGCACTCGACCGCAACCAGAGCAATTACCTGGGCAATGTGCTGCGCCTTGGCGCCGGGGCCTCGGTGCTGGTGTTCAACGGCCGCGACGGCGAGTGGCAGGCGGCGATCGCCGGCGGCAAGCGACCGGATCGCCTGACGCTGCTGGCGCAGACCCGGCCGCAGGACCGGTTGCCGGACGTCACCTATGTGTTCGCGCCGCTGAAGCACGCCCGGCTCGATTACATGGTGCAGAAGGCGATCGAGATGGGGGCGGCGGCGCTGCAGCCGGTGATGACGCGCTTCACCCAGGTCAGCCGGGTCAATCTCGAGCGGATGGGCGCCAACGCGGTGGAGGCCGCGAACGATCGCCGGCTCGGCGGCGCCTGCGATCGCGTTGTCGACAACCGCGCCGCTGATGCTCGCGCC
>NZ_JANXTC010000279.1:0-6396 GCF_025356345.1 Tardiphaga sp.
GTCGAGGCCGCGCACCAACACCGTGGCGCCTTCGATGCCGACCAGCTTCACCATCGAGGTACCCAGCGGATTGGGCCGCACCGGCGAGCGCAGCGAAAACGTGCCGCGGGCGCGGCCGTCATTCTTCGGGCTCTGCAGCACCAGGTCGCGGCGCGACAGATGCAGCCAGTAGATCACCTCGAGCATCCTGAACTGATCAAGGCCCTGCAGCGCCGGCACCCAGGGATCGAAGATCTCCAGCCGGCACACCGGCCCGTCATGGCGGCCTTGCCGCGGCGTGTCCGACCGCGACGTCCATGGCGTGCGGATGCGGCCGATATAGACCAGACCGGCATTGTTGGGCTTCGGCGCGTCGACGACGGCCTCGCCGGCGCGGATCTCATTCTCACCAGCCATCCGTCAGCAGCCCCGATCAATCCAGCGAGATGTTCTGCGCCTTGATCACCTTCGACCACCGCGCCCGATCCTCGTCAACGAATTCCGTAATCTGCGCCGGCGTCTTCGGGCGCAGCACCGGGAAGCCGATCTTTTCCAGCGAGGCACGAAAGGCCGGATCATCGAGCGCCCGGTTCAGGCTGGCGCTGACCTTGTCGGAAATGTCGTCGGGCAATTTGGCCTGCGCGGCAACGCCGAACCAGACGCCCACGACGTAGTCCGGATAACCGCTTTCCGCCACGGTCGGCACATCCGGCAGATCAGGGCTGCGCTGCGCCGAGGAGACGCCCAGCGGCCGCAGCATGCCGGACTTCACCGGCGGCAGCGCGGTGGACAGCGTATCGAACATCACCTGGATATTGCCCGACAGCAGATCGGTCAGCGCCGGTCCGGCGCCCTTATAGGGAATGTGGGTCATCTGCACGCCGGTGATCTGCTTGAACATCTCGCCGGCGAGATGGATGGTGCCGCCGGTGCCCGCCGATCCGAAATTCAGCTTGCCCGGATTCGCCTTGGCGTAAGCGACGAACTCCTGAACCGTCTTGGCCGGCACCGAAGGATGCACTTCCAGCACCACCGGAAGGTCGGTGACGATCGACAGCATCTTCAGATCCTTCTGCGGATCGTAGGGCAGCTTCCTGTAGAGCAGCGGGTTGAGCACCATGATCGAGGCCGCGGTGACGAACAACGTGTAGCCGTCCGGATCGGCGCGCGACACCGTCTCCGCCGCGATCGCGCCCTGCGCGCCGGGCTTGTTCTCGACCACCATGGTCTGCTTGAGATCACGGCCGAGATAATCCCCGACCAGTCGCGCCAGCACGTCGGTCGGGCCGCCCGCCGCGTAGGGTACGATCAGCTTGATCGCGCGTGTCGGATATTCCGCTGCGCAGGCCATTGGCATCGCGCTTACCATCGCGACGGCGAGCATCGACATCAGGACGGAGCTGGCACGCGTTTTCATGTCGTTTCCCCAGTGGTCTTTTTTGAATTGCCCGAACAGTAGCCGAGCCAAGAGGCAGCGCAAGCCGTGGCTCAGCCGAGCCAGTATTTACCAGCGATCATCACGGTCTCGCCGCTGACGACGCCGAACAGAATCGAGCGCCTCGTCGCCATGAACACGGCTACGCCAACCGCTACCGCGCCGTAGCGCAACTCCGGCGGAATACTGGCCAGCGCACCCGGCGGCACGACCAGGATCTGCGCAATCACGCCGGCAAGGATCGCGGTGGCCACCGCCCTCACCCACACCAGCAATTCGGATTGCTCGTCGACGCCGCCGCCCAGCCATAGGCCGAGCCAACGCCACACTTCGTTGGGCAGGAAGCCCGCCAGCAGCAGCACGATCAGGGAATGCCAGTCGCCGATGAATTCGCTCATGCTCGCCGTCGCCACCAGTGAACGCCATAGGCGATGCTGCCGGCGGAGACGCCCGATATCAGGATATCGACGCCGGTGTGCAGCAGCGACACCAGCGGAAACAGCGCAAGGCCGAGGACCAGTGCCACCACATCGGGAAGCTGCCGGCAATTCCGCGCGGTGGACAGCAGAAACGCCAACGGCGTGAGCAACAGGATGGCCGCACCGAACAGCGGCGGCAGATTGGCGGCGAGTTGGTAACCGATCAGAGTGGCTGTCATCGAGATCGTCACCAGGCCAGTCCCCAGGCCGTTGACGAAAGCGATGCGACGCGCGCGCGGAACCAACGGCAGCAGGCGGAAACATTCAACCCACAACGTGACCGCGATGAAGTGCGCCGGCAGGATCAACTGGCGCTTGCGCGTTTGCGGCAGGCGCAGCATGGGCAGCACCGAGACCACCATCGGAAACAGCCGGACCGCGCTGACCGTCACGGCCAAGGCGGCCTGGATCACCGTGGCGCCGGAGCCCAGCGTCGACAGCAGGATGATCTGTGCCGGGCCCGCCCACACGAACAGCGTCGACGCCAGCGCCCAGAACAGGCTGAAATGGGTGTCGTGGGCGAGCGCGCCGATGCCGATATAGGTGGCGAACAGCACCAGCGTCAGGATCGTCGAGGCAATCGAGCTCAGGCCCAGCACAAACGCCGCCGCGGTGCCCTGCCATCGTGGTGAATCCAGAGCCGGCAGCGCCACCAAACGTCCTATTCTTCTTGAAAGGTATTGTCGCCATACGCAGCCAATCACAGCCGCCGTCAAGCCGCCTGTTTAACCTTAACAAAACGTTTATCGGCTCAGTGCTCGCCTCGACTTAACCACCTCAGGTAGTGTCCAGAGGTAACCAGAGAGGGGCATCATGCTGGAGCGACGAAAGAGTTTTCGCAGTCGGGTCTATTTCGGCGGCCGGATCGCGTTCAATGGACGGCAGTCGAGCATGGATTGTATCGTGCGCAACTTCTCCGACGACGGTGCCCGGGTGGAATTCGAAACCACCCGCCTGATTACCGGGGAAGTCGACTTCACCATCGAGCAGAAGGGATACGCCTTTCGCGCGAGGATGATCTGGCGCCGCGGCGACCAGGCCGGCTTCCTGTTTCGCGATCCCCGGCGCACCGACACCGATGCCACGCTCGACTGCGCGATGCGGCTGCGCGCCAGTGAGCGCGTCAACCGCGATCTGCTGCAGCGGCTCGATCGGTTGCGCTCGGAATACTGAGCGCTCCCGCTCTGACGTTCATGTTGCGCAGCACCAGGCAGGCTTGGCCGGCGCGGCGGATCCTGCCACACAACTCATCGGCGGCTGCCCGCGTGTCCTCGCCAATGCGCACTTGATAAAAGGTCCGGGTGCCGCGGCTGCGAAAGGTCGAGCCCAGCAGATTAGGATCGCGATCGCCGATCACCGGACGGAGCCGCGCCATCACGCGCGCATAGCTCATCAGGGCGCGGTCGCGGTCAAAGCCGGCGGCGAGTTGCACGCCCCAGGGGCGCGCCTCACCCAGCTTCACGCGCTGCGCCAGTTCGGCGATGAACGGATTTGGCGAGCGCTGCAGCAGCGCCATCAGCTCGCGGCACCCCGTCGGCGGCGGCCGATCCGGCATCTTGCCGTTGCGGCCGGCGGCGGACCAGTCATCGACCGAAGCGCCGGTGATCGCGGACACGTAGTTGCGGGTTTCCGACGGCATCGGACCCCTGCCGTCGATCCAGTCCTGCACCCGGCGCGGCCCTGCATTATAGGCCGCGGCGGCAAGGCCGAGATTGCCGAACTGGTCGCGCAGCTCCTTCAGGAATTCGGCCGATTTCGGCAGCGCCTGGACCGGATCGAACGGGTCGAGCAACCGCCGCTCGGTCGCGGTGCCCGGCATGAATTGCGCGATGCCCTGGGCGCGCTGGCCGCTGCGCGTCACCGGCCCCACCGCATCGGACTGAAACCGGCTCTCCTGCCAGATCACCCGGGCAAAGAATTCCAGCGGCAGATCATGGGCCTTCGCCGCGGATTCGATCATCAGGCACATCGACTCCCGGGTGCCGGAATCAGCAGGTTGCATCGCTGGTGGAGCTGGCCGAGCGTCGAGCATCCTGTCAGCGCCCGGTTTCGCCAGTTCCGCCGGCGGCAAAATCTCCTCGGCATGCAGGCGCGCCTCCGGAAGCAGCAATATTGCTGTCAGGATCATCGTCTGGCAGATCAGGGCCACGGCTAATTTCATCATCCTCCTGCGCGTCTTGACAGCCGGGTCGAAGCGGCTAGCTATGCCTCGAAGTGAGCGGGAACGGGAGCGCAGCCATGACCAAGGACCACCCGCCCGGCTTCGCCTCCGACGACGACGTGCCGATCCCCTATATGGCCCGCACCCGGGACTACTATCTGGCGATCGGCTACGACACGCCCTATCGCTGGGCGCACCATAATGATGCGCCATTCCAGAAATTGCGTACACCGCTGGCGCAGTCGCGCGTCGCCCTCATCACCACGGCCGCTCCGTTCGATCCCGCGCGCGGCGACCAGGGACCGGGCGCCTCCTATAATGGCGGCGCCAAGTTCTATCAGGTCTATGACGGCGATACCGCGCAGGATCATGATTTGCGCATCTCGCACATCGCCTATGACCGCGTACATACCACCGCCGACGACAGCAACAGCTGGTTCCCGCTGCCCGCGCTGCGTCAGCTCGCCGCCGAGGGCCGGATCGGCGACGTCGCGCCACGCTTCTTCGGCGCGCCGACCAATCGCAGCCACCGCGTCACCACCGAGACCGACGCGCCGGAAATCCTGGCGCGCTGCCGTGCCGACGGCGTCGACGCCGCCGTATTGGTGCCGAACTGCCCGGTCTGTCACCAGACCATCGCCCTCACGGCCCGGCATCTCGAGGCCAATGGCATTTCCACCGTGGTGATGGGCTGCGCCAAGGATATCGTCGAGCACGCCGCGGTGCCGCGCTTCCTGTTCAGCGATTTTCCGCTCGGCAATTCCGCCGGCAAGCCACACGATCCGGCATCGCAGGCGGCGACGCTGCAACTGGCGCTGCGGTTGCTGGAATCGGCGGTCGGGCCACAGACAACCGTGCAATCGCCACAGCGCTGGCGGGGGAACGCCTCCTGGAAGCGCGACTACAATAATGTTGCGCTGCTGAGCACCGAAGAACTGGCGCGCCGCCGCGCCGAATTCGACGCCCAGAAGGCCGCCGCCCGCGGCCGGCGCGACAGCGCGGCTTAGCGATGCCAGGCCGCAATACTTAATTTACGTTAACGTGGTTTGGCCCGTCGCATGATCTTCCCCGCTCCGTGGATCGGCGTAGTGTTCCGCGCGAAAGAGGAACGGAACATGGATGAGCGTCGGCAGGACCAGCGGAACAAGGTGATCTTTGGCGGCATCGCATCGACCGATGCGCCGGTGTCGAAGGATTGCATCGTGCGCGATATCTCCGACCACGGCGCCCGTGTCGAATTCAAGCCCGGTGCAGCAGTGCCGAAGGACCAGATGTCGCTGTCGATCGCGCGCAAGGGCAAGTCGTTCCTCGCCAAGGTGATCTGGTGGCGCGACAACATCGTCGGCGTCGCTTTCACCGACGCGCCGGAAAATGCCCTGCCGCCATCGGATCTGGCGGAACGTCTGCGCAAGAGTGAAAAGAAGAAGCGGCAGCTGCAGCGCAAGATCAACGATCTGCTCGGGCAGTAATTTACTGTCGGTCCAGGGCGTGAGGGCAACAGCGCGAGCGAACCTCAGCCACTCCAATTGAAGTGGCGGGGAACCTCGACCGAGGCGATGAACATTTCGGGATTCCGGGTTCGCGTGCGGCTATCGCCGCCCGTACCCCGGAATGACAGCTAAACTCAAACCAAAACGGCCGGCAATTTCTTGCCGGCCGTTTTCATTTACGCGTTGGACTCAGGCTTACGCCTTGACCAGCGGCTTGGTCGGGCCCTTGGACCCGCCGGGACCGCCCGACTTCGGCTTGCGCGGCGCGGTGCGCTTGCCGGGCAGCTTCTCCGGCTTCGGCGTCACCGGGCCATTGTCATATTCAAAGCCGATCCGCTCCTGCGCGACGCCCAGCACCGGCTCGTCGCTGACCAGCACCACGCGGACGTGGCCGCCATCCTTCAGCTTGCCGAACAATAGTTCGTCGGCGAGCGGCTTCTTGATGTGCTCCTGGATCACGCGGCCCATCGGGCGCGCGCCCATCTGCTCGTCATAACCGTGCTTCACCAGCCAGGCCTTGGCGGGCTCGGACAGTTCGATGGTGACGTCGCGGTCCGCCAATTGGGCTTCGAGCTGCAGCACGAACTTCTCCACCACCATGCCGATCACATCGGGATTGAGATGCGCGAACGAGACGATGGCATCGAGACGGTTGCGGAATTCCGGCGCGAACTGCCGGTTGATCGCCTCGTGGTCCTCGCCTTCCCGCTTACTTCGCGTGAAGCCGAAGGCCGCCCGCGCCATGTCGGCCGCGCCGGCATTGGTGGTCATGATCAGGATCACGTTGCGGAAGTTGACCTGCTTGCCATTATGATCGGTGAGCCGGCCGTGATCCATGATCTGCAGCAGCAC
>NZ_JANXTC010000280.1:0-8392 GCF_025356345.1 Tardiphaga sp.
TCCCGGGCGGTGGCTGCGCTAATTTGCTCGTCGCGCTCAAAATTCACCCGCGCGACGGGGGGGGGGCGCGCGTCTTGCCAGCCAAGTGAATGGCCGGATGTTTCGTCGTCCCGTCGCCAATGAAACAATTCAGGCATCCCGCGAAACCATTTTACGGATCGACGCAAAGATCCCGACACAGCACTTTCCTATTATTCTCCGCGGTGATGCGGCGGACTGCCGTCATTTAGGAGGTCATCCGATGCCCCGCCTCGGCTTCATTATTGCGGTTGCAACCATGCTGGTCGGACTCTCATTCGCTAATGGCTCGGATGCCGGCCTGCCGGGCATCGGGACCTTCGCTTATAATGGGTCGCCGATGCGCGATACGGTCGCGCCGATCACGGTCGCCGCCGCCCGCTGACATCGCTCCGTTCCAGCCAGCCGAAAAGCAAATTTGATGATCCGATTTCGTTCATGGTCGAGCCCTGTTCTCGCTGGCATCTTCGCCATCATGGCGACCGCAAATGCGGCGCAGGCACAGAGCTGGGCGTGGAAGAAACTGCCGGATCCGCGCGGCGAGTTTGTGCGGCTGTGCGCGCCGCATATGGTCGGGCGATGGGCGCATCCGGAATCGGTGTGCAGCTGCCTGCACGATCACGCGCTGGCGACGGTCGAGGACAGCGACCTGCGCGAGGCGCTGCTGCGCGGTATCAGCGAGCGGGGCGTTCCGACCATCGAAACGGAGTGGATACCGGCGGCAAAGCGCCCCCTGATCAGCGCGACTTTCAGCCGGATCGCGAAGCCCACCCTGCAGTGCATGTTCGAGCCTGCGCCGTGATCCGGGTGCGGAACGCTCGCCGCAAAGGGCGTGCTATTTTGACTTGGTCCCCAAGCGTGGCACGCATTTTCGAACGCGGGCGACGCCGGCCGTCGTCAATGAGGTTCCGGAAATTTCCTTGATCTGGCCAGTCGGGCAGGAGCCATCGTCGACCTGGACACGCTGGCCGAGCCGCAACTGAACGACGTCCTGTTCACGCGAGAAAATCTGTACCTGCGCGGCCGCGGGCAAGACGCAGGCGGATGAAATCAGCGAACCGAGCAGCCAAAGCGCAATGCGCGCGCGCATCATTTGTTCTGCACCTTGAGGCCGTCAGGCCCGACATTGATCTGCAGCCCGCTCGGTTCCTTCTTGGTCTGGTAAAGATTGTAGCCGAGCACGCCGATCCCGACGATCAGCGCGCCGATGATGAGGAAAAGCACGTTTCGGTTGCCCGACATGGCAGTCTCCGTCTGAGATTTTTCATCATTGTAGGGACGCTTAGCCGATTCTCAAAGTCGGGCAGAAACCGCTGTGGGATGGCCCGGAATGTGCTTGAATTGGAAGCTGACGTTCAACTTCCGGAGCCTGCACCTGATGACTGCCACTGACCTTCACCGCAAAATCCTTGACGCCGTCGATGCCGGCTTCGACGCGCAGCTTTCGACCACGCAGGATTTTGTCGCGATTCCCTCGACCCGCGGCGCGGAGGGCCCGTGCCAGGACATGATCGGCGATCTGCTGCGCGAGCGCGGCTACGAGATCGACGACTGGAACATCGATGTCGAGGACCTCAAGGATCTTCGGGGGTTCGGACCCATCGAGCATGATTTTTCCCGCGCCCGCACCGTGGTCGGCACCTACCGGCCGACAACCAATACCGGTAAATCGCTGATCCTGCAGGGCCACTGCGACGTGGTGCCGACCGGACCGCTCGACATGTGGGAGACGCCACCGTTCTCGCCGGTGATCAAGGACGGCAGGATGTACGGCCGCGGCGCCTGCGACATGAAGTCGGGCACCATCGGCGCGCTCTATGCGCTCGATGCGATCAGGGCCGCAGGCCTGAAGCCGACCGCGCGGATTCATTTTCAGTCGGTGATCGAGGAGGAAAGCACCGGGGTCGGCGCGCTCTCGACCCTGCAGCGCGGTTACCGCGCCGATGCCTGTTTCATTCCCGAACCCACGGCTGGCAAGATGGTGCGCTCGCAGGTTGGTGTGATCTGGTTCCGCCTCAAGGTGCGCGGATTCCCGGTGCATGTGTTCGAAGCCGGCGCCGGCGCCAATGCCATCACCGCAGCCTATCATTTGATCCAAGCGGTCGAGCAGCTCGAGATCGAGTGGAACAAGCGCGCCGCCAGCGATCCGCATTTCAAGGACGTCACCCACCCGATCAATTTCAACCCCGGCATCATCAAGGGCGGCGACTGGGCGTCCTCCGTGCCGGCATGGTGCGATGTCGATTGCCGGATCGCGATCCTGCCCGGTTGGTCGGTGGCCGACGCGCAGGCTGAGATTCTCGCCTGCATCAACAAGGCGGCGCGCGACCATCGCTTCTTGTCCAACAACCCGCCGCGGGTGGAATGGTCCGGCTTCCTGTCGGAAGGCTATGAGCTGAAGGATTCGGCGGCGCCCGAAGCGGCGTTCGGCAAGGCCTATGATTCGGTCTATGGCGGAGCCACGCCCGACCTTGTCTTTACCGCGCTCACTGACACCCGCTTCTACGGGCTGAATTACAACATCCCGAGCCTGTGTTTCGGCGCCGACGGCCAGGCGATGCACGGCTTCAACGAATATGTCGACCTCGAATCGCTGCGCAAGTCGACCAAGGCAACCGCGCTGTTCATTGCCGAGTGGTGCGGCGTGGAGAAGGTTTAGTTCGGCGCCAGGCTCGTTTCCCGGACGCGCCGCGGTGTGGTTCACGCTGCTGCGCTGGTCCGGGAAACGGGACTGCGTCAGTCATTCGGCCACAATGCCTTTACGATCGCATCGAGCCCGTCCGTCAGCGCGGCCGGGCCGGGCTGCAGGATCAGCGGTGACTTGATCTCGACGATGCGGTTGTCGCGCACCGCGGGAATCGCATGCCAGCCTGGCCGCGACCGGATTTTTTCCGGCACGACCTTCTTGCCGCACCACGAGGCGAGGATCACGTCGGGCGCCGCCGCCATCACGGCGCCGGGCAGCACGATGCGGTCTTTCGCGGCCTTCTGAAAGCGCAGATCGGGAAAGATGTCTTCGCCGCCAGCGATGCCGATCAGCTCGGACACCCAGCCGATCCCGGAGATCAGTGGTTCGTCCCACTCCTCGAAATAGATTTTTGGCTTCTCCGCACGGCGTTGCCCGGCTGCGGCCACTTCGGCAAGCCGTTGCTCATAGCCGCAGGCGAGTTGCTCCGCGCGGTCCGCTGCGCCTACCATCGCGCCGAGCAATCGGATCATCGCCAGAATGCCGGCGACGTCGCGCTGGTTGAACACGTGAACCGCGACGCCCGCGCGCACCAGCATGGCGGCGATGTCAGCCTGCAGGTCCGAGAAGCCCAGCACCAGATCCGGATCCAGCGCCAGGATTTTTGGCACGTCCGCCGTGATGAAGGCGGACACCCGCGGTTTTTCACGGCGCACCCGGGCGGGACGGACGGCATAGCCGGAGACGCCGACGATGCGGTCCTGCTCGCCGAGCAGATACAGGGTTTCGACGGTCTCTTCGGTCAGGCAGACGATACGGCGGGGCGGGAAATGTCGCATCGCATCGATATGCCGCGAAACAAAATGCTTGTCACGGCGAGGTCGCCTGACCAGAATTTTGGCCAACCGCCCGCGCCACGACGGGCTGATCGGGAGAACCATCGCAGCATGTCATTTCTGGACAAGATCAGCAGCCTCGCGATGCCGTTTTCAGTCTCGATGGGCGTCACTTTCACCGAGGCGGAACCTGAGCGTGTCGTGGCCACCATGCTGGTGCGCGAGGATCTCTGCACCGTCGGCCACATGATTCACGGCGGCGCCGTGATGGCGCTCGCGGATGCGGTCGGCGCGGCGGCGACGGTGATCAATCTTCCGCCGGATGCCAAGGGGACCACCACGCTGGAAAGCAAGACCAACTTCATCGGCCGGGCCAAGGCGGGAACGACGGTGCGCGCCATTGCAACGCCGGTGCATCGTGGCGGCCGTACCCAGGTTTGGCAGACACGGATCGAAACCGAAGATGGCAAGCTGGTCGGTGTGGTGACGCAGACCCAGCTGGTGCTGTGATGCCGCGTTAAGATATCGCTCACCATCTTGCATAGGTGCATGGATCTTTGCGCTCTCCACCGAGCTTGCGACATCTGACACCTTGCGTTTTATGGTGCGACGCAACATATTCATGGTCTAGGGAGTCGACGCTTCCCCTCGAGGGCAACTTGAGGAAACTGGACCATGTCGAACGCTGCAACTGCCAATCCGATTGCCGTCCGGCGCGCAACCGCCGCCCACGGCGATGTTCGTGTGCTGAGCGCGCGTGAATTGCCGCTGTTTCAGGATCATCTGCTGCGGCTCGATCGGGACAGCCGGCGCGACCGCTTCAATGTATCACTGGACGACAATTTCCTGACTCGCTACGCCGCCAGATGCGTCAGCGACGGCACCATCATTCTGGCCTATTTCGAACGCGGCAAGATTCGCGGCGCGGCCGAATTGCATCAACCGGATCTATCGTCCGATTCGCTTCCCGAGATCGCGTTCAGCGTCGAATCCTGCGTTCGCCGTCAGGGTGTCGGCAGCATCCTGTTCACCAAGCTGATCGCGAAAGCGCGTTCGCTCGGCTATCAGACGCTGCGCATCACCACCGGTGCGCAAAATGATGCCATGCGGGCGCTTGCCAACAAGTTTGGCGCGCGTCTGTCATTCCGGCACGGCGAATCCACCGGCAATATCGACCTCAGCCAGGCGCCGGTGGCTGGCACCAACACCCAGCCGAGCAGCCCGGCGCTCGACATCGCGCGCGCTGTGGTGGACTACAATCGGGCTTGTTGGGGCCTGTGGTTCAGGATGAGTGGTATCGGCAGGCGCTCATAAACGAACGCGCGGGCAGGGCGCTTCGCCCTGCCTTTCGTTGCGCGTGTTACGCGCCGACGCGCTTGTCGTTGCCGATGATCCGCCGCGACACCTTGCGCTCCACGACGATCGAGCGCTGCGCGCCCTGTTCGCCGGCAATCACCCGCGTTGAACGCGCGGCGGTGCGGCTGACCTTCTTGACTTCGGTCTGCACGGCTTCCAGCGGCATGCCCATCAGGGCTGCGGCGATCTCGGCCTGCTGATCCAGATCCTCGGTGATCCCCATCGCCGCGAAAATCGCTTCTTCCAGGGTCGGCGGATCGCGCTTCACGCGACGGGTGCCGTATTTCGTATTCCAATCTTCGCTCATAACGCGCCTCGATGTTGATTTGAGATACGTAACGGAGCCAATGTTGCATTGCAATATGGAACTGGTGCGGCAACTCAGCCGAGCCGTCTTATTCCCAGGGTCGCGCAAACAATTTGTCGTCAGACTTCGGCGGACGGCGTGGCCACGATAGCCCGGGCCGGTTGCGGCCAGCGTTTCAAAGCGGCGTGGCCGGAATCTGTAAGCGTATAGGTGCCACGCGCCGGGCTTTCGAACCAGCCGTAGACGTTGCGATGCAGGATCTTCTGGGCGTCGGGATAATCAGGCGTCAGATCGCGCACCTTGCGCGGACCCAGCACCAGCATCGAGGCGCAGGCCAGTGCCTGCTGCCGGTAGGCGGTCATGATTGGTGCGCGGGTACTGCCCCCCAGCGCCGGATCACCGAGCCGCTTCTTGTGTTCGGTCACCAGGCGCGAGCGCTTCTTCGGATTGCGCCGCGGCGCAATGGCGTCCGGCGCGACCAGCACCTCGACGCCGCCGGCATCGGTGATGCCGAGCATGCCAAAGCCGAGGCGGCGGCACAGATTGCGGTAACGCGCGTCGCTTTCGCGCCCCTTGCCGCGAATGGAAAGCCTGGCCGCGAGCCATACTTCGTCGCAAGAGCTGGCGCGATCAACCCCCTGCAACAGCAGCTCGAGATTGAAGGTGAGCTTCAATTCGCCGATCACCACGATCGGCGGTTCGTCGCCGTTCAGGGCGACCAGATCGCAGCCGCCGATTTCGCCTTTCACTGTGAAGCCAAGGCCTTCCAGGAAGTTCTTGACCGGCAGGTAGAGCGAGGTTTCCACGGCTGAACCCTGACAATGAAGCAATCCGGCGGCTGCCGCGACTCAGTCACCGAGATTAGACCGGATCGCGCAGGACGGCAGCCTCCCGTGCAGTGTTCGGCTTCAGCAAAGACAATCTGTCCAGAAACCCACGTTTGTCAGGGGGTTAGCGATAGCTTTAAGGATAATGTCCGCACATGGCAGCAATGATTGGCGTTTTGCTGCAGAACAGCATAAAGCACAGTCAACCACCCGCACCGGACTTTTGGACCCGACGTGACCGCCCAATATGAGGGGCGGCAGATTCGTTTCCGTTTGGTCCAATTGGGTCCCGACCGCCGTGGCGGTCCTTGCAAAACCAAGGTTGAAATCTCCGTGACATTTTTATCGACAGGTCCGTCGCTCGCCCGCGCATTGGCAGAGCGTAACTACAGTGAATCCACGCCCGTGCAGTCCGCGGTGCTGGCTGACGACGCCGCCGGACGCGATCTCCTCGTTTCGGCACAGACCGGCTCCGGCAAGACCGTGGCTTACGGTCTGGCCATCGCCGACAATTTGCTGGAAGGCGCCGAGAAGCTGCCGAAGGCTGGCCTGCCGCTGGCGCTCATCGTTGCGCCGACCCGCGAACTGGCCCTGCAGGTGCACGGCGAACTGACCTGGCTCTATAAATATGCCGGCGCGCGCGTCGTCTCCTGCGTCGGCGGCATGGACCCCCGCAAGGAACAGCGCGATCTCGCCGAAGGCGCCCATATCGTCGTCGGCACGCCCGGCCGGCTGTGCGACCATCTCCGCCGCAACCGCCTCGATGTCTCGCAGCTCAAGGCCGTCGTGCTCGACGAAGCCGACGAAATGCTCGACATGGGTTTTCGCGAAGACATGGAGTTCATCCTCAAGACCACCCCGGCCACCCGCCGCACGCTGCTGTTCTCGGCAACCCTGCCGCGCGGCATCGTCGCGCTGGCCAAGCAGTACCAGCAGCAGGCATTTCGCGTTGAAGTGGCCGGCGCCGATGGTGGCCATTCCGACATCGAATATCGCGCGATCCGGATTTCGCCGAACGACGTCGACCATGCCGTCGTCAACGTACTGCGCTATTTCGAATCGCCCAGCACCATCGTGTTCTGCAACACCCGCAACGCCGTCCGTCATCTGCAGACCGTGCTGCAGGAGCGCGGCTTCTCGGTGGTCGCCTTGTCCGGCGAACTGACCCAGAACGAACGCACCTCGGCGCTGCAGGCACTGCGCGACGGCCGCGCCCGCGTCTGCGTCGCAACCGACGTCGCCGCCCGCGGCATCGATCTGCCGAATCTCGGCCTCGTCATTCATGCTGATCTGCCCAACGACGCCGAAGTCATGCAGCATCGCTCCGGCCGCACCGGTCGCGCCGGCAAGAAAGGCATCAGCGTTCTGCTGGTGCCGCCCGCGCGCAAGCGTCGTGCCGAATTGCTGCTCAATCTCGGCGGCATCGATGCGGTGTGGGGCTCCGCGCCGACCGTGGAGGAAATCCGCACCCTCGATCAGCAGCGCATGTTGAAGGACACGCTGTTCACCGAGGAATCCACCGAGGAAGATCTGACGCTGGCCCGCGCCATGCTCGCCGAGCGTTCGGCCGAGGATATCGCTGCCGCTCTCGCGCGACTTTATCGCGCCCGTCTGCCGGCGCCGGAAGAGGTGCAGGATCCCGGCACGTTCCGCGGCCGCGAAGATCGCAGCGCCCCGCGCAATGACCGCGACTCCCGTGGACAGGATCGCACCGCGCCGCGCGAGTCTCGGCCGAAGTCGAAGCCGCGCGAAAGCATGGGCGAGGGCTCGATGTGGTTCCGTGCCGCCATCGGCCGTCAGAAGAACGCCGAGGCCCGCTGGCTGCTGCCGATGATCTGCCGTCGTGGCGGCATCGAGAAGAACGACATCGGCGCGATCAAGATCTACGACGCCAATTCCGAGTTCGAGATCTCGGCCGCGGCGGTCGAGAAATTCCTGGTGATGGTCAAGCGGCCGGACAAGGAAGACAACATTCGTATCGAGCCGCTGCCGAACGGTCCGGAAGGCGCGATCGCCTCGAGCCGGCCGAACCCGGAAGACCGCGACTATTCGAACGCCAAGCGCAAGCCGAGCTATGGCAAGACCTCCGATGGTGACCGGCCGGACTTCAAGGACAAGTCGTCCTACAAGGAGAAGTCTTGGAACGACAAGCCGCAAGGCGATCGCAAGCCCTATGCCGGCGACAAGCCGCGCTATGAGGGCAAGCCGAGCTACGACAAGCCGGCGGGTGATCGGCCGGCATTCAAGAAGCCGCGCGCGGAAAAGCCGCCATACATTGCCAAGGCCAAGCGTGAAGGCGGCGAGGGTTTCGCCAAGCCGGCATTCGGCAAGAAGAACAAGGCCTGATTGATAAAGCTCGCGG
>NZ_JANXTC010000287.1:0-16332 GCF_025356345.1 Tardiphaga sp.
CCATCGCGAGCGCGGCAAATTCCTCGATGCGGCCGGGCGCGCCCACCTCCACCGGTTTGGTCGCGGGCAACGTCCGGAGCGCCAGAACTATTTTTGGAATGATATGGGTGCGAAGGGTTCTGATCACGCCGGACGACGGACGAAATCGCCAGATCGGAGTCTGGATGCGCTGTCGGGCCGGTTGGCCAAGTCGGCCGGGCGCGTTGTCGTGGTTGCTGCCGGCTGAGAAGGATTGCTCGTTCACGTCGGTCATCTTTTGATCCCCCCACAATTAACTCATCGCTTTATAAAACAGTCAAGTTTATTGGACGTAATGTTTAGTTGACAGTTTGAAAAACTGGGCCTAGCCTTTCACCATCCGGTCCGCACAAAGGGAGTGGCGCGGTGCACTCTGCAAAGGCTGCCAATCCTCACCCGAACGAAAGGGCGATACGATCGCCGCTTGCAACCCGTTCCGGATGGTTGTCATCGCACCATCGAGACGATTTTCTGTCAATTAATCTTTACAATGCGCTGCATGAAACCGTCGCTGCATCTGCGAAGGCTACAGCGCTTCCCCCGGCTGCTCCCAAGGCCGTCCGACCGCGCCAGCCGCTCTATACCGCCGAGCAACGACTGCGCCGCGACGCGACCAGATGGACAATGGTGCAGGGCGTGCTGGCACCGATCCAGTTTGTTGTGTTCGCCGTCAGCGTGGCACTGGTCGTTCGCTATCTCGCCACTGGCGAAGGCTATGCCACGGCGACAGCCTCAATCGTCGCCAAGACGTTCACGCTCTACGCTATCATGATCACCGGCTCGATCTGGGAGCGCGAGGTGTTCGGCTGCTATCTGTTCGCGCCAGCGTTCTACTGGGAGGATGTATTCAGCTTCCTGGTGCTGGCGCTACACACGGCCTATTTGCTGGCGCTGCTGTTGGGGCTTGGCGACCCGCGCCAGCAGATGTGGCTCGCGCTTACCGCCTATGCGACCTACGTTATCAACGCGACCCAGTTCATCCTGAAGTTGCGCGCAGCGCGGCTTGACGAGCGATCGGCCCCTACCTCGGCCGGGAGCCGCGCATGACTGTGCATGTGCCATCATGTGCCGTCAGCGCCGCCCACGATAGTGCTGCGCGTCCAGTGCGCCGCGAGAGCGGGCAGCGCGAAGTGTTCTGCGGACTGACCGGCATCGTCTGGCTGCACCGCAAGATCCAGGACGCGTTCTTTCTGGTCGTGGGCTCGCGGACCTGCGCGCATCTGATCCAGTCCGCAGCCGGGGTAATGATCTTCGCCGAGCCTCGCTTCGCCACCGCGATCATGGAAGAGAAGGACTTGGCCGGCCTGACCGACGCCAATGACGAACTCGACCGCATCGTCACGCAATTGCTGGCGCGGCGACCCGAGATCAAGCTGCTGTTTCTCGTCGGCTCCTGCCCGTCGGAAGTCATCAAGCTGGACCTGTCGCGGGCCGCGTTGCGGCTGTCGCAGCGATTCTCGCCAGAGGTGCGGATCCTGAATTACTCCGGCAGCGGAATCGAGACCACGTTCACGCAAGGCGAGGATGCCTGTCTCGCCGCGCTGGTCCCAACCCTGCCAACATCACAGACAAGCGAAGATGCGCTGCTGATTGTCGGCGCGCTCGCCGACGTGGTCGAGGACCAGTTTGTCCGCATGTTCGTGGCACTGGGCATCGAGCGGGTTTCGTTTTTGCCGGCGCGCCTTTCGACGGCGATGCCGAAGGTCGGGCCAACCACGAAATTCCTGCTGGCGCAGCCTTTCCTCGCCGATACCGCCAGGGCGCTGCAAGACCGCGGCGCGACGCGGATCGTTGCGCCGTTCCCGCTCGGCGTCGAGGGTACCACGCAGTGGCTATGGGGCGCGGCGCAGGCGTTCGGTATCGACCGCGTCGTGTTCGACCGTGTGACGCAACCTTCTCGCGCCCGCGCTGAGCGCGCGCTGGCGCGCTACCGCGCCGAACTCGCAGGCCGCCGCATCTTTCTGTTTCCCGATTCGCAGCTCGAAATTCCGTTGGCCCGATTTCTCGCGCGCGAGCTTGGCATGCAACTGGTCGAGGTCGGCACGCCCTATCTGCACCGCGAGCACATGGCGCCCGAACTGGCGCTGCTGCCGGCCGACGTCGCGCTCACCGAGGGCCAGGATGTCGATCTGCAGCTCGAACGCTGTCGTGCCGCACGGCCGGATATCGTGGTCTGTGGCCTTGGCCTGGCCAATCCGCTGGAGGCCGAGGGCCTGACCACCAAATGGTCGATCGAGCTGGTGTTCACGCCGATCCAGGGTTTCGAGCAAGCCGCCGACCTCGCAGAATTGTTCGCACGTCCCTTGTTTCGCCGATCACGATTGGTGGCCTGACATGCAGCTCACCGTGTGGACCTATGAAGGACCTCCCCATGTCGGCGCCATGCGCGTCGCCACCGCCATGCGGGGCCTGCATTATGTGCTGCATGCGCCGCAGGGCGACACCTATGCCGACCTGCTGTTCACCATGATCGAGCGCCGCGATGTCCGCCCGCCCGTCACCTACACGACCTTTGCCGCGCGCGATCTCGGCGGCGATACCGCCGAGCTGTTCAAGCAGGCGGCGAAGAACGCGTATGAAAGGTTCCAGCCGCAGGCGATGATCGTCGGTGCCTCCTGCACGGGCTCGCTGATCCAGGACGATCCCGGCGGCCTCGCGCGCGCGCTCGAACTGCCGATCCCGGTGGTGGCCGTCGATCTGCCGGCCTATCAGCGCAAGGAAAACTGGGGCGCCGCGGAAACCTTCTATCAGTTGGTGCGCGCGCTGGCGGGGCCAATGGCGCCGCCGCCGGGGACCAAGCGGGTTCGCGCGGAAGGCGCGCGGCCGTTGTGCAACCTGCTCGGGGCCACTGCGCTCGGCTTCCGCCACCGCGACGATGTCACGGAGATCTCCGGCTTGCTCGGTAGGCTCGGTATCGACGTCAACGTCATCGCCCCGATGGGCGCGACGCCGGCCGAACTCGCAAAGCTCGGCGAAGCCGATTTCAACGTCGTGCTGTATCCGGAGATTGCGGGTCTGGCGGCCTCGTGGCTGCAGCGCAGCTTCGGTCAACCCTTCACCAAGGTTATTCCGATCGGCGTGTCGGCGACGCGCGAGTTCATCGCCGAGCTGGCGGAGCTTTCGGGCATTGATGCCAGCGCGGTGCTGGCCAACGAGACCTCGCGCCTGCCGTGGTATTCGCGCTCGGTGGATTCGACCTACCTCACCGGCAAGCGTGTCTTCATTTTCGGCGACGCCACCCACGCGGTCGCCGCCGCGCGCATCGCTTCCAGCGAGCTGGGCTTCAAGGTGGTGGGGCTCGGTACCTATGCCCGCGAATTCGCGCGCGAGATTCGCGATGCCGCCGGGCTCTATGATGTCGAGCCCTTGATCACCGACGACTATCTCGAGGTCGAGGCGAAGGTTGCCGAGCTGCAGCCCGAACTGGTGCTCGGCACCCAGATGGAACGGCATATCGCCAAGCGGCTCGGTATCCCCTGCGCGGTGATTTCGGCGCCGGTGCATGTGCAAGACTTTCCGGCGCGCTATGCCCCGCAGATGGGGCTCGAAGGCGCCAATGTAATCTTCGACACCTGGGTGCATCCGCTGATGATGGGCCTGGAAGAACATCTGCTCGCGATGTTCAAGGACGACTTTGAATTCAGGGACGGCGCGCTGCCCTCGCATCTGGGCGGCACCCTCGCCGCGCCGGTGGTCGAGGCGCCGGTCGCGCCGGTGGCCGAGCCGCCTGGCGTCGCCGTGTGGGCGGCCGATGCCGAAAAGGAACTACACAAGATTCCGTTCTTCGTTCGCGGCAAGGCGCGTCGTAACACCGAGCGCTTCGCCAATGAAAACGACGTCACCACCATCACCATAGAGACTCTGTACGATGCCAAAGCGCATTTCGCCCGCTGATACGATGTCCCGCGGCACGGCAACGCCGGTCCGCGTCGTCATCGTCACCATGGACAGCCATTTGTCCGGCGCCGCGGCGCGGGCGCGAACGGCGCTGCGGCGCGATTTTCCCGGGCTTGACCTGGTGGTCCACGCCGCTGACGCATGGGGCAGCGATGAATCGGCACTGGCGCGATGCCATGCGGACATCGCCCGCGGCGATATCATCATCGCCACCATGCTGTTTCTCGAAGATCACGTCCGCGCGGTAATGCCGGCTTTGGTTGCGCGGCGCGATTGTTGCGACGCCATGATCGGCTGCATGTCGGCCGCGGAAGTGGTCAAGCTGACGCGGGTCGGCAAGTTCGACATGTCCACTGAGGCGCTCGGTGCCATTGCCTGGCTAAAGAAGCTGCGCGGCAAGAAGGAAGGCCGGCCCGCCGGTGGCCGGGGCGAGATGGCGATGCTGCGCCGGCTGCCAAAAATCCTGCGCTTCATCCCGGGCACAGCGCAGGACATGCGCGCCTATTTCCTGACGCTGCAATACTGGCTGGCCGGTTCGGAGGCCAACATCGCCAATATGGTGCGGCTGCTGGTCGACCGTTATGCCGATGGTCCGCGCCATGGATTGCGCGGCCTTGTCAAGGCGGCGGCGCCGGTCGATTACGCCGATATCGGCGTCTATCATCCGCGCATGAAGACGCGGATTTCCGACCGCGCCGAGGAGTTGCCTGAGCTGGCCAATGCGAAGGGCACGATCGGCGTGTTGCTGCTGCGGTCCTATCTGCTGGCGGGCAATAGCGACCATTATGACGGCGTGATCGCCGCCTTTGAAGCGCGCGGCCTGCGCGTCATCCCGGCCTTCGCCAGCGGGCTCGACCAGCGCCCGGCGATCGAACGCTTCTTCATGAAGGACGGGCGCGGCGCGGTCGACGCGGTGGTGTCATTGACCGGCTTCTCGCTGGTCGGCGGCCCCGCCTATAATGATGCGAAAGCCGCCGAGGATATTCTGGCCACGCTCGATGTGCCCTATCTCTCCGCGCACCCCGTCGAATTCCAGACGCTGGAGCAGTGGGGCGCCTCCGACCGCGGGCTAATGCCGGTGGAGAGCACCATCATGGTGGCGATCCCCGAACTCGATGGCGCGGCGGGGCCGATGGTCTATGGCGGCCGCTCCGATGGCGCGGGCATCGCCTGCACCGGTTGCAAGCGGGCCTGCGTGTTCGAGCGATCCGAGATCGGCGGCGACATGCATGTCTGCGCCGAACGGGCCGACATGCTGGCGGCGCGCACGCTGCGGCTGGTGGCCTTGCGGCGCGCGGCGCGTGCTGAACGCAAGGTCGGCATTGTGCTGTTCAACTTCCCGCCTAATGCCGGCAACACCGGCACCGCCGCGTTCCTCTCGGTGTTCGAGTCGCTTCACCAGACGCTTGGCGCCATGCATCGCGAGGGCTACCGGGTCGAGCTGCCGGGATCGACCGACGAACTGCGCGAGCGCATTGTCGGTGGCAATGCCAGCCGCTTTGGGGCTGATGCCAATGTGCATGCGCGCATCGCCGCCGGCGATCACGTCACCCGCGAAAAATACCTGCGTGAAATCGAGGCGCAATGGGGACCCGCGCCGGGCAGGCAGCAGAGCGATGGCAGTGCGATCTTCGTGCTCGGCGAGCGCTTCGGTAATGTCTTCGTCGGCATTCAGCCCGCCTTCGGCTATGAAGGCGATCCGATGCGGCTGTTGTTCGAAAAGGGCTTCGCACCGACGCATGCGTTCTCGGCGTTTTATCGCTGGCTGCGCGAGGATTTCGGCGCCCATGCGGTGCTGCATTTCGGCACCCATGGCGCGCTGGAATTCATGCCGGGCAAGCAGGCGGGGATGTCCGGCGCCTGCTGGCCGGACCGCATGATTGGCGATCTGCCGAATTTCTATCTCTACGCGGCCAACAATCCCTCCGAAGGCACTATTGCAAAACGCCGATCGGCGGCAACGCTGGTCAGCTATCTGACGCCGCCGGTGGCGCATGCCGGACTGTACAAGGGGCTGGTGGAGCTGAAGGCGTCGATCGAGCGTTGGCGCGTGCTGCCGCCGCGGAAGCAGGATGACAGCGAGCGCATCAACCTCGCGTCGCTGATTCAGGCACAGGCCAGCGCGCTGGAGCTTGCAGACGCTGCGCCGGCCTGGGGCAGTAAGGCTGCGAAGGTGATCGCTACCCTGAGCGACTCCGTACTCGAACTGGAATACACGCTGATTCCTCATGGACTGCACGTCGTCGGCGAGGCGCCCTCGGTCGAGCAGCGCATCGAAATGCTGCAGGCAGTAGCCGATGCCACGCATGGCGTGCGGCCGGCGCGCGAATTGTTCGAAGCGGTGGTGCGCGGCGACAGGCCGGAGCCGGACCGCGGCGCCGACCTCGCACTGTTTGATGAACTCGCCGCGATTGATCGTCTGCTGGCGCAGGACCAGGAGATCCCCGGCATCCTGCATGCGCTGGATGGCGGCTTTCTGCGGCCGACCCCGGGCGGTGATCTGTTGCGTACGCCCGCGATCCTGCCGACCGGTCGCAATATCCACGGCTTCGATCCGTTCCGGATTCCCAGCGCCTTTGCCGTGCAGGACGGCGCCGCGCAGGCGCAACGGCTGATCGATCGCCATGCCGCGGGCGGCCACGGCCTGCCGGAATCGGTCGCAATCGTGCTGTGGGGCACCGACAATCTCAAGAACGAGGGCGCGCCGATCGCGCAGGCGCTGGCGCTGCTCGGCGCGCGGCCACGCTTCGACGGCTATGGACGGCTGACCGGAGCGGAACTGCTGCCGCTCGATCAATTGAAGCGGCCACGCATCGACGTCATCATCACCATGTCCGGCATTTTCCGCGATTTGCTGCCGCTGCAGATCAAGCTGCTGGCCGAGGCCTGTTTTCTTGCCGCGTCCGCCGATGAGCCGGTCGAGAATAATTTCGTGCGAAAGCATGCGCTGGCCTATCAGGCCGCGCATGGCGGCGACATCGAAACCGCGGCGCTGCGGGTGTTCGGCAATGCCGACGGCGCCTATGGCTCTAACGTCAATCACCTCGTCGAGAACGGTCGCTGGGACGACGAGGACGAGCTGGCCGAGACCTATACGCGGCGCAAGAGCTTCGCCTATGGCTGCAAGGGCCAGCCGGTGCAGCAGACCGCGCTGCTGAATAACGCTTTGGCCACCGTCGATCTGGCCTACCAGAATCTGGATTCCGTCGAGCTCGGTGTCACCACGGTCGATCATTACTTCGACACGCTGGGCGGCATCAGCCGAGCGGTGAAGCGCGCCCGGGGCGGCGCGAGCGCGCCGGTCTATATCGGCGACCAGACCCGTGGCGCTGGCACCGTGCGTACGCTGTCGGAGCAGGTCGCGCTGGAAACACGGACACGGATGCTCAATCCGAAATGGTACGAGGGCATGCTCAAACATGGCTTGAGGGCGTGCGGCAGATCGAGGAGCACGTCACCAACACGATGGGCTGGTCGGCGACAACAGGCGAAGTGGCGCCATGGGTCTATCGCCAGCTCACCGAGACCTTCGTGCTCGATCCCGAGATGCGCGAACGTCTCGCCGTGCTCAATCCGGTGGCCTCCGCCAAAGTCGCTAACCGGCTGATCGAGGCGCATGAGCGCAATTACTGGACGCCCGATCCCGAGATGCTGGACGTGCTCAGGCGCGCCGGCGAAGAACTCGAAGATCGCCTCGAAGGCGTGGGAGTGGCCGCATGAACATCCAGACCCGTCCATCTGCGCTGGAAGGTCATCTCAGGCTGAAAAGCGCATCGCGCTGCGGAGACGGCGAAGGTAGCGTGCAGGTACAGCTCGATCCGGCTCTGAAGATAGGCACAGCAAAAGTGTTCTCGGTCTATGGCAAGGGCGGCATCGGCAAGAGCACGACGTCGTCGAACCTGTCGGTGGCGTTCTCGAAGCTCGGCAAGCGGGTGTTGCAGATCGGTTGTGACCCCAAGCATGACTCGACCTTCACGCTGACCAAGCGGCTGGTGCCGACGGTGATCGACGTGCTCGAATCCGTGAACTTCCATGCCGAGGAGTTGCGACCGGAAGATTTTGTGTTTGAAGGTTTCAACGGCGTAATGTGCCTGGAGGCGGGCGGGCCACCGGCCGGCACCGGCTGCGGCGGATATGTGGTCGGCCAGACCGTGAAGCTGCTGAAGGAGCATCATCTGCTCGAAGACACCGACGTGGTGATCTTTGACGTTCTCGGCGACGTCGTGTGCGGCGGCTTCGCCGCGCCGCTGCAGCATTCCGACCGGGCGCTGATCGTTGCCGCCAATGATTTCGACTCGATCTTTGCGATGAACCGCATCGTCGCGGCGATCGAAGCCAAATCGAAAAACTACGGCGTGCGGCTCGGTGGCGTGATCGCCAATCGCAGCCGCGACACCGACCAGATCGACAAATACAACGCGCGCACCGGCCTCAACCGCGTCGCGCATTTCCCTGACCTCGACGTCATCCGCGAAAGCCGGCTGAAGAAATCGACTCTGTTCGAGATGGAGGAGACGCCGGAGCTGAGGGCCGTCACCGACGAATACATGCGCCTTGCCACCGAGCTATGGGAGGGCCGGGTGGTGCCGACCTCCGGCCAGTCACTGAAAGACCGCGAGATTTTTGACCTGCTTGGATTCGATTGAACGGGGTTGGACCGATGAGCGTCGCCACCTATCAACAGCGTCGCGGCGAGTTGCAGACCTATTTTGACCGTACCGCGGTGGAGGCCTGGGCGAGGCTGACATCGGATGCGCCGGTCGGTCGCATTCGCGCCACCGTACGCGCCGGCCGCGACGAGATGCGCGCTACGCTGCTGTCGTGGCTGCCGGACAATCTCCGCGGTGCGCGGCTGCTCGACGCCGGCTGCGGGACCGGCGCGCTGTCGATCGAGGCCGCGCGACGCGGCGCCCATGTGGTGGCGATCGATCTTTCGCCGACGCTTGTTTCCGTCGCGCGGGAACGTATGCCGCCAGATGTTGATCCGTCATCGATCGACTTTCGGTCCGGCGACATGCTCGATGCCAGACTCGGCCGGTTCGATTTCGTCGTCGCGATGGATTCGCTGATCCATTATCACGCCGCCGATATCTGCCGCATCATGGCGGGTCTCGCCGCGCGCACCGACGCGACGCTGCTGGTGACCTTCGCGCCGAAGACGCCAATGCTGGCACTGATGCACGCGGTTGGCCGGCTGTTTCCGCGCGGCGACCGCGCGCCCGCCATTGAACCGGTCGCCGCGCAGACACTGCTCGATCTGCTGGAAGCCGAGCAGGGGCTGGAACGCTGGTCGCCCGCGCGCAGCCATCGCGTCGCCTCCGGCTTCTATACGTCGCAAGCGCTGGAGATGATCCCGCGATGACCCCGATATCAGCGACACTGGCGAGAGGCTGGATGAAGCTTGGCATGCGATTTCTACCGTTCGCCGATGCGGCGACCACCGAGCTGCCGCTCGGTCGGCTGCTGCGGCTGTCGCTGTTCCAGGTCTCCACCGGCATTTCCATTGTGCTGCTCAACGGCACGCTGAACCGGGTAATGATTGTCGAGCTCGACGTTTCGACGCTGCTGGTGTCGCTGATGGTCTCGCTGCCGCTGGTGTTCGCGCCGTTCCGGGTGCTGGTCGGCCACAGATCGGATAACCATCGTTCGGTTCTGGGCTGGCGCCGCGTCCCCTATATCTGGATGGGCTCGCTGTTGCAGTTCGGTGGTTTCGCCGTTCTGCCATTCGCGTTGCTGGTGCTGTCCGGCACCGGCGAATATCCGGCGGTCTATGGCCAGTTCGGCGCCGCGCTGGCGTTCCTGATGGTCGGCGCGGGAATGCACACGACGCAGACCGCGGGGCTGGCGCTGGCCACCGATCTTGCCCCGGAACAGGCGCGGCCGCGCGTCGTGGCCTTCCTCTATGTGATGCAGCTGGTCGGGATGGCCGGCAGCGCGCTGATCTTCAGCGAATTGCTGCGCAACTTCAGCGAGATAAAACTGATTCAGGTGATCCAGGGTGTCGCGGTGACGCAGATGGGTCTCAACATCGTGGCGTTGTGGAAGCAGGAGGCACGCAATCCGGCGCTGACCTCGGCTGAACGGCAGCGGCCGGAGTTTCACCAGTCATGGGCCAAGTTCCGTAACTCCGGCGGCTCGGTGCGCGTGCTGCTGGCGCTGGCGCTGGGCACTTCGGCGTTCTCGATGCAGGATATCCTGCTCGAGCCCTATGGCGCGGAGATCTTGAAGCTCACCGTCGGCCAGACCACCGCGCTCACCGCTTTCTTTGCTGTCGGCACGCTGTGCGGCTTCGGTCTCGCCGCGCGGACGTTGGGGCGCGATGCCGATCCGTACCGTATTGCCGGCTTCGGCGCGGTGGCCGGCGTGTTCGCCTTTGCCGCGGTGATCTTTTCCGCGCCGCTGAACTCGGTGCTGCTGTTCCGGATCGGCACCGCGCTGATCGGGTTTGGTGGCGGGCTGTTCGCGGCTGGCACGCTGACTGCGGCGATGGGACTGGCGCGCGATGGCGAGAGCGGGCTGGCGCTTGGCACCTGGGGCGCGGTGCAGGCCACCGCGGCGGGCGGCGGCATCGCACTCGGTGGCGGCATCCGCGACGGCGTCACGTCGCTGGCATCCTCCGGCATGCTGGGTCGTGCGCTAACCGGCCCGTCGGTCGGCTACAGCGTCGTCTACCATTTCGAAATCGCGCTGCTGTTCGCCACGCTGGTGGCGATCGGGCCGCTGGTGCGCGCGGCGCGACCGGAGGTTTCACAATCTTCATCTCCCCACAAATTCGGCCTCTCCGAATTTCCAGGCTAGCCAACAAAGGAGCCGTCCCATGCAAGGCGATGCTTATTTGGACGTAGCACAGGTCACGCTCTACGTTTTCTGGATCTTCTTCGCGTGCCTGATCTTCTATCTGCGCCGCGAGGACAAGCGCGAAGGCTATCCGCTGGAATCCAACACCGGCGGCGGCGGCGTCGCGCATGGCTTTCCGCGTATGCCGGACCCGAAGCGCTATCCGCTGCGCACCGGCCATGTCGCGACCTTGCCGAACCACGGCAACGACCGCACCAACGTCGCGGTGGCGCCCATCGCGCGTTGGCCGGGCGCACCCTATGCGCCGACCGGCAATCCGTTGCTCGACGGCGTCGGGCCGGGCTCCTGGGCTGATCGCGAGGATGTTCCCGAATTGAGCATGGAGAACATTCCTGCCATCGTACCGCTGCGGCTGACGCCGGCGACTACACTGGAAGCGCGCGATCCGGACCCACGCGGCATGAAGGTGATCGGCTGCGATCGCGACATCGGCGGCGTGGTGGTGGACGTCTGGGTCGACCGCGCGGAGGCGCTGGTGCGCTATCTGGAGGTGGAGGTCGAAGTGCCGCCTGGCAGGGCGGCGGGACCGATTATCGTTGGAGAAGACGGCGTTGGCGTCGCCTCGTCGTCAAAACGCGTGCTGCTGCCGCTGCCCTTCGCCTTGATCGACCAACCGCGCGGGCGCGTCAGCGTCCACGCCATTCGCGGTCGGCAGTTCGCCGACGCGCCCGTGCTCGCGCATCCGGATCAGGTCACCAAGCGGGAGGAGGATCGTATCGCCGGTTACTATGGGGGCGGTCTGCTCTACGCCACGCCCGCGCGACAGGAGCCGTTGCTATGAAACATGAGATCAGCCAATTCAAACTGCCGGCAGCGCTGCCGGAAGGCGAACGCCTGATCTGGCAAGGCAAGCCCGGTGCCAAGGGACTGGCGTGGCGCGCCTTCCACGTCCGCGAATTGCCTTTGTATTTTGGCGCCTTCCTGGCGTGGCGGCTGTGGTCGCTGCATGCCGGCGGTGCGGCGATCGCGGACTATGCCTGGGCGACGCTGGCGACATTGGGACCCGCGCTGATCAGCGCGGCCGTGCTGACCGGGCTGGCCTGGCTGTTTGCCCGCGCCGCCACCTATACCATCACCAGCAGGCGTGTGCTGCTGCAGTTCGGCGTCGCGCTGCCGATGACCATGAATATCCCGCTCGGCAAGATCGAGAGCGCGGCCTTGAAAACCTATTCCGATGGCTCCGGCGAGATCCCGCTGAAGCTGGTGGGCGAGCGTGTCTCGCATCTGCTGCTGTGGCCGCATGTGCGGCCATGGAAACTGATCGAATCGCAGCCGATGCTGCGCGCGGTGCCAGATGCGGCAATAGTCGCCGCGCGATTGAACGAAGCGCTGACCGGGCAGCCGGGGCCACAGATCATGGCGGTTTCGACGGTTCGCAGCGCTGTGCCGGAAGATCTGTCCAGCGCCGCCGGCGCCGCGGCATGAAGGTGACGTCATGAGCCAGACTGTTCAGGAGCCCTTGATTCCCAGAGGCGGTTTGTTCGCCGCCGCGGCGCTGGTGCTGTTCGCGCTGGCCGCGGTCGCTACCGCGCGCCTGACCGGGACGGGCGGCGTGCACATGACATTGCCGGCCGCGGTCGAAAGTCGCGACCTCAATTTTGCCGACGGCCAAAGCGGCGCGGTACTGGTCTATGATCACCGCGATGGCCAGTTGGTGGAGACCCTGGCGCCGGGCAGCAACGGCTTTGTGCGCGTGGTGCTGCGCGGACTGGCGCGCGAGCGCAAGCTCGGCGACATCGGCCCGCGGCCGCCGTTCCGGCTGACGCGCTACGCCAACGGGCAACTGACATTGACCGATACTTCATCCGGCAAGCAGATCGACCTCGCCGCCTTTGGCTCGGCCAATGTCGGCGCCTTTGCGCGGCTGATGATGGCGGGAGCGCGATCATGACCGGGCTGTGGAAAGCGCGAACGCAAGTCGAGGTGCCCTGCACCGTGGAGATCGAGCAGACCTCCGAGATGTTGCACGCGCATGTCATTCTCGACGGCGATGTGAAGATCGCGCCAGGCGACGAGGTGTGGGTGCATGACGCGCCGACCGGAGTGCCGTTCGGCGAGCGGCTGGTGGTGCGGCGAACCGCGACAATTATGCGCGGCAACGCCCTCGACCGGCTGCGTGCGAAAATCGGAGGCTACCTCGAATTGACCGAACTTTACGAAGTCAGTTTTTCGGACGGGAGGGCATCATGATTATCATGGAAGGTGGCGGCCAGGGCCAAACTAAATTCGTCGCGCGTCCGATCCGGGGCAGCGCGGAAAGCACGGAGCAGGCGCGGCAGGACACTATCCTCAGTCCGCGGTTTTACACGACCGATTATGAAGCGATGGATCGCCTCGACGTCAGCCTGGTTCGCTCCGAATGGAACGCCGTGATGGCCGAATTGCGCGCCGATCACAACAAGGCGCATTTCATCAAGACGGACGAGTTCAAGAATGATCTCGACAGCCTGCCACCCGAGCTGCGCCGTGAATTCAAGGATTTCCTGGTCAGCTCGCTGACCGCGGAATTTTCCGGCTGCGTGCTCTATGCGGAAATCAAGAAACGCATCAACAACAGCGAAATCCAGGAATTATTTTCTTTCATGAGCCGCGACGAATCCCGCCACGCCGGTTTCATCAACGAGATTCTCAAGGATCACGGTATCGGCGTCGACCTCAGCTTTCTTACCAAGGTCAAGAAGTACACCTATTTCAAGCCGAAATTCATCTTCTATGCGACCTACCTGTCAGAGAAGATTGGCTATGCCCGCTACATCACCATCTTCCGCCAGATGGAACGCCATCCTGATCGGCAGTTTCATCCGATCTTCAACTGGTTCGAGCTGTGGTGTAACGACGAGTTCCGCCATGGCGAGGCATTTGCGCTGCTGATGCGCTCCGACCCCAAGCTGCTGCGCGGCTTAAACAAGCTCTGGATCAAATTCTTCCTGCTCGCGGTCTACGCCACCATGTATGTGCGCGATCACATGCGACCGGCGTTCCACGAGGCGCTCGGCATGGATCCGACCGATTACGACATGCGGGTGTTCCGCATCACCTCGGAAATCTCCAAGCAGGTGTTTCCGCTGGTGCTGGACATCGACGACCCGCGCTTCCTCGCCGGCCTCGAGCGGCTGCGTGTGATCTCTGAAAAAATCGCCGATGCCAAGGCGCGAGTCGGCGTTGTGCCCAAGCTCAAACGCCTCGGTCTGACCGTGGCAGCGGCGCTCGCCTTCGCCCGGCTGTATCTGCTGCCGGCGAAAGCGAATGTGCTGCCGCGGCGGATCTCGCTGCAGCCGGCGTGGTGAGGAACGCGGCGTGGCCTCCTATCTGACTCCGCCCGTCTTCGCAGCCTTCGTCTGGTGGTTCAGCACCGGCGCCGTGCTGCTGCTGCTGGGACGCGCGGGGCGGGGCCATGCGCTCAGGATCATCTGCGTGGCGGGTCTGTTGCTGGCCGGGCTGTACGCCGTCTCGGTGTCGACAAATGGGGACAGTGTGAGCGGCGCCTATCTGGCCTTCACCGGCACTATCCTGCTGTGGGCAGCGCAAGAGATTGCATTTCTGGCAGGCTGGGTGACCGGGCCGCGGCCCGAGCCATGTCCGCCGGAGGCGAGCGGCATCGCGCGCCTCGGTTTCGCGCTGCGGGCGATCCTGTATCACGAGGCGGCGTTGCTCGCCTGTGGAGCGGCGATCGCGATGCTGACATGGCAGGGCGCCAACCAGGTCGCGCTGTCGACTTTTGTCGCGCTGTGGGTGCTCAGGCAGAGCGCCAAGATCAATTTGTTCCTCGGCGTCCCCGTCACCAACGACGCGCTGTTGCCGGAGCCGGTACGGTTTCTCAAAACCTACTTCGCGAAAAAGCCGGTTAGCGCGTTCTTCCCGCTGTCGGTGACGCTGGCCACGGCGGCGCTGGTGATCATGCTGCAGCGCCTCGTCGAGAGTGCGGCGTCGCCGTTCGAGATTGCCGGGCTATCATTGGTATCGACGCTGTTTGCGCTCGGGATCATCGAGCACTGGTTCATGCTGCTGCCGCTGCCTGCCATCACCCTGTGGGGATGGGGCATGCGTCCGCGGCCCACGGAGGACGGCACGATGCCACATGGTCCAGATCTCAAGAGCAACAATGCGCCAGCACATCCGATGGTAGTCGTCAAAGCAGGCGGCGACATCTTGAAGCCCCGTCCGAACGCGCGGCAACGACTGGAAGATGAATTTCGCCAGCGCTTCCTGGAGCAGCATCCACGCAGCGAAGGGGCGACATCCCTGAGCATCAGCCCCGAGCCTGCGGCATCCATCCACGGGAGGAGTTCATGAACTATGAAGCCTATTTCCGCCGCCAGCTT
The DNA here is from genome assembly GCF_025356345.1 of Tardiphaga sp. Taxonomy (GTDB): domain Bacteria; phylum Pseudomonadota; class Alphaproteobacteria; order Rhizobiales; family Xanthobacteraceae; genus Tardiphaga. The sequence goes on from NZ_JANXTC010000287.1 coordinate 15,096, forward strand.
GATGTCCTGCACCGCGAAGGTCGCTATCGGATTTTCGCCGATCTGGAGCGCAGGGCGGGCGCCTTTCCGCGCGCCACGCATCACCATCCGTCGGGAATGGACGATGTGACGGTGTGGTGCTCCAACGATTATCTCGGCATGGGGCAGCACCCAGCGGTCCTGGCGGCGATGCACGAGGCGCTCGACAGTTGCGGCGCCGGCGCTGGCGGCACCCGCAACATCGCAGGCACCAACCATTATCACGTGTTGCTGGAGCAGGAACTCGCCGACCTGCACGGCAAGGACGCCGCGCTGCTGTTCACCTCCGGCTACGTCTCCAACATGGCGTCGCTGAGCACGCTGGCATCAAGAATGCCCGGCTGTACAATTCTGTCGGATGAACTCAACCACGCCTCGATGATCGAGGGCATCCGACATTCGCGCTCCGAAACCCGAATTTTCGCGCACAACGACCCGCGCGACCTCGAACGCAAATTGTCGGACCTCGATCCGCAGGCGCCAAAATTGGTGGCGTTCGAGTCGGTGTACTCGATGGATGGCGATATCGCGCCGATTGCCGAACTGTGCGACGTCGCCGATGCCAACAATGCGATGACCTATCTCGACGAAGTCCACGCCGTTGGTCTGTACGGCCCGCGCGGCGGCGGCATTGCCGACCGCGAAGGTCTTAGCCACCGCCTCACGGTGATAGAGGGCACGCTGGCAAAAGCCTTTGGCGTGATCGGCGGCTATGTCGCCGCATCCGCCACGATTTGCGATTTCATCCGCAGCTTTGCCTCCGGCTTCATTTTTACAACCTCGCTGCCTCCCGCTGTGGCGGCGGGGGCACTCACCAGCATCCGCCATCTCAAGTCCAGTTCACAGGAGCGCGCGAGGCATCAGGATCGCGTCGCGCGGTTGCGGTCCCGCCTCGATCAGGCTGGCGTCGCGCATCTCGATAATCCCAGTCACATCGTGCCGGTGATGGTATGCGATCCAGTGCTTTGCAAGCAGATCAGCGATCTGCTGATCGACCGTTACGGCATCTATGTGCAGCCGATCAACTATCCCACCGTGCCGCGTGGCACCGAGCGGCTTCGTATCACCCCGTCGCCACACCACACCGACGCCGATATCGAGCATCTGGTGCGGGCCTTGGCGGAGATCTGGGCGGAGGTCGGGCTGGCCAAGGCGGCGTGAGCAATATCTCTCGGTCGTCCTTGCGAGGTCAGGGAAATTCAATTGGCTTTCCCTGACC